>NZ_DASPMG010000380.1:0-45168 GCF_035627195.1 Azospirillum sp.
CATCCGGCGCTTGGCTCAGAACATCTTGCGGGCGCACCCGTTGGACCGGTCAATGAGCCTGAAAATGTTCAGGGCCATGATAAGCGAAGAATTCTTCTTCGAACTCTTTGCTTACATGCGATAGCCCTTGGCGGGGGAGGGGGTGGGGAGAGGGTGGTTACGGGCGGATGCCCGGAAGAGATTCATATCCCGGCTGACGCCGGGGATCCCCCTCTCCCCAACCCCTCTCCCGCCAGGGGAGAGGGGCTCTGTCTTCGTTCCACTCCGCTGCGGGTTGGCGCGCTCCCCGGTGGGAACTCGGGCTACCGCGCCGGCGAGCATGCCGCGTCCAGCAGCGCATCGGCGGCGCTGACCAGCGTCCGCACGGACACCTCCGCCGAGGCGCAGGGGCCGCTGGCGTAGGCGCCGTGCAGCAGGATCATCAGCTGGTCGGCCAGCAGGTCCGGTTCCCGCGCGCCGGCCATGGCCGCCAGTTCGGCGAAGCGGCCGCGCACCGCGCGCTGGTGCGCCTCGGCGATAGCGCGGCCGGGGTGTCCGGTGTCGCGGTACTCGGTCAGCGTGTTCAGGAACGGGCAGCCGCGGAAGGCCGGGTGCGCCCGCCACTTGCCCAGCGCGGTGAACAGCGCCGCGACCTGGGCGCGCGGATCGCCGGGCGCGCGCGCCATGATGCCGTCCCACCAGCCCCAGAAGCGGCGCCGGGTGTCCTCCAGCCACGCGCAGACCAGATCGTCCTTGGAAGGGAAGTTCCGGTACAGGCTCATCTTCGCCACGCCGGAGCGGGCGATGATGGTGTCCACGCCGACCGAGCGGATGCCCTCGCGGTAGAACAGGTCGGTCGCCGTCTCCAGGATCCGCTCCCGCGCCGGTTTCTGTGCCGTCTCCGCCATGCCGCAAATCCGTCTTGAAGCGTGTTGACAATGATACAGACCTGTCTCTATCATCCACAGCCATGAGACAGACCTGTCTCTACCATACACCCACAGGGCCGCGCGGGAAAGCGGCATCGCATCCACGGGAGGGTTGAGCATGCGGTATTACGACGACCTGAACATCGGCGACCGTCACGCCGGCGGACCGGTCACGGTGACCGAGGAGGACATCGTCGCCTTCGCCCGGCAGTTCGATCCGCAGCCCTTCCACCTCGACGCCGCGGCGGCGGAGGCGAGCATCTTCCGTGGCCTGGCGGCCAGCGGCTGGCACACGGCGGCGCTGACCATGAAAATGATCGTCGGCGGCGAGGGGCGCCTGGCCGGCGGCTTCGTCGGGCTGGGCGTGGACGAAGTGGCGTGGCCGACGGCGACGCGGCCGGGCGACACCCTGCGGGTTGAAAGCGAGGTGCTGGAAAAGCGCCTGACCAGCCGCCCCGACCGCGGCATCGCACGCATCCGGACGACCACCTACAACCAAAAGGGCGAGGTGGTGCAGCGTCTGGTCGCCAACCTGCTGGTTCCCGTGCGCCAGCCGGCGGAAGCGGCGGAATGACGCACCCGGCTGGTCATACCACCGCCAGGAGCACCGTCATCCCTTCGAAATAAAAGGATCACAAAAAGATAAAGCCCGGTGACTATGGCACCGGGCTTAAGTCCTGCGTTTATTTTGGTCTTTGGTTTGCGTTTTCCTCCCCCCGAAACCGACCCGGCATTCCGTTCGATCTCGCGTGCCCGTTTTATGCCAAAGCCCACAGTTTTTCTGAAGACATCTTTGGTTATAGCAGCCACCCGCCTTTCGCCGCCGGCCGACACATCAAACGTCATATATCCTGGCTAAACTCTACGCCTTTTGAATAGGCCGGACATCTTGACCGCTGGACAGCGGCGCGCGCCTGCTGTTGGGTGGCGCAGCGTGTGTGGCACAGCGTGTGAAGACGGGAGGCGGCGATGGCGGCAGGGGATGGTGCGCTGGTTCTGCTGTCGGGCGGGCAGGATTCGACGGTTTGCCTGGCCTGGGCGCTCGACCGCTTCGAACGGGTCGAGACGCTGGGGTTCGATTACGGACAGCGCCACGCCGTGGAACTGGCCTGCCGCGCCCGCGTGCGCGCCCGGCTGGCGGCGGGGTTCCCGGCCTGGGGCGCCCGCCTGGGCGAGGACCACACCATCGACCTGGAGGCGCTGGGCGCCATCGCCAGCACGGCGCTGACCCGCGAGACCGAGATCGCCATGGGCGCCAACGGCCTGCCCAACACCTTCGTGCCCGGCCGCAACCTGATCTTCCTGGCCTTCGCGGCGGCGCTCGCCTACCGCCGGGGGCTGCGCCACATCGTCGGCGGCATGTGCGAGACCGACTTCTCCGGCTATCCGGACTGCCGCGACGACGCGATCAAGGCCATGCAGGTGGCCCTCAACATCGGCATGGACAGCCGCTTCGTGCTGCACACCCCGCTGATGTGGATCGACAAGGCCGCCACGTGGCGCCTGTCCGAGACGCTGGGCGCCGCCGCGCTGGTCGAGCTGATTCGCGAGGAGACGCACACCTGCTACCTGGGCGAACGCAAGGAGCTGCACGACTGGGGGTACGGCTGCGGTGCCTGCCCGGCCTGCCGCCTGCGCGCCGACGGCTATGCGCGGTATCGGGAATCCTCCGCCTCTTGAACGATCCGCCCCCTTGAACCGTCTGCCCGGCGGCGCGCTATAGTGGGCGCGCCGCCGCACGCGGCCACGAACAAGAGGGAGGAGAACATGGACGACGCCGCCGTCACGGAGGTGTTCACCCCGCCGCTGCCGCAGGACGCCACGGTCAACCCGATCCGCACGGCGGACGACTGGCAACGTATGCGCGCGGCGTGCGAGAGCGATCCGGGCGCGTTCCATGGCGACATCGCGGCCCGGACCATCCACTGGTTCGACGGCACCGCGTGGCTGACGCGCGCGGCGGACGGCGTCTGGCGCGGCTGGGACGCCGCCACCGGCGAACCGGCCGAGCGGGCGGACTGGAAGCCCTGGACGACGGCGTTCGACGACGGCGAGGCGCCCTTCTACCGCTGGTTCTCCGGCGCCCTGACCAACGCCGCCTTCAACGAGGTGGACCGCCACGTGCTGGCCGGATTCGGCGCCGAGCCCGCCTACTGGTACGAGGGCGACCGCTGGGACGCCGCCGCCAACGGCGGGCGCGGCGGGCCGGTGCACCACGTGACGCTGACGCGGCGGGAACTGCTGGTCCGTTCCGTGCTGGCGGCGCAGGCGCTGAAGGCGCTGGGCCTCGGCCAGGGCGACCGCATCGCGCTGAACATGCCGAACATCCTCGACCAGATCGTCTGGACCGAGGGGGCCAAGCGCATCGGCGTGATCTACACGCCCGTCTTCGGCGGCTTCTCCGACAAGACGCTGTCCGACCGTATCGAGAACGCCGGGGCGCGCGTCGTCATCACCGCCGACGGCGCGTCCCGCAACGCCGAGATGGCGGCGTTCAAGGAGGCGTACACCGACCCGGCGCTCGACCGCTTCGTGGCGCTGCCGGCCGCGCTGGCGATCGTCGAGCGGGTGGTGGGGGAGAAGGCGGGCGCCGACGCCGCCGCGCTGGTGGACGCCGTGCGCCAGGGGCTGGAAGGCGAGATCACCGTGGCCCCGGCCGACGTGATGCGCGAGCTGGGCAAGGCGCTGGACAAGCGCGGCGGCCTGGACGCCGGGGCCATCGCCGACCTGCGCGCCAGCGTGGCCGAGGCGCTGACCCAGGCGCCGCCGCGCGTGGAAAAGGTCATCGTCGTCCGCCACGCCGCCCTGCCGGAAATCGCCTGGGTGGAGGGCCGCGACGTCTGGGCGCACGAGTTGCTGGCGGAGGCCGAGCGCGCCGTCTGCGCCGCCGCCGGGGTGGCGGGCATGGCGGATCTCCGCGCCCTGCCCGACCGCGCCCTGTGCGCCGCGCTGTGGAAGGCGGTGCCCTGCGTTCCGGTGGACGCCGAGTTCCCGCTGTTCATCATCTACACCTCCGGCTCCACCGGAAAGCCCAAGGGCGTGGTGCACGTGCACGGCGGCTATGTGGCGGGGCTGGCGCACACCATGGCGGTGTCGTTCGACGCCCTGCCCGGCCGCGACGTCATCTACGTGGTCGCCGACCCCGGCTGGATCACCGGGCAGAGCTACCTGATCACCGCCAGCCTGGCCGCGCGCATCCCCGGCATCGTGACGGAAGGGGCACCGGTGTTCCCCAACGCCGGCCGCTTCGCCTCCATCATCGAGCGGCACAAGGTGACGATCTTCAAGGCGGGCGTGACCTTCCTGAAGACCGTCATGACGCACCCGGAGAACCGCGCGGACGTGGAGCGCTACGACCGCTCCACCCTGCGCGTTGCCACCTTCTGCGCCGAGCCGACCAGCCCCGCCGTGCAGGCCTTCGGCATGCAGGTGATGACGCCGCAGTACATCAACTCCTACTGGGCGACGGAGCACGGCGGCATCGTCTGGACCCACCCCTACGGCAACGCCGACCAGCGCCTACGCGCCGACGCCCACACCTACCCGCTGCCCTGGGTGATGGGCGACGTGTGGGTGACGGAGGGCGAGGCGGACGCGCAGGGTCGCTTCGCCTGCCGCCCGGCGGAGCTGGAGGAGAAGGGGGAGATCGTGGTGGCCGCCCCCTACCCCTACCTCGCCCGCACCATCTGGGGCGACGCGGAGGCCGTGGGGACGCCGGGGTGGAAGGGCGATTTCGAGCGGTTCGTGAAGACCTATTTCGGCCGCTTCCGCGACGCGGCGGGCCGGCCGGTGTGGGCCTACCTGCAGGGCGACTTCGCGCGCCGGTACGCGGACGGGTCCTTCAGCCTGCACGGCCGCTCCGACGACGTGATCAACGTCTCCGGCCACCGCATGGGGACGGAGGAGATCGAGGGCGCCATCCTGCGCGACAAGCAGATCAACCCGGACAGCCCCGTCGGCAACGTCATCGTCGTCGGCGCCCCGCACCGGGAGAAGGGCCTGACCCCCGTCGCCTTCGTCCTGCCCGCCAAGGGCAAGAGCCTGACCGGCGACGACGAGCGGCGCCTGAAGGACCTCGTGCGGCAGGAGAAGGGTGCCGTCGCCGTGCCGTCCGACGTCATCACCGTGCCAGCCTTCCCCGAGACGCGGTCGGGCAAGTACATGCGCCGCTTCCTGACGGCCATGATGAACGACGAGGACCTGGGCGACACCTCCACCCTGCGCAACCCCGAATGCCTGCCGGACCTGCGCGCGAAGATCGAGGCGTGGAAGCGCGGCCAGCAGCGCGCCGACGAACAGAAACTGCTGGAGCGCCAGCGCTTCCTGTCCATCCAGTACGACACGCTCGCCGACGGCATCCGCATGGCGACGGTGACCATCGACAACCCGCCGGTCAACGCCCTGTCCGACCGCCTGCTGGACGAGTTGGACACGCTGGTCGGCCACCTGAGGCGCCGTACGGACATCCGCGCCGTCGTCATCACCGGGGCCGGCGGCAAGAGCTTCGTGGCCGGCGCCGACATCCGCCAGCTGGCCGACGAGGTGCACGACGCGGAGGAGGCCCGCGCCCTGCCCGCCAAGGCGCACGCCGTGTTCCGCGCGCTGGAGACGCTGGACAAGCCGGTGATCGCCGCCATCCGCGGCGTGGCGCTGGGCGGCGGCTGCGAGCTGGCGATGGCCTGCCACCTGCGCGTCGCCGACCCGCGCGCGCGGCTCGGCCAGCCGGAGATCAACCTGTTCCTGCCGCCCGGCTACGGCGGCACGCAGCGCCTGCCGCGCCTGCTGCTGCGCAAGGATGCGGAGCGGGGCCTGGAGCGCGCGCTGGAGATCCTGCTGTCCGGCCGTCAGGTGGGCGCGGAAACGGCGCTGGACTACGGCTTGGTCGACGTCATCGCCCGCGGCGCGGACGACGCGCTGACGCTCGCGAAGGGTATGGCGCGGGAGATGGCGCTTGCCCCTACAACCCTCCCCTGCGCAGCGGGGGAGGGTGGCGCCGAAGGCGCCGGGTGGGGGCACGCGTCGCCCACGATCGCCCGCCTCCTCCGCCAAGCCCATGGCGTCGGCCGCGGCCCGGTCGCCGACACCATCGTGGCGCTGGTCCGCACGGGCCTGGAACAGGGCTTCGACGCCGGCTCGGCGGCCGAGGTCGACGCCTTCGCGCGCTTCCTGCTGGACGCGGAGAACGGCGCCAAGAAGGGCATCGCGCTGTTCCTGGAGAAGAAGTCCCCGCCCCTGCCCGCCCGCCCGCGCCGGCAGGACCGCGACGGCGTGCTGCCCATCGGCAGCCCCTTCTTCCCAGGCGCCACACCGCTGCCCACGTGGCAACTGGCGCAGGCCGTCGTCCGCGACCTGGAAACGGGTGCCGCCGCGCACGGCGACCCTCAGGACGCCGAGGTGGAGGTCGTCGTCCCGGTGCCGGAGCCCGGCCCCAACCAGGCGCTGCTCTACGTCCTGGCGTCGGAGGTGAACTACAACGACGTCTGGGCGCTGACCGGCATCCCCATCTCGCTGTTCGACGAGCATGACGAGGACGTGCACGTCACCGGTTCCGGCGGTGTCGCGCTGGTGGCGCGGCTGGGCGAGGCGCTGCAGGCGCAGGGGCGGCTGAACGTCGGCGACCTCGTGGCCGTCTATTCCGGCGTGTCCGACCTGCTGGACCCGGAAGCCGGGGCGGACCCCATGTTCACCGACTTCCACATCCAGGGCTACCAGTCGCCGGACGGCAGCCACCAGCAATTCATGCTGGCCGACGGGCCGCAGCTCTTCCCCCTGCCGCCGGGCCTGACGCTGGAGGAGGCGGGAAGCTACATGCTGGCCGCCGGCACCGCCTACCGCGCGCTGTTCACGGCACTGGACGTGCGCCCCGGCGGGCGGCTGCTGGTGGAGGGTGCCTTGGGCGGCACCGGCGCCTGGGCGGTGGAGCTGGCGCTCGCCCGGCGCATGCGCGTCACCGGCATGGTGTCGTCGCCCCGTCGCGCCGAGGCGCTGCGCGCCCGTGGTGCGGAGGCGGTGGACCGCGCGGCCTTCGACGCCGCCTTCACCCGCATCCCGGCCGACCCGACGCAGTGGGCGGCGTGGGAGCAGGCCGGCTCCGGCTTCCTCGACTCCGTGCGCGCGGCCAACGGCGGCGCGTTGGTCGACTACGCCGTCAGCCATGCCGGCGAGACGACCTTCCCGCGCAGCTTCCAGGCGCTGGCCGAGGGGGGAGCGCTGACCTTCTTCGGCGCGTCCAGCGGCTACCACATGACCTTCCTCGGCAAGCCGGGATCGGCCGAGCCGGCAGAGATGCTGCGCCGGGCGCGGCTGAAGCCGGGCGAGACGGTGCTGGTGTTCTACGGGGCGGGTGCGGTGGGCCTGCGCGACGACATGGCGCTGTCGGCCATCGAGGCGGCGCGGGAGGCTGGTGCCCGCGTCTGCGTCGTCACCGACCAGGACGCGGAGCGCGACTTCGTGCTGTCGCTGGGCTATGGCGAGGCGCTGGCGGGGGCGGTGTCGCTGGCGGAGATCCGCCGCCGCGTGCCGCACTTCGTCTGGCCGGACACCATGCCCGACCTGCCCGACCCGCAGAAGGAGACGGCCGCCTTCAAGGAGGCCGTGCGCCTGATGACGGAGGAGACATTCAAGCCGCTGGGCCAGGCGGTGGGCCGCATCCTGCGTTCCGCCGACAACCCGCGCGGCATGCCGGACGTGGTGGTGGAGCGGGCACGGCGCGACACGCTGTTCGTCTCCACCATGCTGGTCAAGCCCAGCACGGGCCGTGTCGTCTACTGCGGCGACATGGCCCCGGATGGCGTTGGGCGCAGGTACAGCTTCTACGCCCCGCAGGTGTGGATGCGCCAGCGCCGCATCCTGATGCCGACCGCGTCGATCATCGGCACCCACCTGTCCAACGCGGCGGAAATCGCCGGGCTGAACCGCGTCATCGCGTCGGGCGCCGTCAAGGTCCCGGCCACGCACCTGGGCGATTGGGAGACGTTGCCGACCCTGCATCAGGCCATGTGGGAGAACCGCTTGCCGGAGGCCACCGGCGGTGCGTCCAAGGCGGTGGTCAACCACGCCCTGCCCGAACCCGGCCTGAAGTCGCGCGACGAGCTGCTGATCGCCTGGGCCGGGCGCATGCGGGCCGAATAGCCGCCGAACAGCCGCCGAATAGCCATGGGCCGGTGCGCGGGGGGAACTCCGCGCACCGCGTCCGGTTGGCAGGACTCCCTCCCCCTGCGAGACGGAGACGAGCCATGGCGCACGAGAGCCAGAAAACCCCGCAGGTTCCCGGCCACCCCGACCACAACCAGCGCGACCAGGGCATCGACGAGACCCGCGCCCCCCGCCGCAGCGCCGACCCCGACGCGCCGGACACCGGCGCCGCCGGCATCAGCGAGCGGTTGAAGGCACAGAAGGAGGGGCGCCACGTCGAGGCCAAGACGCCGGACGGCAAGCCCTACGCCGACAGCCAGGACCCCGACGGCCGGAACAAGCTTTAAACACCCTCTCCCGGCCCCGCTGCTACGCGATGCACACATCATGGCGGACGCTGTATAAGCCCTTCTCCCCTCGCTCTCGCCGGATCTTCGATCCGGCTGCCGCGACAGGCGGATGCCTTTGGCATCCGCTGAAAGCGGGAGAAGGGTTGGGATGAGGGGTCATTACCGCCGGATGGCGGGAAAATGAGTCTTCTTATCCGGCCATCCGGCCGTAATCACCCTCACCCCAACCGCGACGCCCTTCGGCGTCGCCCCCTCAAGGGAGAGGGGCTTTTTTCTTCCCTGCATCAATGCGTTACTGTCGACTAAAAGATGTGTGCATCCCATAGATGCTGGGCCGCGGGAAGGGATAAAGTTACCCCGACGTCAAACGCTGGTAGTCGGCGAAGGCGATCTTAAGCAGCGTCTTGAGTTCGTCGTTCATGCCGTTGAACTTCAACGACACCTGCCCCTTGGCGACCTGGTTGCGGATGACCGTGCACTCCACCGGTGCCGTCACGTCCATCCGGTCGCCCAGGATGAGGCGGCCGCGGATCACCTCACCCGGCTGGTAGGGGTTCTCCTGGTCGTAGACGCGCACGCACAGGCCGGCGACCGACCAGTTGCGGCTGTGGTGCGCGCCGCGGTCGTCCTGCAGCATCAGCACCGGGCGCGAGAAGCGCTTGTGCCGGCGCCGCTCGGTGGGCGAGGTCGGGCGCGGCGGCGGGGCGGCGCCCGTCGTCTCCGGCACGCTGAGGCCGCTGCCGTCCAGCTTGGCGCCGTCCATCTTGGCGCTGCCCGTCACCGCCTCGGCCATCTGGGCGCCCCGCAGGTCGGCGAAGGACAAATCGGCGCTGTCGAAGTTCGCCGGCCACGCCCGGCCGCCGGCAAGGTGCAGCGGGCGCGCGTCGGCCTTGCCCAGCTTGGCGGCGGCCAGCCGCGCCCGGCGCAGGGTGGCGCCGCGCAGGTCGGCCTCGGCGAGGTCGGCGCCCTCCAGGTCGGTGTAGGACAGGTCGGCCATCTGCAGATCGACCCCGCGCCACTTGGCGCGCGGGAAGCGGCAGCGGCGCAGCCGGGCGGCCGACAGGATGCGCCCGCCGATGTCGGAGCCGGTCACCGACAGCAGGTCGGCGTCCAGCCGCTTGCCCTCGCGCCCCTCGGTCTCGACCCAGCGCTCGTGCTCCACCACCATCGCCAGGAAGTCGGCGGCGGCCACCTCCCGGTAGGTGGGCTGGGCCAGCGCGTTGGCCGGCAGGGCGAAGGGGATGTAGGTCTGGCTGAGCGCGGCCGCGTCGATGACCGTGTTGCCGAAGGTGGCGCCGTCCAGCGTGGCGCCGGCCAGATCGGTGCCGACCAGCACGGCGCCCGTCAGTTCGGCGCCGGACAGGTCGGCGTCGTTGAGGTCGGCGCCCGACAGATCGCAGCCGGCGAAGTTGGCACCGTTGAGGATCGAGCGTTCCAGCTTCGCCTCGGTCAGCTTCGTCTGCCCGCCGCCCTTGGCCGCCCCGCCGTCGCTCATGATCGCGCCGGCGCGCAGGTCGGCGCCGCGCAGGATGGCGTCGGTCAGCGCCGCGCGGTGCAGGTTGGCGCCGCGCAGGTCGGCCCCGGCCAGATTGGCGCCGGTCAGGTTCGCCCCCTCCAGGTCGGCGCCGAACAGGTCGGTCTGGCTGAGGTCGGCGCCGGCGAGGCGCGAGCCGACGAAGGTCGCCCCCGACAGCTTGGCCCCCGACAGGTTCATCTTTTCCAGGTTGAGGCCGGACAGGTTCTTGAAGCTGAGGTCGGCGCGCTTGCCGCCCTTGCGCTTGAGCCAGTTCTGGTGGCCCATGAGGGCGGCCTTGATGGTTTCGATCTCGGCCTGGGTGCGTTCCGACATACGCAGGGGTTCCGCAGCGCTGATGGTGAGGGTGCAAGGATCTTAGCGTCGATACGCGAAGAAAGTCATCGCCCGCCGTGTTCCTTCCCACCACGCGCAATTTGTCGCGCCCGCATAGGGCGTCCGGCGGACACGGTCCTATCCGCTAAGCGCCATAGCGGCCGGCCGAATCGCTTCCCAGTTGACGTTTCGGGCTGCGTGGAACGCGTCGGGAGAACGGCGATGGTGAAGCAGGCGGACGAGTGGTTGAGGGCGATGATCCTGTCGTTCTACGCCGAAGCGTTGGCGACCGCGGCGGCCAAGCGCATCGACGGACCGGTGGCCCACCAGCTCGCCCTCCTGGAAACCGCCAGCCTCGTCTCCGGCCAAGCCGGCCGCCCGGTCGGCGAGGAGGAGGTGGCGCGCGTCCTGCTCGACGCCAGCCGCCGCCGCCGGGCACACCGGGCCGTGGCGCCGCGCCGCCCGCGCTACCGCGTGGCGCGCGTGGCGTTGCGGTCCGTGGCCATCGTTTCACCGGTGGAGGCGGTTTGAGGCCGGTGACGCGGGCGGTCGAGGTCGCTGGCCGCATAGCTGCGCGCCAGCACGACGTCGCCACCGCGCTGTTCACCCGCCGCGGCAAGGAAATCCCGTCCCCCTTCATCGACCGCCTCGGCGAGGCCGCCTGCCATCCGGCATGAATGCCAAGGTCGAGCTCACCGCATCGGCGGCGCCCACAGCAGGCCGCCGTCGCGCCACAGGGCGTTGGCGGCGCGCGGCAGCTTGAGGCGCGAGCCCTCCCCCAGGTTGCGCGCGAAGATCTCGCCATAGTTGCCGACCGCCTTGACCACGCGGTACGCCCACGCGTCGTCGAGGCCGAGCGTCCGGCCGAAGCCGGGCTCGGCGCCCAGGAAACGCCGCACCTCCGGCGGACCCTCCTTGCGCAGGCGGTCGGCGTTGGCCGCGGTGATGCCCATCTCCTCCGCCTCCAGGGTGGCGTGGACGACCCAGCGCACGACGTTGGCCCACGCCTCGTCGCCGGCCCGCACCACGGGGGTCAGCGGCTCCTTGCTGATCAGTTCGGGAAGCAGGGCGAACTCCGACGGGTTGGACGCCAGCGACAGCATGATCGAGGCGAGGATCGTGTAGTCCGTGCTAACGGCATCGCACCGCCGCTCCACCAGCGCGCTGAACGCCGCCTCGATGGTCGAGAACTCCATGATTTTTAGGCCGAGGCCCTTGGCCGTGTTGTAGGCCTTGAGGTTCTCCAGCGACGTCGAGTCGCCCTCCACGCATACGGACGCGCCCTTCAGGTCGGGGATGTGCCGGTACCTGGCCTTGCGGCTCACCAGGAACGCCTGGCCGTCAAACAGGTAGGGCGCCGTGAAGGAAAGCCCCATGCCGGTGGCGCGCGACAGCGTCCAGGTGGTGGCCTCCACCAGCACGTCCAGGTCCGGCGAACGGATGGCGTCGAAGCGGTTGTTGGTGCCGACCAGCACGAACTCCACCGTGTCGGTGCCGCCGGTGACGGCGGTGGCGATGGCCCGGCAGAAGTCGGGGTAGAAGCCGACGAACCGTCCCTCGACGTCGCGCGCGGTCAGCGATTCACCCAGCGGCGTAACGCCGCAGCGCAGCGTGCCGCGCTCGCGGATTTCATCCAGCCTGGACGCCTGCGCCGGACCGAATACACTCACCGCCATGAACAATCCGATCAGCATCAGCGAAATTTTTCGCCGCATCGCCGCATTCCCCCGTCGCCCCTTGGAAACCGCCCCCGGGTGCCCCGTCCCGGCAGGCGGGCGGATGATAGCGCATTGCACCGGGCGACGGCAGGCTTGCATATCCGCGCATGCACTAGTATGGATGCGACTGTTCGTGCAGAGGTGGTTTACCGCCACGGGGTCGATTGAAGCATGTCCACTCCTGTGATCGTCGTGGTTGAGGATGAGGCTTCGCTGCGCCGCGACATGGTGGAATACCTGCGCGGCTGCGGATTCGACGCGGTCGGCGCCAAGAACGGGCGCGAACTGGACGACCACCTCGCCACCCGCTCCGTCGCCATCGCCATCCTGGACGTCAACCTGCCGGGCGAGGACGGCTTCAAGATCGCCGCGCGCCTGCGCGACGGGCGCGGCACCGGCGTCATCATGGTGACGGCGCGCGGTTCCACGGTCGACCGCGTCGTCGGGCTGGAAATCGGCGCCGACGCCTACCTCGTGAAGCCGGTGGAGATGCGCGAGTTGGAGGCGCAGGTCAAATCGCTGCTGCGCCGGCTGGACGGCACCCCCGTCGCGCGCCCGGCGGCCAGCGCCCCGGCCGCCGAGACGGGATCCGCGGACGACGAGCCGCGCTGGCTGCTGAACACCACCGACTGGTCGATCACCAGCCCGGCCGGCGTGCGCGTCGCCCTGACCAGCACGGAGATGAAGCTGATCACGCTGCTGGCCGGGCAGGCGCGCCAGCCGGCGTCGCGCGACCAGATCTCGCTGGCCATCTACAACCGCCGCTGGAACCCCGAGGACCGCTCGATCGACACCGTCGTCGGCCGCCTGCGCCACAAGATGGAAGGCGCTGTGGGCGAGACGCCGCCGCTGAAGTCGGTGCACGGCGTCGGCTATGTCTTCTCCGCGCCGGTGCGGATGGTGTGACGGGCGGCCCTACGCCCCCGGCGCCACGCGCGGGAAGGTGATGGTGAACAGCGCCCCCCGCCCCGGCGCGCCGCCCACCGTGATGCCGCCCTTCAGCGGCCCGACCACGAGGTTGTGCACCACGTGCAGGCCCAGGCCGCTGCCGCCCTCGCCGCGGCGCGTGGTGAAGAAGGGGTCGAAGACCTTCGGCATGATCTCCGCCGGGATGCCCCGGCCGTCGTCGGCGTAGGCCAGCACCACCGTGTCCGGATCGGGCTGCGTCACGGTGATGGCGATCCGCCCCTCGTGCTCCGGCCCGAACCCGTGCTGGAGCGAGTTCATCACGAGGTTGGTGAGGATCTGCGACAGGGCGCCGGGGAAGCCGTCCACCGTCAGGCCCGGCGGGCAGTCCACCGACACCGCGTGGTTGCCCTGGCGCAGCCTGGGCTGCAGGCTGACCAGCGTCTCCTGGATGTAGGCGTTCAGCGCGAAGCCGCGCCGCTCGGCGCTGGCACGGTCGACGGCCACCTGCTTGAAGCTGTTGATGAGCTGCGCCGCGCGCTCGCAGTTGGCGAGGATCAGCGCGGTCGTGTCGGTCGCGGTGGCGAGGTAGCGGTTGAAGTCGTTGCGGCCCAGGCCGCCCTGCTCGGTCAGCGCCTTCAGCTTGCCCGTCGCGTCGGCGAGGTGGGAGGCGCAGGACACGGCGATGCCCACCGGCGTGTTGATCTCGTGCGCCACGCCGGCCACCAGGGCGCCCAGCGAGGCCAGCTTCTCCGACTGGACCAGCACCTCCTGTGCCTCCTGCAGGCGGGCCAGCGCGGTCTCCGCCTCCTGCCGGCGGCGTTCCAGCTCCTGGTTCAGGGTGGCGAGCTGGCCCTGCAGCCGGTCGCTGAAGCGCACCAGACGGCGCTGCTCGCGGTAGCTGCGGGTGAACGCCTCCAGAAGCTCGTTGAAGCCGGCGCTGCACTCCGGCGCGTCCAGCGCGATCCGTTCGCCCAGCGCCTTGGCGCGCTCGATGGCCTTCTCTTCGGCGTCGAAGAGGTTGAAGCTCATGCCGCCCCGCCCGAGCCGCCTTCCACTAGGTTGAAGGTCACGTCCTCCAGGTCCTCGGAGAAGTCCTCGCCGAACTCGCGCATGGCGTCGTCGCCGTCCTCGAAGCGCCAGTTCACGGTGACCGCGCGGCCGCCGCGGGCGGCTTCCTCCAGCATCTGGAAGATGTTCATCAGCGCCTTGGCGCTGGAGCTGTTGAAGTACACCAGCTCGATGTCGAAGGTGACCGGGCCGCCCGGCTCGGCCAGGAAGCCACGCAGCGCGCCGAACACCGGCCCGAAGAAAGTGGCCACGTCGTCCGGGTAGGATTCGCCGCTCAGGCGCAGCACGCCGCCGTCGAAATCGAAGTCGATCGCCGGGGTGCGTCCGGTCGGCGCGATGGTCAAACGTTCCATGTCGGTCTCAGATCCGGACTTTCAGGCAGAAGAAGGTCTTTTCGTCGTCCATGGCGTGGAAGTCGAACTCGATCGGCGCGCTGGCGCGCCGGGCGATCTCGATCAGGCCGATGGTGGCGCCGCGGCTGCCCTCGTCCGGGGCTTCGCGAAGCTGCTCGCGGTAATAGGTCTTGATGGCGTCCTTGTCCAACCCCTGCAGGAAGTGCAGCCGTTCGCGCAGGCGCGGCACGTCCTGGTTGCGCACGGTGTTGCCGCAGACGATGAAGAACATCTTGTCCTCCATCCCGATGGTCACCATGCCGGCGCTGAGTTCTATGTTCTTGCCGTCGGTCCCGACGATCTTCTCGGCGGAATAGCGGATGATGTTCTGCATCTGCTCGACGAACACCGAAAAGACGCGGCGCACGGTCGGCCCGTCGGCATCCTCCAGCGCCATCTTCTCCCGCAGGGCCTCGCCCAGCGAGTAGAGGATGCCCTCCGACAGGTAGCCGCTGAACGAGAAGATGATTCCCTTGGAGTCGAGTTCGCGTTTGAACGCGGCGTACTGCTGCCCGAGCATGGAAGGTCGTCCGTTGCCACTTGTGCCCAATATCTCACCATCGCCGGGCGAGGGCCACGGTGAACTTTCGGTTTGCGAACTTTTGGTTGACGGCGGCGCCGCGTCGGCGATCATCGGTTGCCCCATCCTTTGTCCCCCGCCGTGGCCGGCAGCACGACCCGGAAGGTCGATCCCTCGCCCACCACGCTGTCCACCGTGATGGCGCCCTGGTGCAGCTGGACGATCTGCTGGACCGTGTGCAGGCCGATGCCGGTGCCCGGCACGCCGGCGGCGCCGACGCCACGGAAGAAGCGTTCGAACAGCCGCGGGATCTCGCCCTCCGGAATGCCGCGGCCGCGGTCCGCCACCTCGACCACCACCATGGAGCCGTCGCGCCCGCCGCGCACCGTGACGTGCGGCGTGGTGTCGGCGGAGTACTTCACGGCGTTGCCGATCAGGTTGGTGAAGACCAGCCCCAGAAGGTGCGCGTCGGCCGCGATGCGCGGCGGCAGCCCGCCCAGTTCGACCACGAAGCCGTGGCCGGGATAGGCGATGCGGAAGCTCTTCAGCGTCGTCTCCAGCAGCGCCGCCAGATCGACCTCGCGCCGCTCCAGCACCAGCGTGCCGGACTGCAGCCGCTCGTCGGTCAGGTAGGCGTCGATCAGGCCGGTCAGGCGGTGCACGCTGCTGCGCACGACGGCGAGGCGGTCCAGCATCTCCGGGTCCACCCGCTCGGCCCGCAACGCCATCAGCTGGGCCGCGCTGTCGATGACCGCCAGCGGCGTGCGGAACTCGTGGCTGACCATGCCCAGGAACTGGTTCTGGTTGTGCTTGGCCTCCATCTCGCGCTCCAGGGCCGTCTCGACCCGGCGCTTGGCGGCGATCAGCGCCTGCTGGCTGGCCTCCAGCTCCGCCGTGCGCTCGGCCACGCGCCTTTCCAGCGACTGGCTGAAGGCCAGCATGTCCTCGTACAGGCAGACGTTGTCGAAGCCGATGGCGACGCGGCTACAGAACACGTCCAGCAGGCGGTGGTCGTCCTCGGTGTAGGGCTCCGGCCGTTCCAGCACGAACACGGTGGTGCCGTGCTCCAGCGTGCGGAAGGCCAGCACGCAGCGCTGCGGGCCGAAGCCGCTGCGCTGCGTCTCGAACGCCTCCATCACGGCGGCGTGGATGTCGGCGGGCAGCCCTTCCGCCCCGGCGACGCCGGCCAGGTGCGCGAAGCGCCCGGTGCCGGCGATCACCCACAGCTGGCGCGGCAGGTCGGCGCGGTCGCTGTCGCGGCAGGCCAGCACGGACCCGTGCGCGTTGTCGATGACCCGCGGCAGCTGGTCGACCAGCCCGTCCACCAGCGCCCGCATGGAGCGCATCTGCAGCAGCGGCGAGGTGGCGTTCAGGATGCGCTCCAGCCCCTGGCGGTGGCGTTCGATGGTGACGATGTCGCGCCACGCCCTGAGCGCGCTGACCAGCGCGGTGAACAGCTTCTGCGCCGTCAGCTCGTTCTTGCTCTTGTAATCGTTGATGTCGTAGGCGACGACCACGTCGCGCTCCGGCGCCTGCCCCGGCTGGCCGGTGCGCAGGATGATGCGCATGCGCCCGTTGCCGAGGTCCTCGCGGATGTGACGGACGAGGCGCAGGCCCGCGTCGTCGGTCTCCATAACCACGTCGAGGAGTGCGACGGGAATGTCCGGCCGGCTGGCCAGGACGGCGCGCGCCTCCGCGCCGGACAGGGCGCTCACCACCTCGAACGGGCGTCCTTCGAATTCGAAGTCGCGCAGCAGGACGGTGGTCATGGTGTGGACCTGCGGGTCGTCGTCCACCACCAGAACCGGCCACGGCTCGGCGAAGGCGGGCGGGGGAAGCTCGTCCTCGTCCTCGCGGAACAGAGGCTCGTCGACCGCCATGCTCATCCCCACACCTTCGTCCTGCGCGCCCTCAGCGTGTAGGAAGCATCGGCGCCCGGTTACCGTCAAACGATGAATTGCGACAAGCCGCGTCGAATAGCACCGGGCCGGCCCGGCGCGCGCCGCCGCCCGTCGCACGCCGTCACGGAACGTCGCAAATCGTAACGATTCGACGAATACCGTGGCAAATCCGCGCCATTGAAGGATACCCCCCTGCCCCGCCGGGGCCTACCCTGTCAGGTGCATATTGGAGTGTGCAGTCCGCAAGGGGGTGGCATGGGCGAACGGGACGACACGGCGCGGGAGACGGTGGAGTCGCGGGTGGAGCGCGTGCGGCGCCTGCTGCGCAACCTCGACCGCCGCACCGTGTCCCGGCTGTTCGACGCCGTCGCCCCCGATCCCCGCGACGGCGGAGCGCGGCCGGCGCACGTGGGTGCTGCGCTGCTGGAGGTGCTGAACGGGCGCCGGCGGGCGCACGCGCGCCGCCTGTGGACCCGGTGGGTCGAGCCGGTGATGCTGCGCGACGCGGTGACCCTGGCGCACCCGCAGCCCACGCCCGGCTGCATCCATTTCATCGACACCGCCGGCTGGTGGGCCGCCCTGTCGCGCCGCATGGCGCCGCTGGTGGCCGAGATCCAGGACACCGCCGCCGCGCGCGCCCAGCGCATGCCGCTGGACGCGGTGCTGGCCTCCCCCGACGCCGCGCGCTGGACCGAGGACCTGCGCCGCGGCAGCCTGTCCGAACTGGACGCCCTGCGCGACAGTCCCATCGCCCGCTGCGCCGTGCTGGCCGAGGTGAACGCGGAGCGTCAGCGGCTGGCGGCCGGCATCGACCTGCGGCTCCTTGGCGATGGCGATCTCATGGCCTTCCGGGCTATGCTCGAAAGCCCGCCAGGCCTGAACGCATGATGCCTGCCCTCGATATCTTCGCCCTCGCCCTCATCGTTCTCAGCACCGCAGCCCTCGGCCTGATCATCGTGATCGAGGCGTCGCGCATCAGCGTCCTGACCGGCCGCCAGTCGCTGCTGCGCAAGCGCCTCGCCGACCACCGCAAGGAGCTGGGCCTGCTGCGCGGCCGGGTCGAGGAGGCGCAGGAGCTGGTCCGCCACCGCGAAGACCAGCGCGGCCAGCTGGACGCGCAGCGCGCCCGCGTCGCCTCCCTCGCCGCCTCCATCCAGGCCGACAAGGTCGAGCTGGTGGACGAGCTGGGCGGGCCGGATCCCGGCCACGTGCTGTACCAGTGCGCGCTGCGCACGGCGCCCGACTTCGCCCGCGTCGACCAGCGCAACCTGATCTTCGCGCGCGACATCTGGCACCGGCGGAACGTCGCCCACATCTGGGCGGAATCGCCGGACGCCGCGCACGCGGCGCTGCAGCGCGCGTTCCATCCCCGCTCGGGCATCCTGCACGCGCGCATCGAACGGTTCACCGACGCCCATCCCGAGCAGCCGCCGCCGGAGGCGACATGACGATGCTGCTTCTCTACGCCAGCGTCGTCATGCTGGCGCTGGGCGTCTTCGCCAACCGCGCGGTGGCGCGGCGGCTGACGCGGGTGCGGCGGGACATGGCCGCCGAGGAGCAGGCGATGCGCGACCTGGACCGCGACCTGCTGGCCGCGCAGCGCACCCTGCGCGACGCCGAGCGCCGGCTGGAAGAAGCGGACGCCCGCATCGAGCAGGGCCGCGCCGCCCTGCAGGCGGCGGAGGCCGATCTGGAGAAGACCCGCCGCATGCCCGTCGAGCGCTTCCACGTCTTCGACCGGCTGGAACCGCGGCCCGGCGTCATCTGGGCGGCGCGCGTCGAGCTGGCCACCGACGCCACCTCGGGAACGACGCGCCTCGCGTCGGCCTGGGGCGGTGCACGCACCTATCTCATCGCCGCCGCCAGCCAGCGCGAGGCGCTCGACCGCCTGACCCAGCGCTTTCCGCGCAACACCGGCTACACGGTGGGCACGGTCTCGCCCTGCGGCCTGTTCGCCACGCGCAAGCCGCGGCCGGGCGGGACCGACGAGGCGCCGGCCCCCGCCGGATCCGACCGCAAGCGGGCCTGAGCGCGGCTACTCCCCGATGAAGCGGGCGAACGCGGACACTGGCTCGCGATCGGTGCGGAAGCCGTTCTCGGGGGCGGCCGTGTCCTCCAGGCCGATCGCCATGCCGCACACCACCACCTGATCCTCGGGGATGCCCAGTTGATCGCGGATCTGCGCGTGGTAGGGGGCGAAGGCCGCCTGCGGGCAGGTGTGCAGCCCGACGCCGCGCGCCGCCACCATGATGGACTGCACGAACATGCCGAGGTCGAGCCAGCTGCCGATCTCCAACTCCCGGTCGATGGTGACGATCAGGCCGACCGGCGCGTCGAAGAAGCGGAAGTTGCGGGAATGCTGCTCGCGCATGCGGACGGCGTCCGCCCTGCCGATGCCCAGGGCGCCGTACAGGCCCCAGCCGCAGGCGCGGCGGCGCGACAGGTAGGGCTCGCTGAAGCGGCGGGGGTAGTAGTGGTAGGGCCATTCCGGATCGCCGCCCGTGAGGAACGTGTCGACCAGAACGCCGCGCAGCCGGTCCAGCGCCGCCCCCGTCACCACCGTCACCTTCCACGGCTGGATGTTGGAGCCGCTGGGCGCCCGGCTGGCCACCGTCAGCAGGTGCTCGATCACGAAGCGCGGCACCGGCGTGGGCAGGAAGGCGCGCACCGAGCGGCGGCCGGTGATCGCGTCCTCGGCACTCGCGGCCGGGCTGCCGCCGGCGCGGCGCACGGTGTCTTCCCAGGCGGCCCAGTCGGCCGCCGTCGTTTCCTCCAGGCTCATGCTTTCTTCCTTGGGCTTCCTTGGGGGTCACAGGATGACGGGGTGGAGATGCTCCACCGTGAATCCGAACCGGCCGGCCAGCCGCTCGGCGACGCGCAGGCGGTGGCAGACGCAGGGATCGGCCTCCAGGCACAGAAGGCAACTGCGGCGCGCCCGCGCCAGCTCGGCGGCGCGGTGCAGCGCGGCCTCCGCCTCGGGCGTGTCGAGGCGTTCCTCGACGATCGCCCAGAACCGGCCGTGGTCGCGGCGGCGCGCCGCCTCCCGCCCCTCGGCCGGGGTGCCCAGCGCCTTCAGGTGGATATAGTCGATGCCGGCCTCCGCCAGCGCCGCGCGCAACGGCCCCTTGGAGAAGCCGGCCCGCCGGGACAGCGGCAGTTCGCGGACGTCCAGCACCGCCTGCACGCCCGCCTCGCGCAGCGCCGCGATCAGCGCGTCGGGTGCCGCGCGCTCGTAGCCGATGGTCCAGATCACGGGCGCCTGCGGCATGCGGATCTCCAGGAACGTCGCAGGGCGAAAAGAATAACCCGACCCGCCCCCGGAACAAGCCCACGTTGCGGCATGGGATGCATGCAGCCGCCCACATGGACCGCATCCCGCCCGGTGGCTAAGAACGTAACACCAATTCAGGAGGAAGCGCATGCTGACGCTGTTCTACTCGCCCGGTGCCTGTTCCCTGGCCTCGCACATCACGCTCGAAGAAACCGGCGCTCCGTTCGAGGCACGCCGCGTGGCGCTGGCCAACGGCGAGCAGAACACGCCGGAATACCGGGCGGTCAACCCGCGCGGCCGGGTGCCGGCCCTGCGCGTCGACGGCGGCGAAATCCTGACCGAAAACCTGGCGGTCCTCGCCTACCTCGCCAAGCGCTTCCCCGAGGCGAAGCTGCTGCCCACCGACCCGCTGGCCGAGGCGCGCTGCCTGTCGCTGATGGCCTTCCTGTCCAGCAGCGTGCACCCCGCCTTCGCCCACATCTTCCGCCCCGAGCGGTTCGCCGACGACACGGCGGTCCACCCGGCGCTGAAGGAGAAGGGCCGGCAGGTCTTCCACGACTACCTGAAGGAAATCGACGGGCTGCTGGCCGGCAAGGAATGGGTGCAGGGTCCGTACACGGTGTGCGACCCGTACCTGCTGGTCTTCTACTGGTGGGGGATGCGCATCGAGCTGCCGGTGGCGGAGCTGGCCAACTACACCGCGCACAAGCAGCGCATGCTGGCCCGTCCGGCCGTGCGCCGCGCCGTGGAGCGCGAGGGCATCGCGCTGGCGTGACCTTTCTCAAGCCGTCATGCCCGGGCTTGTCCCGGGCATCCACGCACGCCGACCAATCCAAGGAGCGTGGATGGCCGGGACTGGGCCCGGCCATGACGATTATGGAATGTTTTCAGTAGGTTGGGTTGAGGCCGAAGCCGAAAACCCAACGTTGTCACGTCAGCGGCCTGACCACCCGCCCCTCCGTCCAGGCGAGGATGTCCTCCAGCGCCTCGCGGTAGAAGGCCGCGTAGTTCTCCTCGGTGACGTAGCCGACGTGCGGCGTCAGCACCGCGTTGTCCAGCGCCAGCAGCGGGTGGCCGGGCGGCAGCGGCTCCTGGGAGAACACGTCCAGCGCGGCGCCGGCGATGCGGCGGTTGGTCAGCGCGTCGAGGAGCGCGGCCTCGTCCACCAGGCCGGCGCGCGCGGTGTTGATGAACCACGCCGTCGGCTTCATGGCGCCCAGCTCCGCCGCCCCCACGACGCCGCGCGTGCGCTCGCCGAGCACGAGGTGCAGCGTCACCACGTCGCTCGTGGCGAACAGCTCCGGCTTCTCCACCAGGCGCACGCCGACCTCCGCGGCGCGGGCGTCGGTGAGGTTCTGGCTCCACGCCACCACCTCCATGCCGAAAGCGAGGCCGACCTTCGCCACCTGCGCGCCCAGCTTGCCCAGGCCCACGACGCCCAGGCGCCGGCCGGCGATGGTCCGCGTCAGCCCGGTCTGCCAGCGCCCCTCGCGCAGCGCGCGGTCCTCCGCCGGGATGCGCTTGGCGAGCGCCAGGATGAGGCCCCAGGTCAGCTCCGCCGTCGGCGTGCCGCCGATGGCCGTGCCGCACACGGGGATGCCGCGCGCCCGGCAGGCGTCCAGGTCGACGGCGAGGTTGCGCATCCCCGTGGTGACCAGCAGCTTCAGGTTCGGCAGCCGGGCGATCAGCGAAGCCGGCATCGGCGTGCGCTCGCGCATGATGACCAGCACGTCGAAGGGGCGCAGCGCCTCGGCCACCGCGTCCTCGTCCCCCAGATGCTCGTGGAAGACGCGCAGCTCGCTGCCGGGCGGCAGCCGGTCCCACTCGGCCAGGCCGCGCGCCACGCGCTGGTAGTCGTCGAGGATGGCGATCTTCATGCGCTGCGCCCTTGCCTGCCCGGTGTTGCCCCCTCCGTTGTAAAGCGTTTCTCCTCGCCGGGGAACGGCGCCGGGTCGGCCCGGCCGGCGTCCAGGAAATGGGCGTCCAGGAAGTGGATCAGGGGCGGGTTGACGCGGGCCGGATCCTCCTGGTGCAGCCAGTGGCCGAGGTCGGCGAAGCGCACCAGCCGGCCGTCGTCGCACCGCTCCAGCGCGGCGTCGGCCAGCCCCGGTTGAAGGAACGCGTCGCGGTCGCCCCACAGCACGAGCGTGGGCACCCGCACCCGATCCTGCGGCAGCGGCGCGCGGCGGCGCAGGGCGCGATACCAGTTCAGCATGCCCGTGACCGCGCCGGGCTGCGCCCACGCCTCGCGGTAGCGGCGCAGGTCGTCGGCCGTGACGGTGCCGGGCCGGCTGGTGGCGAGCAGGGCGCGCCGGGCCAGGCGAAAGTCCCCGGCGCGGAACATCCGCTCCGGCACGCCGGGCAGCTGGAAGGCCAGCACGTACCAGCTGCGCGCCAGCTGGCCGGGGTGCCGCAGCGAATAGGGCAGCACCGTCGCCGGGTGCGGCGCGTTGAGGATGACGGCGCGCTCGACCCGGTCGGGATGGCCGAGCGCCAGCGCCCAGGCGACGATGCCGCCCCAGTCGTGCCCGACCACGGCGAAGCGGCGCCGCCCCAGCGCCCCGGCCAGATCCACCACGTCCCGGGCGAGGCGTTCCAGGCGGTAGGCGTCGAGGCCCGGCGGCTTGTCGCTGGTGGCGTAGCCGCGCTGGTCGGGCACCGCCACCCGCCAGCCGGCCGCGACGAGCGCCGGGACCTGCCGGCGCCAGCCGTGCGAGGTGTCGGGAAAGCCGTGCAGCAGCACGGCCAGCGGGCCGTCCTCCGGGCCGGCCAGGAGGGTGTGCAGGCGCACGCGGCCCTGGTCCACGGCCACCATTCGTTGTGTTGCCGGGCGCTCGATCACCGGTGCCTCCGTCGTGGGGTTAACTGCCCCTACAACGGCGCACCGGGCCGGCGGTTACACCGCCGCCTTCCGCCGCAGGCTGATCAGCAGCACGCCGACCATGACAAGAACGGCGCCGGCCGCCTGGGCGGGCGTCACCGCCTCCCCCAGGATCAGCGCGCCGAGTGCTGCGGCCGAGACCGGGCCGAGGGCGCCCAGCAGCGCCACCGTGTTGGCGCCGACGCGCCGCAGCGCCTCCGCCGTCATGAAGACGGGCAGGACCGTGCAGGCCACCGCCATCAGCACCGACAGCGCGTAGACCTGCCACGGCAGCTCAAGCGCGGAGAACGGGCGCAGCGCCACGAACTGGGCGATGCAGCAGACGCTGGCCGCCGTCATCCCGTAGGCGGTGAAACGCATGGAGCCGACCCGCTCCACCAGCCGGCTGCCGGCCACCAGATAGATGGCGTAGCAGACCGCCCCGCCGAACACGAGGGCGGCCCCCAGCGCGATGTCCGACCCGCCGTGCCCCCATTCGCTGGACAGCACCAGCGCCACGCCGATGTAGGAGATGACCAGCGAGGCCACCTCCCGCCCACGGATCGGCTTGCCCAGGAACAGGGCGGAGAGCACCACGACGATGGTCGGGTAGAGGAACAGCAGCAGCCGGCCGATGCCGGCCGAGACGTATTGCAGGCCCAGGAAGTCCAGAAAGCTCGCCACGTAATAGCTGGTGATGCCCAGCGCCAGGGTGGCGGCCAGCGTGCGTCCGGTCATCGGCGCGCCGCCGCGCCGGCCGCCGCTCCACACCGCCACCGCCAGGAAGAAGGGCAGCGAGAACAGCATGCGCAGCATCAGCAGCGTGATGGCGTCGACGCCGTAGCCGTAGGCCAGCTTGATGATCACCGGCCGCACGGAGAAGGCCAGCACGCCGGCCGTCGCCAGCAGCAGGCCGCTGATCCACCAGTAGGCGGGCCGCTCCGCCAGGGCCGGTTGCGTGTCGGTCGCCTGCATGCCCGCCGTCCCCCGCCGTCTCGCATCGTTCCCCGCCTGTATACGACGGACGCGGCGTCGGCGCCCGGTGGGCGTGGCGGATTGCTGGTATGCGCCGGCGGCCGGAAGGTTGCAGGGGTGCCGTGGCGATGGACAGGCGGTGAAGCTTTTTATCAGGCCCGTGCCACTATAAATCCCATTCCTGTCTCAACATTGCCTATGGAGGCCGCCGCTTTTCGGGCCATGTCTTATCAAAAGTGGGATTTCCGAAGAATTTCGAAGGGATTAACACTAAAGATTACTTCGCTTTGCGGAGATGTGAAAGGTTTTGTTAACCGGGCCAGCGTCAACTGTGGGCGAACGATCAATCACCTGACAGGAGATCAGGAAATGCCCGGTCCGATGGTTGCTGACGAAGTCCGCAAGGCCTGCCGCATCCATGCCCGTCTGCTGGACGCCTTCATCGATCTGACGCAGAAGGAACTCAACCAGCTCCAGCCCGGCTTCGCCGAGGAGAGCCTGCGGGAATCGCTGGAGAAGATGCGCGCGGCGCGGAAGTCCTATGGCGAGCTGGCCGGCGTCGTCGCGGTGCCCTCCGCGGCCTGATCCCGCTTCCTGTCTGCGGAAAGCGGGATCTTCACGATCCCGCCCCCTGCCCTGCTCTCAGGCCGTCACCGCCGCCTTGCGCGCGCGGGGCTTGCGCGCCGCGGCCTGGGGTGCCGCCGCAGCGGCCTTGACGGACGGCTTGCGCGCGGCCGGCTTGCGGGCCGGAGCCTTCGCCGGCACGGTGATCACGGCGCCCACTTCCTGCTCGGCGCGCAGCCAGTGATCCTGGTCGCGGCCCTCGGGGCAGCCTTCCTCGATCCAGATCGCGTGGGCGCGCTCCCGGACCCGCTCTTCGATACCCGCGCTCATCCGCACTCTCCCTTCGACGATTGTGTTGCGGCGATTGTGTTGCGTCGCATCGTGCCGAAGGTGGTTCGCGCGCGCAATTTCGCCTTCGTCGGACGTGGGAGTCCAAAAGTATCGGCCGTCACTCCGATGACGAATCGCCGTTCCCCGACTGACGGCGTTGGACGTCCCGCCAGCGCGCGACGTTCCGGTTATGATCGGGCAGCGTCTTGGCGAAGGCATGCCCGCCCGTGCCGTCGGCCACGAAGTACAGGTATTCGTGGCGTTCCGGCTTCAGCGCGGCGAGGATCGAGGCCTTGCCCGGATTGGCGATGGGACCCGGCGGCAGGCCGGTGACGACGTAGGTGTTGTACGGCGATTCGGCCTTCAGGTCGTTGCGCGTCAGCGCCCGGCCCAGTTCGCCGCTGCCCTGCGTCAGCGCGTAGATGACGGTGGGGTCGGACTGCAGCCGCATGCCGGTCTGCAGCCGGTTGACGTAGACGCCGGCCACCCGCGCACGCTCCGCCGCCACGCCGGTTTCCTTCTCGACGATGGAGGCGAGCGTGACGGCCTCCTCCGGCGTGCGCAGCGGCAGGTCCGGATCGCGGCTCTTCCACGCCTCGGCCAGCGTCTGCTCCATGGCCGTGCGCATGCGCTCCAGCAGCGCCTCGCGGCCGTCGCCGTAGGAGAAGTGGTAGGTTTCCGGCAGCAGCGTGCCGTCCTTCGGGCGCTCGCGCACCTCGCCGGCCAGCGCCGGTTCCTTCTCCACCAACGCCACGATCTGCGCGGCCGTCAGCCCCTCCGGCACGGTCAGCCGGCGCACCACGGTCTTCCCCTGGCGCATCAGCGTGACGACGCCGTCCGTGCTGATGCCGGGTGCGAAGGCGTATTCGCCGGCCTTCAGCTCACGCCCGGCGCCGCTCAGCTTGACGTCGAACAGGAACAGCCACGGCGACTCGACCACGCCGGCCTCGGCCAGCGTGGCGGCGATCGCTTCCAGGCTGCTGCCGCGCGGAATGACGACGGTGGCCGGTTCGGAGAGCGGACCCGGCGCCACCATGCGCAGGGTCCCCCACAACACCGTCGCAGCCAGGAGAGCCGATGCGGCGAGTGCCCCGGCCGCGATCCGGAGGCCCCACCCCATGGCAGCCTCCTCAGGCGAACTCCTTGAAGACCAGCGACGCGTTGGTGCCGCCGAAACCGAAGGAGTTGGACAGCGCCGCGCGCACCCGGCGTTCCTGCGCCGCCTTCGGCACGAGGTTGACGCCCAGGCAGCTCTCCGACGGGTTTTCCAGGTTCAGCGTCGGCGGAACCACGCTGTGGTTGATCGCCTTGATCGAGTAGATCGCCTCGACCGCGCCGGCGGCACCCAGCAGGTGGCCGATCGCCGACTTGGTGGAGGACATGGCGACCGAGTCCATGGCCGGGCCGAACAGGCGCTTCACCGCGCCCAGCTCGATCTCGTCGCCCAGCGGCGTCGAGGTGCCGTGCGCGTTGACGTAGTCGATGTCCGACGGGTCGAGGCCGGCGCGCTGCAGGGCCCCGCGCATGGCGCGGAAGCCGCCGTTGCCGTCCTCGGCCGGGGCCGAGATGTGGTAGGCGTCGCCCGACAGGCCGTAGCCGACGATCTCGGCATAGATGTGGGCGCCGCGCTTCTTCGCGTGCTCCAGCTCCTCCAGAACGACGACGCCGGCACCCTCGCCGATGACGAAGCCGTCGCGGTCCTTGTCATAGGGACGCGAGGCCTTCTCGGGCGTGTCGTTGAAGTTCGTGGACAGGGCGCGCATGGCGGCGAAGCCGCCGACGCCCAGGCGGCTGACCGCCGCTTCCGCACCGCCGGCGACCATGACGTCGGCGTCGCCCCACATGATGAGGCGCGCGGCATCGCCCAGCGCGTGCGCGCCGGTCGAGCAGGCCGTGACCACCGCGTGGTTCGGGCCCTTGAAACCGTAGTGGATCGACACGTGGCCGGAGGCCAGGTTGATCAGGCAGGCCGGGATGAAGAACGGCGAAATGCGCCGCGCGCCCTTCTCGTGCAGGGTGACCGCGCCCTCGGCGATGCCGGGCAGGCCGCCGATGCCGGAGCCGATCATCACGCCCGTGCGCTCGCGCTCCTCCTCGTCCTCCGGCATCCAGCCGGCGTCGCGGACCGCCTCGTGGGCCGCGCCGATGGCGTAGAGGATGAAGTCATCCATCTTGCGCTGGTCTTTGTGCGGCACGTAGGCGTCGGCGTCGAACTCCCCGTCGCCCTTGCCGCGCGGCACCTGGCCGGCGATCTTGGAGGCGAGGTCCGACACGTCGAACGACGTGATCCCGCGGATGCCCGACTGGCCGTTGACCAAGCGGTCCCAATTGAGCTTGTGACCGACGCCGAGCGGCGTGACCAGACCGAGGCCGGTGACGACGACACGTCTCATGGCGATCCCTGACCTTGTTCCGTTTGTTCCTGCGACGGCCAGGGTCTCCGGTAGCCGGAGCCGCTGGCCCTCGTGGTAGAGCCGCCCCCCGGGAACGGGCGGCGGCAGAACCCCGCCTGGATCAGGCGGCGGCGTTGTCCTTGATGAACGCGATGGCGTCCTTGACGGTGAGGATCTTCTCGGCGGCGTCGTCCGGGATCTCGCAGCCGAACTCCTCCTCGAAGGCCATCACCAGCTCGACGGTGTCGAGGCTGTCGGCGCCGAGATCGTCGATGAAGGAGGCGTTCTCCGTCACCTTCGACTCTTCGACCCCCAGGTGGTCCACAACGATCTTCTTCACGCGCTCGGCGATGTCACTCATCTTCGACCTTCCAAATCCTTGATGCCGCTCGGGCGAATCCGGCATCCCGGGCACGCGTCGTAAGCGTGTCGTCCTGCCGCGAAAAGCCCCGTCCGATAACACATTTCGGGGGACTTGACCAGCGCCGCTGAGGCACCGGTTCCGTTTCGTCCAACCCTAGGTTAAACCACCTCAGATCATGGCCATGCCGCCGTTGATGTGCAGCGTCTGGCCGGTGACGTAGGCGGCCTCTTCACTCGCCAGGTACACGACCCCGGCGGCGATTTCCGCCGGCTCGCCCATGCGGCCGGCGGGAATGGCGCTCGAAATCTTGCTCTTCTGATCGTCGTTCAGCGCGTGCGTCATCGCCGTGGTGATGAAGCCCGGCGCCACGCAGTTGACCGTGATGTTGCGCGACGCGACCTCGGCCGCCAGCGCCTTCGACATGCCGATCAGGCCGGCCTTGGAGGCGGCGTAGTTCGCCTGCCCCGGGTTGCCGGTGACGCCGACGACCGACGTGATGCCGATGATTCGCCCCCAGCGGCGCTTCATCATGCCGCGCAGCGCCGCGCGCGACAGGCGGAAGGCAGCCGTCAGATTGACGTCCAGCACCGTCTGCCAGTCCTCGTCCTTCATGCGCATGGCCAGCTGGTCGCGCGTCAGGCCGGCGTTGTTGACCAGGATGTCGACCTGGCCCATGGCGGCCTCGGCGTCCTTCAGCAGCTGCTCGGTCGAGGCGGCGTCGGACAGGTTGGCGGGCACCACCCGGGCGCGCTCGCCCAGTTCGGCGGCCAGCGCCTCCAGCGGCTCCACGCGGGTGCCCGACAGGGCGACGGTGGCGCCCTGCGCGTGCAGCGCGCGGGCGATCGACGCGCCGATTCCGCCCGAAGCGCCGGTCACCAGCGCGCACTTACCGGTCAGGTCGAACATGGGACGCCTCACAGGGTCTTGAGGAAGGCTTCGACGTCGGCCGGCGAGCCCACCGAGGTGGCCGTTAGCTCCTTGTCGATGCGCTTGGCGAGGCCGGCCAGCACCTTTCCGGCGCCCAGTTCGACCAGGGTGTCGACGCCCTGCGCCTTCATGTACTGCACGCTCTCGCGCCAGCGCACCATGCCCGTCACCTGCTGCACCAGCAGGCTGCGCACCTGGCTGGGATCGCTGACCGCCGTGGCGGTGACGTTGGCGACCACCGGGACGTCCGGCGGCAGGATGGTGATGTTGGCCAGCGCCTGCGCCATGGCGTCGGCGGCCGGCTGCATCAGCGGGCAATGGAAGGGGGCGCTCACCGGCAGCCGGACGGAGCGCTTCAGCCCCCGCTCGGCGGCCAGCACGATGGCGCGGTCGATGGCCTCGGCATGGCCGGAGATCACCACCTGCCCCGAGGAATTGTCGTTGGCGACCGAGCAGATCTGTCCTTCCGCCGCGTCGGCGGCGATGGCCTGCGCCTGCTCCAGCTCGGCGCCCAGCAGCGCCGCCATGGCGCCCTGCCCGACCGGCACCGCCTTCTGCATGGACTGGCCGCGCAGCTTCAAGAGGCGCGCGGCGTCGGCCAGCGAGAAGGAGCCGGCGGCGCACAGCGCCGAATACTCGCCCAGCGAATGCCCGGCCACGAAGGTGGCGTGCTTGCGCAGGTCGAGCTTGCCCTGGTCCTTGAGCACGCGGACGACGGCGACCGAGACGGCCATGAGCGCCGGCTGGGCGTTCTCGGTCAGCGTCAGGTCGGCGTCCGGCCCCTCGAACATCAGGCGCGACAGGCGCTGGTTCAGCGCATCGTCCACCTCTTCGAAGGTGAGACGGGCGACTTCGAAAGCCTCGGCCAGCTCGCGGCCCATGCCGACCGCCTGGCTGCCCTGCCCCGGAAACACGAACGCCCTGGTCATGCTGTGCGGAAACCCGTGTGTGGACGCGGCGCGCCCCGCGCGCCGCCATGGAAGTGGGCGACAGTCATACCCGCGAAAAACGCCAAGTCAAGCGATGCTTGGACCGCTGTCCCGGGCCGGCCGATCAAGACGGCCGTATCCATATATATTATAGTCCCCGCGCCGGATCGGCCGGCGGCCCCTTCTTCCCTGCCTCTGCGCCTGTTTTCCCGGCGACGACGACGCGGGCGCATCGAATCCGCGCACGCACGCGGAATCGCTTGATCTGCCGCATGTTCTGTGCATACTCCCGCGCTTCAAACTCCTTGCCGGCGCGCCTCCGTGCCGCCGGCTAGGCCCGTGCGGCTGGCCCGACCCGTGGTGGGAAACGGCACAGCGGCGGACCATGAACAGCCATGGGGAGTCAAATGGCTTTGTACGAGTGCGTGCTCATCGCACGCCAGGACATCTCGGCCGCCCAGGCCGAGGCGCTGGGCGAGCAGTTTTCCCAGATCATCCGCGACAACGGCGGTTCGGTCGCCAAGACCGAGTACTGGGGCCTGAAGACGCTCACCTACAAGATCAAGAAGAACCGCAAGGGTCACTACCTGTTCCTCAACCTCGACGCGCCGGCGGCCGCCGTGCTCGAGGCCGAGCGCAACATGGGCATCAACGAAGACGTGCTGCGGTTCATGACCGTCCGCGTCGAGAAGCTCGACCCGAACCCGTCGGCGATGATGCAGAGCCGCGGCGAGCGCGGCGAGCGTGGTGACCGCGGCGACCGCGGCCCGCGCCGCTTCGATGACCGCGGGCCCCGCCCGCCCCGCCGTTCCGAGCAGCCCGCCGCCGCCGAAGGGGAGACCGCCTGATGAGCGACAAGCAGACCACCGGCGGCGCCGCGCCGCGCAGCGGCGGCCCGCGCCGCCCGTTCTTCCGCCGCCGCAAGACCTGCCCGTTCTCGGGCGCGAATGCTCCGGCGATCGACTACAAGGACGTCAAGCTCCTGTCGCGCTTCATTTCCGAGCGCGGCAAGATCGTGCCGAGCCGCATCACCGCGGTGTCCGCGAAGAAGCAGCGTGAACTGGCCCGCGCCATCAAGCGCGCCCGGTTCCTCGCCCTGCTCCCCTACGTGGTGAAGTAAGGGCGGGAACGGAACGGACCCGACGCCTGGGAGTGGTGCCCGCATGCCAACGGCCCTGGTGGCCGCCCTCGCGGGTGGCGCGGTCAGCGCGCTGTTCTACGCCGCCGTCCTGTTCGGCAGCGTCGGCGCGCTGATCCTGGCGTATCTGGCGCCGTTGCCGCTGCTCCTCGCCGGTCTCTGGCTGGGCCCTCGGGCCACGGCCATCGCCGGCGGGACGGCGGCGGTGCTGGTGCTGCTGGCGAGCGGAAGCGTGACGGCCCTCGTGGGCTACGCGATTTCCGCGGCGGTACCCGCGGCGTTCGTGGTGCGGCAAGCCCTGCTGGCCCGGCCCACGGCCGGCGGCGGGGTGGAGTGGTATCCACCGGGCCTCCTGCTCATGGGGCTCACCGGTTTCGGCATCGCGGCGTTCTTCGCCGCCGTGGTGTGGACGATCGGCGAGCCGGGCGGCCTGGAGGGCGTGTTGCGCGAGACGCTCGCCGGCATGGTGCGCGCGGTCGCCCCGGAAGGGGGGACGGCGGCCCAGTCCGGAGCGTTGGGGCCGGAAGCGTTCGGCATCGCCCGGCTGATGCCGGGCCTCGTGGTGGTGTCGTGGTTGCTCATGACCATCATCAACGGGGCGCTGGCGCAGGGGCTCCTCATGCGGTTCTCCCGCAATCGGCGGCCGCCGATGCGGATAACCGCGGTGGAGCTGCCGGGTTGGCTGCCGCTTGCGTTCGCGCTGGCGGTCGCCGGGGCGGCGCTGCTGCCGGATCCGGTCGGGTTCCTGGCGCTGAACGTGGCGCTGGTGCTCGCCGTGCCGTTCAGCTTCGCGGGCCTCGCCGTCGTGCACGCGTTCGCGGGTCGTCAGAAGGCCAGGGTGGCGCTCCTCGTCGGGTTCTACCTGTTCCTGTTTCTTTTCGGTTGGCCGATCGTGGTTCTGGTCGGCCTCGGGGTGATCGAGCAATGGATTGGGCTGCGCCGCCGCTGGGCGAACGCCGGCCCCGATCAGGAGGACGAGTGATGGAAGTTATTCTGTTGGAGCGGGTCGAGAAGCTCGGCCAGATGGGTCAGGTTGTGAAGGTGAAGCCCGGCTTCGCCCGCAACTACCTGCTGCCCCAGAAGAAGGCGCTGCGCGCCAGCAAGGCCAACCTGGAGCTGTTCGAGAAGCAGCGCGCCACGCTTGAGGCCCAGAACCTCGAGCGCCGCAAGGACGCCACGTTCGTCGCGCAGAAGATGGAAGGCGTGTCGGTCGTCATCACCCGCCAGGCGGGCGAGACCGGCGTGCTGTACGGTTCGGTGTCCAGCCGCGACATCGCGGACGCCCTGGAGGCCGCCGGCTACAAGACCGGCCGCCAGCAGGTGGCGATCGACCAGCCGATCAAGACGCTGGGCCTGTTCAAGGTGCGCATCGTGCTGCACCCGGAGGTCAGCGTGTCGGTGACGGTCAACGTCGCCCGCACCCAGGAAGAAGCCGAGCTGCAGGCGCAGCGCGGCGGCATGGTCACCGCGGCCGACCTCCTGGAGGAGGAAGAGGCCGAGGAGACCACCGAGGGTACCGAGGGCGAGGCCGAAGAGGCCTGATCCTCTCCCCTCACCGGGGAACCGCTCGTCCGGAAGCCGCCCGCTCCCGCAAGGGAGTGGGGCGGCTTTCCGCGTTTCCGGGGGTGGCCTTCGGAGCACTCTTTCGTGCGCAATCGATAGCATGCGTACGATTGCCCCTTTCCTCCCGCGCGTTCGGCACCCACTCTTACCAAGCGGGGGCTCGACAGAGACGGGAGGGCAGCAATGCTCCTTGCGCGTTTCCTTGAACCCGCGATCGTCACCGGCGCACTCGCCATCGTCGACGGCGCGGGCAGGACTCATCGATTCGGCCGCGGCGAACCGCGGGTCACCTTGCGTTTCCACGACAAGGCCGTGCAGCGCGAGCTGCTGATGAAGCCGCGCATCGCCTTCGGCGAGGCCTACATGGACGGCCGCATCAGCGTGGAGGGCGGCAGCATCTACGACGCGCTGGTGGTGCTGTGCCAGGACGCCGACGTAGTCGGCCCCTTCGGCCGCCTGCGCGAAGCGCTGGGCAAGGCCGTGCGCGCGATCCAGCAGCACAACCCCATGCAGCGCGCGCAGCGCAACGTCGCCCACCACTACGACCTGTCGCGCCAGCTCTACGAACTCTTCCTCGACCGCGACATGCAGTACTCCTGCGCCTACTTCGCGCGGCCCGGCATGAGCCTGGAGGAGGCGCAGGAGGCCAAGAAGTGCCACATCGCCGCCAAGCTGCTGCTGGAGCCGGGGCAGCGCGTGCTGGACATCGGCTGCGGCTGGGGCGGCATGGCGCTGTACCTGGCGCAGACCTGCGGCGTCGAGGTCACCGGCATCACGCTGTCCAAGGAGCAGCTGGCCGTGGCGCAGGAGCGCGCCGAGCGCGCCGGGCTGGCCGACCGCGTGCGCTTCGAACTGCGCGATTATCGCGCCATGACGGGCCACGACATGTCCGGCCGCTTCGACCGCATCGTCTCCGTCGGCATGTTCGAGCACGTGGGCGTGCCGCATTATCCCGAGTTCTTCGCCAGGGTGCACGCGCTGCTGGCCCACGACGGTGTCGCGCTGCTGCACTCCATCGGCCGCAGCGACGGGCCGGGCACCACCAACGGCTGGATCCGCAAGTACATCTTCCCCGGCGGCTACTCCCCCGCGCTGTCGGAGGTGCTGCCGCGCATCGAAGAGGCGCGGCTGTGGGCGACCGACGTGGAGATCCTGCGCCTGCACTACGCCGAGACGCTGCGCCACTGGCGCCAGCGCTTCACGGCGCGGCGGGAGGAGGCGCGGCGGCTCTACGACGAGCGGTTCTGCCGCATGTGGGAGTTCTATCTGGCCGGCTGCGAGATCGCCTTCCGCTTCCAGGGCCACATGGTCTTCCAGGTGCAGATGGCCAAGCGCGCCGACGCGGTGCCGCTGACGCGCGACTACATCGGCACTGCGGAACACGCCCTGGCGGCTGCGCCCACCGGCATCGCCGCCTGAACATCGGCCCGCAATGGCTTGTTTTTGGCCGCGCTTTGCGGTTATCCCCGGTGTTGTCCCCCTGGGGATGAAAGTTGTGCACAGGTTTTTCTGGGAGCCGTGCGCGCTTGGCACAGCTCCCGGCCCTGGCGCTTTGGTAGAGTGCGGCCCATGGAGAACAAGCTTCCCACAGCCTTCGAGCCGCGCATCCTCGACGCCGGCTCCGCCCGCACGTCGTCCGAGTACCGCACCCCGCCCCACAACGAGGAGGCGGAGCAGGCGCTGCTGGGCGCCATCCTGGTCAACAACAAGGCCTACGAGCGGGTGGCCGAGTTCCTGCGGCCGCAGCACTTCTACGACCCCGCGCACCAGCGCATCTTCGAAGCCGTCATGAAGATGATCGAGCGCGGGCAGATCGCCAACCCGGTGACGCTGAAGGCCTATTTCGAGAACGACCCGGATCTGGTGGCGGACGGCGGCGGCGGAAGCTATCTGGCCGAGCTGGCGGCCAACGTGGTGACCATCGTCAACGCCGAGGATTACGGCCGCACCATCTTCGACCTGTTCCTGCGCCGGCAGCTGATCGAGGTCGGCACCGACATGGTGAACGAGGCGTACCAGCACGACCTCGACACCAACGCCATGAACCAGATCGAGCAGGCGGAAAAGCAGCTGTTCGACCTGGCCTCCACGGGCGACGTGCAGGGCGGCTTCGTCGCCTTCTCCGAGTCGCTGAAACTGGCCATCGAGATGGCGGAGACGGCCTTCCGCCGCTCCAGCCACGTCACCGGCGTCACCACCGGCCTGCGCGACCTGGACCGCAAGCTGGGCGGCTTCCACCCGTCCGACCTGATCATCCTGGCCGGAAGACCGAGCATGGGCAAGACCGCCCTCGCTACGAACATCGCCTTCCGCGCGGCCAAGGCGCACATGCAGTCGAACGGGCAGGAAGGGGCGTGCGTCGGGTTCTTCTCGCTGGAAATGTCGTCCGAGCAGCTGGCCACCCGTATCCTCGCCGACGAGGCGGAGGTGTCGGGCGACAAGATCCGCCGCGGCGAGATCCGCGACACCGACTTCCCCAAATTCATCAAGGCCAGCCAGGATCTGTCGCGCGTGCCGTTCTTCGTGGACGACACGCCGGCCCTGTCGGTGGCCGCGGTGCGCACGCGCTGCCGGCGGCTGAAGCGCACGCACAACCTGGGCATGGTGGTGGTCGACTACCTCCAGCTGCTGCGCGGCAGCTCGGCCAAGGCCAGCGAGAACCGCGTGCTGGAAATCTCGGAGATCACCCGCGGCCTGAAGGCCATCGCCAAGGAGCTGGACCTGCCGGTGCTGGCGCTGTCGCAGCTGAGCCGCGCCGTCGAGTCGCGCGAGGACAAGCGGCCGCAGCTGTCGGACCTGCGCGAATCGGGCTCGATCGAGCAGGACGCCGACGTGGTCATGTTCGTCTTCCGCGAACAGTACTACCTGGAGCGCGCCGAGCCGGCCCGCCGCCCGGAGGAGACGGAGGACAAGTACAACGACCGCTACGCCGCCTGGCAGAAGCGCTACGCCGAGGTGCACAACACCGCCGAGGCGATCATCGCCAAGCAGCGCCACGGCCCGGTCGGCACGGTGCGCCTCTACTTCGACGGCCAGTTCACGCGCTTCGGCGACCTCGACACCACGCACGACATCGGCCCCGATGAGTGACCCGACCCGTGATGCCTTGGCCCGCGCCGGCGCGGTGCTGACCGTCGACCTCGGCGCCGTCGTCGCCAACTGGCGCCTGCTGCGCAACCGCGTGGCCCCGGCGCGCTGTTCGGCCGTGGTGAAGGCAGACGCCTACGGCCTGGGGGCCGCGCGCGTGGCCCCTGCCCTGGCGGCGGCCGGATGCGAGACCTTCGTGGTGGCACAGTTCGAGGAGGCGCTGGCGGTGCGCGCCGTCGTGCCGGACGCCGAGATCCTGTCGCTGGGCGGCCTGCCCACCGGGACGGAGGCCGAGTTCGCAGCGCACCGCATCGTCCCCGTGCTGAACCACCTGGGCGAGATCGACGCCTGGGCGGCCTTCTGCCGGGCGCGCGGCGAGTCCCTGCCGACCGCCGTGCACATCGACACCGGCATGAACCGACTCGGGCTGGGTCCCGACGAGCTGGACACGCTGGCGGAGGATCCCGCACGCCTGTCGGGCATGCGTGTCCGGGCGTGGATCAGCCACCTCGCCTGCGCCGAGGCGGACACGCCGATGAACGCGCAGCAGCTCGGTCGCTTCCGCATGGCGCTGGCGCGGCTGCCGGCGGCGCCGGCCAGCCTCGCCAATTCGTCGGGGATTTTCCTTGGAAATCCCTGGCATTTCGACCTCGTGCGGCCGGGCTGCGCGCTCTTTGGCGTGAACCCGACGCCGACGCAGCCGAACCCGATGGCGCAGACGGTGCGCCTGGACGCGCGGGTCCTGCAGGTGCGCAACGTTGACAGCCCTATGACCGTTGGATACGGTGCCACCCACCGCGTTGCGGGGAGAGGCAAAATTGCAACCATCGCAGTGGGTTACGCCGACGGCTACCTGCGGTCGCTCAGCGGTCGCGGGCATGTTCACGTCGGCGGCGTCCCGGCTCCGGTGGTTGGACGGATTTCCATGGATCTGATCACGGTCGACATCACCGCGCTGCCGGACGGCGCCGTCGCCCCCGGCATGCTGGTGGAGCTGATCGGCCCCAACCGGACGGTCGACACCGTGGCGGAGCAGGCCGGCACCATCGGGTACGAGGTGCTGACGTCGCTCGGCCCGCGCTACCACCGCGTCTACGTCGATCCGGCCGAGGGCGCGCGATGCCGTTCCTAGCCGCGACGGGCCGTGCCTTCCTGATCTTCCTGGAGGCGACGGGGCAGCTGTCGCTGTTCACCGGCCGCGCCATCTCGCACTGCTTCCGGCCGCCGTACTACGCCCGGCAGATCCTGCGGCAGATGATCGACATCGGCTACTACTCGCTGCCGGTGGTGGGCCTGACCGCGCTGTTCACCGGCATGGTGCTGGCGCTGCAAAGCTACACGGGCTTCGCCCGCTTCCAGGCGGAGGGCGCCATCGCCACCGTCGTGGTGCTGTCGGTGACGCGCGAACTGGGTCCCGTGCTGGCCGGCCTGATGGTGGCGGGGCGCATCGGCGCCGCCATGGCGGCCGAGATCGGCACCATGCGGGTGACCGAGCAGATCGACGCGCTGTCCACGCTGTCCACCAACCCGTTCAAGTATCTGGTGGCGCCGCGCCTGATCGCCGGCACGGCCATGCTGCCGCTGCTGGTGCTGGTGGCCGACATCATCGGCGTGTTCGGCGGTTTCCTGGTCAGCGTCTACCGGCTGGACTTCAACCCGTCCTCCTACATCAGCCGCACCTGGGAGTTCCTGGAGCCGCTGGACGTGATCTCCGGCCTCGTCAAGGCGGCAGTGTTCGGCTTCGTCATCGCGCTGATGGGCTGCTATTTCGGTTACAAGTCGCGCGGCGGCGCGCAGGGCGTGGGTCAGGCGACGACCAACGCGGTGGTCGCCGCTTCCATCCTCATCCTGGTGTCGAACTACCTGATCACCGGCATATTCTTCTCGACGAAATGACCAATCCCCCGCCCAAGATCGCGCTCAAGCACGTGCACAAGCGCTTCGGCCACAAGGTCGTGCTGAACGGCATCGACCTGGAGGTGGGGCGCGGCGAATCGCTGGTCGTCATCGGCGGCTCGGGCACCGGCAAGTCGGTGATGCTGAAGTGCATCCTGGGCCTGCTGCAGCCGGACACCGGCTCCATCAAGGTGGATGGGCAGGAGACCACGCGCCTGAAGAGTCGCGAGCGCGAGAAGCTGCTGCACAAGTTCGGCATGCTGTTCCAGGGTGCGGCCCTCTTCGACAGCCTGAAGGTGTGGGAGAACGTCGCCTTCGGCCTGATCCAGGGCGAGCACATGCCGCGCCCCCAGGCCAGGGAGATCGCCATCGCCAAGCTGGGCGCCGTCGGCCTGTCGCCGGAGGTGGGCGAGCTGTCGCCGGCCGAGCTGTCGGGCGGCATGCAGAAGCGCGTGGCGCTGGCCCGCGCCATCGCCGACGAGCCGGAGATCATCTTCTTCGACGAGCCGACCACCGGCCTCGACCCCATCATGGCCGACGTGATCAACGAGCTGATCGTGAAGTGCGTGAAGGACCTGGGCGCCACCGCCGTGACGATCACGCACGACATGGCCTCGGCCCGCAAGATCGCCGACCGGATCGCCATGATCTACCAGGGCAAGATCATCTGGGCCGGCCACGCCAGCGAGATCGACAACTCCGGCAACCCCTACGTCGACCAGTTCGTGCACGGCCGCGCCGAGGGGCCGATCCAGATGCAGATCCGGGCGCTGTAAAGCCATGCAACCGCGCCTCAGCCTCGTCACCCTGGGTGTCGCCGACGTGGCGCGCAGCCGCGCCTTCTACGAACGGCTGGGCTTCGTGGCGTCGAGCACCAGCAACGCCAACGTCGCCTTCTTCCAGGCTGGCGGCACGGTGCTGGCGTTGTTCGGCCGGGCCGCGCTGGCGCAGGACGCGACGGTGCCGGAGCAGGGCAGCGGCTTCCGCGGGGTCACGCTGGCCCACAACGTGGCGACGAAGGACGAGGTCGCCGCGGTGCTGGCGGAGGCGGTGGCGGCGGGCGCCACGCTGGTGAAGCCGGCGCAGGACGTGTTCTGGGGCGGCCACTGCGGCTATTTCGCCGATCCCGACGGGCACCTGTGGGAAGTCGCCTGGAACCCGTTCTTCCCGCTGGACGCCGACGGCAACGTCACCCTGCCAGCGTGATCACGCCTCGTCGGCCTGTGCGGCGGCGAGCAACTCCGTCCGCTCGTAAATCTCGCTCAGCGGAATCGCGAAGCCGAGGCTCGGGACGGCAAGAATGCCGTCGGCACCGTCCGCGATCTGGTGCGTCCAGTCTTCGCCCTTACGAAGAAAGCTCTGAACGCTGAGATCCTCCTGCGACACCACGACGTACTGCGACAGGCTTCCGATGGTGCGGTAAGCCCGGTTTTTCGTGATGAGATCGCGATTCCTGGTGGTTGGGGAAAGCACCTCGAAAATCACCGCGGGTTCAGCCACCAGCCGGTCGGCGTCCGTGAGCTTGGTGCAGGTGACGAACGCGTCGGGGTAAAAGGCACCCGATGCCGTAACGACTTTGATCCCCTCCTGAAACACCTCGCACGGCGAGCCACGCAAACGGCTGCGGAGGGCCACGTGAAGGTTCCCGGCAATCCGTGAATGCAGGATGGTTCCACCGACCATGGCGGTGATTTCGCCATCAATGAATTCATGCCGCTCCTCCTGCCGTTCCTCCCAGTCGAGGAACTCGGCCAGCGTCATCGAGCGGCGTTTCGGCAGGGCGTTCATCGCGGCACCTCCCAGGGATCGGTATGATCCTACCGGAAAACGCCTATCCCGTCACCTCGGCTCCCCGTGCGGCCCCTTGGGCCAGTGCCGCCGCCATCTCCGGGTTCAGCGCCAGCCCGAGAGCCGCCACCTGCGACGCGATGGCGAAGTCGCCGCGCGCCACGGTGGCGAGCAGCTCGTCGCGCGTCATCACCTCGACGCGCATCTCCTCCAGGTCGCCGGAGTCCGGCTCGGCCACCTTGCGGCAGTTGCGGGCGACGAACAGGTGGCAGGTGGCGCCGCGCGCGTTGCCCATCAGCACGTAGCCGCCGCAGGCCGTCCAGTCGTCCGCCTCGTACCCCGTCTCCTCCAGCAACTCGCGCCGGGCGCACTCCAGCGGCGGCTCCCCGGTCTCCATGGTGCCGGCGGGGAAGTTCACGTTCACCCGGCGGGCACCATGCTTGTACTGGCGCAGCAGCACGAAGCGCCCGTCGTCGGTCTGCGGCACGATGATGACGAAGTCGCGCGTGTCGACCTGATGGAACTCCACGCGCCGTCCGTCCGGCAGTTCCAGCGTCTCGACGCGGATCTTCAGCCAGGGCTCGTGCACGTACACGTCGCGGCTGGCGACGATCGACCAGGGCTTCAGTTCGTCGGACACGCGCGGGGGCTCCGTCAATAGGGCGGTCTGGTGAAGCCGGCGGGCGAGAGGGTGAAGATCTCGCAGCCATCCTCGGTGATGCCGACCTGATGCTCGAACTGGGCGGAGAGCGAGCGGTCGCGGGTCACCGTGGTCCAGCCGTCGGACAGGATCTTCACGTCCGGCTTGCCGGCGTTCAGCATCGGCTCGATGGTGAAGACCATGCCGGGGACGAGGCGCGTCCCCTGCCCCGGCCGGCCGAAATGGTCGACGTGCGGGGCGTCGTGGAAGACGCGGCCGATACCGTGCCCGCCGAAGTCGCGCACCACGGAAAAGCGGTTGGCCTCCGCCAGCGTCTGGATGGCGTGGCCGACGTCGCCCAGCGTGTTGCCGGGCTTGGCGGCGGCGATGCCGGCCATCATGGCGTCGTAGGTGATCTCGGTCAGCTTGCGTGCCTTCACGCCGATCTTGTCGCCGACGAAGAACATGCGGCTGGTGTCGCCGTACCAGCCGTCCAGGATCACCGTCACGTCGATGTTGACGATGTCGCCGTCCACCAGCCGCTTGTCCGGGCTGGGGATGCCGTGGTTGACCACGTGGTTGGGCGAGATGCAGCTGGCGGCCGGATAGCCCTTGTACCCGATGGTGGCCGGGATCGCCCCGTTGTCGCGCATGAAGCGCTCGATCAGCGCGTCCAGGTGCCCGGTGGTCACGCCCGGCACCACGTGCGGGGTGATGTGGTCCAGCGTCTCGGCGGCCAGGCGGCCGGCGCGGCGCAGCTTTTCGAACGCCTCCGGCCCGTGCAGCGGCACGCGCCGCCCCTCGGCATCGGTCGTGAAGGCTTCGTTCGTCAGTGAAACGGTATCGGTCATCATGGCCCCACCATCCGGTATAGCTGCCCCTCGCTCAACCCCAATAATTTCATGTTTGCCCCATAGGACTCGGGCACCCGGCTTGCTATATATGCGCCGACCCCGAACCCCCGACCGTGCTCCATAAGACCTTGGCCAAGCCCACCACGCGCTATGCCTGCCAGTCGTGCGGCGCTTCCTTCCCCAAATGGGCCGGACGCTGCGACGCCTGCGGGGAATGGAACACCCTGGTCGAGGAAGCGGTCCCGGAATCGGCGCCGAAGGGCCTGGGCGCGGCCAAGGGGCGGCGCATCGACTTCGTCGGCCTGTCCGGCGCCTCCGAACCCGCGCCGCGCCGCCTGACCGGCATCGCCGAGCTGGACCGCGTGTGCGGCGGCGGTCTGGTGCCGGGCTCCGTCCTCCTCATCGGCGGCGATCCGGGCATCGGCAAGTCCACCCTGCTGCTCCAGGCCATGGCGCGTCTGGCGCAGATCTGGCGTTGCGCCTACGTCTCGGGCGAGGAGGCGGTGGACCAGGTGCGCCTGCGGGCACAGCGCCTGGGCTGCGCGTCCGCCCCGGTCGACCTCGCCTCGGCCACCAGCGTGCGCGACATCGCGGCGTCGCTGGACATGGCGGACGGGCCGGAGATCGTCGTCATCGACTCCATCCAGACCATGTACGTCGACACGCTGGACAGCGCGCCGGGCACGGTGGCGCAGGTCCGCGCCTCGGCGCACGAGCTGATCCGCGTGGCCAAGCGGCGCGGCGTCGTGCTGCTGCTGGTCGGCCACGTCACCAAGGAAGGCACCATCGCCGGCCCCCGCGTGCTGGAGCACATGGTGGACACGGTGCTGTATTTCGAAGGCGAGCGCGGGCACCAGTTCCGCATCCTGCGCGCGGTCAAGAACCGCTTCGGCGCCACCGACGAGATCGGCGTGTTCGAGATGGGCGACGCCGGCCTGTCGGAGGTCTCCAACCCCTCCGCCCTGTTCCTGGCGGAACGGCGCGGCGACGTCTCGGGTGCCGCCGTCTTCGCCGGCATGGAGGGCACGCGGCCGGTGCTGGTGGAGGTGCAGGCGCTGGTCGCCCCCTCCCCGCTGGGCACGCCGCGCCGCGCGGTGGTGGGCTGGGACTCGGCGCGGCTTGCCATGGTGCTGGCGGTGCTGGAGGCGCGCTGCGGCGTCGCCATCGGCGCCAACGACGTCTACCTGAACGTCGCCGGCGGCCTGCGCATCGGCGAGCCGGCGGCCGATCTGGCCGTGGCGGCGGCGCTGGTGTCGTCGCTGACCGGCGAGCCGGTGCCCGCCGACGCCGTGGTGTTCGGCGAGATCGGCCTGTCCGGCGAGGTGCGCGCGGTCAGCCAGACCGAGGCCCGCCTCAAGGAAGCCGCAAAGCTGGGGTTTTCATCGGCGCTCATTCCGGCTAGACGAAGCGCCGGCCGCAGCGACGCCGCCCTGCGCACGGTGGAACTGCAGCACCTGGGCGAGTTGATGCCGCTGTTCCAGGCGGACGGCGGCACGCGGCGATGAGAGGGCTGAGGTAGCGGATCATGGAAAACTTTCCGATCAATCCGGCGGATGCGGCGGTGTTCGCCGTGCTGCTGCTGGCCGCACTGCTGGCATTCACCCGCGGCATGGTGGCCGAGGTGATGTCGGTCGCCGCCTGGGGCGGGGCCGCCGTCATCACGCTCTACACCCTGCCCTTCGTGCTGCCGGTCACCCAGCAGTACATCAAGGTGGAGATGATCGCCTACGCGCTGTCGGCGGTGGCCATCTTCATCGTGGCCCTGGTGGCGCTGACGCTGATCGCCGGGCGGCTGTCGCGCGGCGTGCAGAATTCGTCCCTGTCGGCGGTCGACCGCTCGCTGGGGTTCCTGTTCGGCCTGTTGAAGGGTGGCGTCCTGGTGTCGGTCGCCTTCCTCTTCTTCACGTGGCTGGTGCCGCCGGCCGAGCAGCCGCAGTGGCTGAAGGAGGCCAAGACCCAGCCGCTGCTGACGGCTGGGGCCGGCATGATCTATGAACTGGTTCCGGCGCACATGCGCACGGAAAGCCTGAACCAGATGGGCATGGCGCGCGACGCCACGCGGCAGGCCCTGGAAGCCAAGCAGGCGCTTGACCGCCTCGCCACCCCGGTGCCGGCGGGCACCGCCAAGACGGGTGCGCCCGCCAATGATACGGGCTATAAGGATCGCGACCGCGGCGATCTCGAGCGACTGATTCAGAACACGCGCTGAGGACCGGCCGTGCAACACGAGGATTCCCCGATGCTGACGACGCATCCGTTCGTCGATGACGACAAGCTGCGCGAGGAGTGCGGCGTGTTCGGCATCCTGCGCCACACCCAGGCGTCCGCGATCACCGCGCTGGGCCTGCACGCGCTGCAGCACCGCGGCCAGGAGGCCGCGGGCATCGTCAGCTTCGACGGGACGAACTTCCACGTCGAACACACGATGGGCGTCGTCGGCGACCATTTCTCCAAGGAATCGGTCATCTCGCGCCTGAAGGGCGACGCCGCCATCGGCCACGTGCGCTACGCCACCACCGGCGACGTCAGCATGCGCAACGTGCAGCCGCTGTACGCCGAACTGGACTTCGGCGGCTTCGCGCTGGCGCACAACGGCAACCTGACCAACGCCCAGGTGCTGCGCCGCCAGCTGGTGCGCCGCGGCTGCCTGTTCCAGTCGACCACCGACACCGAGGTCATCGTCCACCTGATGGCGCTGGCCCGCGGCGGCTCCCCCGTTGACCGCATGATCGAGGCGATCCGGCAGGTCGAGGGCGCCTTCTCCCTGGTGGCGCAGGCCGCCGACACGGTGATCGGCGTGCGCGACGCGATGGGCGTGCGGCCGCTGGTGCTGGGCAAGCTGGGCGACGCCTACATCCTGACCAGCGAGACCTGTGCCCTGGACATCGTCGGCGCCGACTTCGTGCGCGACGTGGAGCCGGGCGAGATGATCGTGCTGGACAACACCGGCGTGCACAGCCTGCGCCCGTTCCAGCCGACCAACCGCCGCTTCTGCATCTTCGAATACATCTACTTCGCGCGGCCCGACAGCGTGATGGAGGGATCGTCGGTCTATCAGGCGCGCCAGCGCATCGGCCGCGAACTGGCCCGCGAGGCGGCGGTCGAGGCCGACCTGATCGTCCCGGTGCCGGACAGCGGCGTGCCGGCGGCGCTGGGCTACGCGGCGGAAAGCGGCGTGCCGTTCGAGCTGGGGATCATCCGCAACCACTACGTCGGCCGCACCTTCATCGAGCCGACCGACCAGATCCGCCACCTGGGCGTGAAGCTGAAGCACAACGCCAACCGCGCCATGATCGAAGGCAAGCGCGTCGTGCTGGTGGACGACTCCATCGTGCGCGGCACCACGTCCAAGAAGATCGTGGAGATGGTGCGCGCCGCCGGCGCCAAGGAGGTGCACATGCGCATCTCCAGCCCGCCGACCTCGCACCCCTGCTTCTACGGCATCGACACGCCGGAGCAGTCGAAGCTGCTGGCGCACCGCATGTCGGTGGAGGAGATGCGGCAGTTCATCCAGGCCGACAGCCTCGCCTTCATCTCGCTCGACGGCCTCTACCGCGCCATGGGCGAGGCGAAGCGCGACCCGGACGCGCTGAGCTTCTGCGACGCCTGCTTCACCGGCGACTACCCGATCCGCCTGACCGACCGCGACGCGGAAAACGGGCCGGACGCCCCCGTCCGCACCGCCGTGCGCGCCTGAGGAGCGGAGCAAGCATGTCCCGTCTTGCAGGCCGCATCGCCCTGATCACCGGCGCCTCGCGCGGCATCGGCGCCGCCGTCGCCAAGCGCTTCGCCGCCGAGGGTGCCCACGTCATCCTCACCGCCCGCACCACCGGTGCGCTGGAGGAGGTGGACGACGCCATCCAGAAGGAAACCGGCGCCAATGCCACGCTGGTGACGCTGAACCTGATGGAGTTCGACAAGATCGACCAGTTGGGCCAGGCGATCTTCGAGCGCTTCGGCCGGCTGGACATCGTCGTCGGCAACGCCGCCGTCCTGGAGACGCTGGGTCCGATCGCCACCTACGATCCGAAGCACTGGCACCGGATCATGGACACCAACGTCACCGCCAACTACCGGCTGATCCGCAGCACGGACCGGCTGCTGCGCGCCTCCGACGCGGGGCGGGCGATCTTCGTCACCTCGGGCGCCGCGCACGGCCCCACCCATTACTGGGGCCCCTACGCCGCCAGCAAGGCGGCGCTGGAGATGATGGTGCAGACCTACGCGCTGGAGGTTTCCCAGTCGAACCTGCGCGTCAATCTGGTCGACCCCGGCGTGGTGCGCACCAAGCTGCGCGTGCAGGCCTTCCCCGGCGAGAACCCGGACACCCTGCCGGCGCCGGAGGAGATCACCGACCGCTTCGTCGATCTGGCCGAACCGGCCTGCACGCGGCACGGCGAAGTGGTGTCGGTCTGACCAGGCACCCCCCGGCCGTCACTGCACCATCGGCACCCGCGCCTCGCCCACCGCGTCGCCGAGCGCGACCGGGAGCAGGCCGGTGATGCCGCCGGCCGGCCAGGCGTAGCGCGCCGTCACCTTCATGAACTTCACCCCGCCGAAGGGGTCGAGCACCGCGGTCACCGTCAGCCGGGCCGGATCGAGGGAGATCGTGGTCAGCCGGGCGTTCACGGCGGTCTTGATGGCGGCCGGCGTCGTGGCGGTGTTCACCATGGACAGCCGCGCGGCCTCCTCGGCGGCGAACTGCAATGTGTTGCGCGTCCAGAAGAAGGTCGCCGTCTCGATGATGGCGACCAGCACGGCGAAGAACAGCGGCAGGACCAGCGCGAACTCGATCAGCACGGACCCGCGCTCGTCGCGCAGCAGGCGCCGCCGCATCATC
>NZ_DASPMG010000381.1:0-3429 GCF_035627195.1 Azospirillum sp.
CGCTGGCCGAGCAGGCGAACGAGTCGCTCCAGAAGCTGCGCGCCTACGGCTTCCTCGCCGAGGGCGACTACCTGATCCCGTTCATGGAGTGGGCGAACGCCTACCGCCAGATCATCGACACCTACCCGGCCGGCATGGCCCGCGCGCGCGTCGACGACAACCTGTGCGGCGTCAGCTTCGCGGCCACCGACACGGCGGGCCGCCCGACGCAGTTGCCGGCCGCCACGGCGTCGCTGCTGTTCGCCGCCGGCAACATCATCCCGCCGGCCGGCGGCATCAACGCCATCGCCGACAACGCCGCCAACGGCCCGATCATCGAGCAGGCGGCGGTGTCCCGCCTGACCGGACGGCAGGACCTGAACATCGACAGCGCCTACTGCCACCGCATGCTGGTGACGGATCAGGCGGTCGACGGCTACCGCCGCACCTTCCCCGACGCGATCTGGGCGCGGCGCGTCGCCCAGGGCATGGGGGAGACCACGTTCACCGGCAACCTGCGCGGCAAGCCGGCGCTGATCGTCCACGGCCGGTCGGACTCCGTGCTGCCGCCCAACCACCACGGCCGCGCCTACCTGGGCCTCAACAAGACGATCGAGGGAGCGGCCAGCAAGCTCAGCTACATCGAGGTGACGAACGGCCAGCACTTCGACGCGCTGATCCCGACGCTGGCGAACGCCAACCGCGAGGTCGTCTTCATCCCGCTGCACTACTACTTCGAGCGGGCGCTGGACGCCATGCTGGCGCACCTGCGCAGCGGCACGGCGCTGCCGCCCAGCCAGGTGGTCCGCGCCACCCCGCGCGGCACGGCGGCCATCACCGCCGCCAACCGCGCCACGCTGATGCCGGAGTTCGCCACCACGCCCGCCGCGGCGGACGCCATCACGGTGGCCAACAACACCGTCAGCATCCCGCGCTGACGCCATCATCGCAACCGTGACCTGACCCAGGGCCGGAGTGGGGGCAACCCCGCTCCGGTCTCTTTTTTGTCACGAGCGATAATCCGACCAATAGGGGAGGTTTGGCCGGATTTTTCCGACCAAAGATGGACTGTCCGCCTATTCCGTCCGGCTGATAGTTTACACAAAAATGACGAACAGGCCGCCGCCGGGCACCTCCGGCGCACCGGAGGTTTTTGCCATGAACGCGGCAGAGGAAGAGGTACTGCGAGCCAACGCCTACGCGTTGCTCGCCGCGCTGCTGACGGCTCCGCCGTCGGCCGACCTGCTGCAGGCACTGTCCGTCCTCGACGGCGACGTGGACGCGGAGGACGGGCCGATGGGCGCCGCCTTCGCCACCCTGGCGTCCGCCGCGCGCGCTGCCCTGCCCGCCGACGTGGCCGACGAATACGGCACCCTGTTCATCGGCGTCGGCGGCGGCGAGCTGTCGCCTTACGGCTCCTACTACAAGACGGGCTTCCTGAACGAGAAGCCGCTGGCCGAGCTGCGCGCCGACATGGCGCGCCTGGGCATCGCGCGCGCCGACGACGTGCGCGAGCCGGAGGACCACATCGCCGCACTGTGCGAGATGATGGCAGGCCTCATCACCGGCGCCTTCGACGCCGAAGCCACCCTGGACGAGCAGCGCGCCTTCTATGAGCGCCACGTCGCCGGCTGGGCGGAGCGCTTCTTCACCGATCTCGAAGCGGCGCCGTCGGCGCGCTTCTACCGCGCCGTCGGCGCGCTGGGCCGCACCTTCCTGGCGGTCGAGGGCCAGGCGTTCGATCTGGCGGCCTGACAACGAACACGGGTGGACACGGGGGTACGATCATGACGGACAGCAACGACAAGACCACGCTCAAACGGCGCGACCTGTTCCGCGGGCTGGGTGCCGGCGCGCTGGGCGCCGCCGCCGTCGCCGTGACGGCCGCCCCCGCCGAGGCCGCAGCACGGCCGGACCCGAACGACCCCACCGCCGCCCGCTACCGCGAGACGGAGCACGTCCGCAAGGCCTACGCGCTCGCCGCCTTCTGAGGAGCCCCGACATGCGCATCACCAAGAAGTCCGCGGGCACGGCCGGCGGCTCCAAGCTGTCGAAGGCTTTGAGCGGCCTGACCGGTTCGTCCATCGACCGCCGTACCTTCCTGCGCCGCTCCGGCCTCGCCGCCGGTGGCGCCGCCGCCGTCGCCGGCCTGCCGCTGGGCATGGTCAAGAAGGCCGATGCCGCCACCACCGCCGTGGGCGGCGCCCCCGTCAAGCAGGTCAAGACCATCTGCACGCACTGCTCGGTCGGCTGCACGGTCGTGGCCGAAGTGCAGAACGGCGTGTGGATCGGCCAGGAGCCGGCGTTCGATAGCCCGCTGAACCTCGGCGCCCATTGCGCCAAGGGCGCGGCGGTGCGCGAGCACGCGCACGGCGACCGCCGCCTGCGCTATCCCATGAAGCTGGTGGACGGCAAGTACCAGCGCATCGGCTGGGACCAGGCCATCGCGGAGGTCGGCGACAAGCTGCTGCAGATCCGCGAGACGTCGGGTCCGGATTCGGTGTTCTGGCTGGGCTCGGCCAAGTTCTCGAACGAGCAGGCGTACCTGATCCGCAAGTTCGCGGCGTTCTGGGGCACCAACAACATCGACCATCAGGCGCGCATCTGCCACTCCACGACGGTCGCCGGTGTCGCGAACGTCTGGGGCTACGGCGCCATGACGAACTCGTACAACGACATCCAGAAGTCGCGTGCGATGTTCTTCATCGGCTCCAACGCCGCCGAGGCGCATCCCGTCGCCATGCTGCATGTGCTGAAGGCGAAGGAACAGAACAACGCGCCGCTGATCGTCGCCGACCCGCGCTTCACCCGCACGGCGGCCAAGGCGGACGAGTACATCCGCTTCCGCCCCGGCACCGACGTGCCGCTCATCTGGGGCATCCTCTGGCACGTCTTCGAGAACGGGTGGGAGGACAAGGACTACATCGCCAAGCGCGTCTACGGCATGGACGAGATCCGCGCCGAGGTGAAGAAGTGGACGCCGGAAGAGGTCGAGAAGGTCACCGGCGTTCCGGGAAGCCAGCTGAAGCGCGTCGCCCGCACGCTGGCCAGCAACCGGCCCGGCACGCTGGTCTGGTGCATGGGCGGCACCCAGCACCACGTCGGTTCCAGCAACACGCGCGCCTACTGCATCCTGCAGCTGGCGCTGGGCAACGTCGGCCTGGCCGGCGGCGGCACCAACATCTTCCGCGGCCATGACAACGTGCAGGGGGCGACCGACTTCGGCGTCACCTCCGACAGCCTGCCCGGCTACTACGGCCTTGCCGAGGGGGCGTGGAAGCACTGGGCCCGCGTCTGGGACGTGCCGTACGACGAGATCCTCAAGCGCTTCGCCTCCAAGGACCTGATGGAGAAGACCGGCATCCCGGTCTCCCGCTGGTTCGACGGCGTGCTGGAGGCCAAGGAGAACATCGACCAGCCGAACGGCATCAAGGGCATGGTGTTCTGGGG
>NZ_DASPMG010000382.1:0-3295 GCF_035627195.1 Azospirillum sp.
CATTTGCCACTTGCCGGATTTATATTGACACCCAAATCACGGTATGCAACTTGGTTGCTACCGCGAAAACGAAAATTCCAGGACACTAGGCAATGAGTGACCCGCTCCGCCCCGATTCACCCGACAGCGCGCTGCTGCGCATGACTGCGGACATCGTTTCGGCGTATGTCAGCAAGAACGCGTTGGCCGCCCAGCAGATTCCCGAGGTGATCAACACCGTGTACTCCTCGCTGACGGGCCTCAACAACGGTCCGCGCGAGACTCCGGCCGAACCGTTGAAGCCGGCGGTGCCCATCCGCAAGTCCGTGACGCCCGAGTACATCGTTTGCCTGGAAGACGGCAAGAAGCTGAAGATGCTCAAGCGCCACCTGCGCTCCACCTACAACATGTCGCCGGACGAATACCGGGCGCGGTGGGGCCTTCCGCCGGACTATCCGATGGTCGCCCCCAACTACGCCGCGCAGCGTTCGGAATTTGCCAAGCGAATCGGCCTCGGCCGCAGCTCCGGCCGCCAGACCCGCCGCAAGGCGTCCTGATCGGCCCGCCGGACGCAATTCGAGCCGGCCCCGTTGCCGGGGCCGGCTCGCGTGCGTGATACGGCCACGGCACCGCCGCGCGCGGCGGCGCGGGGCTCAGCGGCAGTTCTTTCCGCCCGACAGGCGGCAGTTGAAGCGGTCGACGTTGCGCGTCAGTTCCTGCCCCGTGGCGACGTTCTCGTCCGCCAGACACTTCAGATACGCCATGGTGCGGTCGACGTAGTCCTTCACATCGGTCTGGCAGGCCGTCATCCGGTCGGCGCTGACGAAGGTCAGGGAATCGTCCATGCAGGCCGGCACCCCCGGCTTGACGCAGAGCGGTCCGGCGGCAAGCGCCGCGCCCCCGAACGCAGTCACGGCGGAAACCGCGAGAATGGCCGTCGACAACGCGAATCGCATGCTGTGTCTCTCCCGATCGTTCGTTGCGGCCCGTTCTACTCGGATTAGTTCCGATGCACCAGTGTCCTTCACCGTAATCGGGCCTACAGTCGGTTCCTGAGCAGTTCACCGCGGACCGGTCCCGCAGATCCGGTGCCAGGAGTCATTGCTCACCATCAGCAGAAGCCAGAGACTCCGCCCGCGCCCTCCGGTCCGTCCGGTGGGCGCGATTCTTGTGTGCCGGCGCGTGTTGCCTGCCGATGCTTGCCCGGCTGCGGCACGCCCGGTCAGCGATTCTTCGCCGCGGCGTTCTTCTGCAAGACGAACTTCAGCTTGTTGATGGCGGTGCGGGTCAGCAGCACGCGGCTGCCGGTCGCCGGGCCGGCCACCGAAACCTCGGTCCCCGTCTTGGGATCGATGGCGATCGCCTTCAGGTAGGCGCCCACTCGCTGATACTCGAGCAGGACTTCTTCGTCGCTGCCGGACATCGCACAACACTCCTCAAAAGCCGCCGCTCCCGGCGCGGCCCAGACAATCCACCGTGCAGCCTACCACGCATTTCCTTAACGGACCGTCGCGCGGCGGTCCCGACCGAAGGACAGGCCCCCGAACGCGTCCGGAACCCGTCCGGTTCCGGCGGTGTTGGATCGCCGCACACCGATCAACGCGCCGCCCCGCACCCCGCCGGCCGGCGCCCACCAATCATGAACCCACCAATCATGAAAAGGAGAACGTGATGGCTGCCAAGACGATGCAGGATCTCCTCATCGAAGAGCTGCGCGACATTTATCACGCCGAGAAGCAGATCCTGAAGGCGCTGCCGAAGCTGGCCAAGAAGGTCAACTCGGAAGCCCTGCGCGCCGCCTTCGAAGAGCACGCCGAACAGACCAAGGGCCAGATCGAACGGCTGGAGCAGATCTTCGAGGAACTCGACACCCGCACCCGCGGCAAGCCGTGCGAGGCGATGCAGGGCCTGATCGAAGAGGCCAACGAGATCCTGGAGATGGGCATGGCGCCGGAAGTCACCGACGCCGCGCTGATCGCCGCCGCCCAGAAGGTCGAGCATTACGAGATCGCCAGTTACGGCACGCTGCACGCCTATGCCCAGGGCTGCGGCCTGACCAAGGTCGCCCAGCTCCTCGAAGAGACGCTGAACGAGGAGAAGGAGACCGACAAGAAGCTCAACAAGCTGGCCATCAACGACGTCAACAAGAAGGCGCTGCAGGTCAGCGGCAAGGCGGCCTGATCCCCGGCGTGGCCGGTTGATCGGCGGTGCCGGCGCGGGTACAAGGATGGGAACCCGCCTCCCGTCCGGATCCCCGCGCATGCGCCGCCGTCTCGCCGCCCTCGCCCCAGTCGCAGCGCTGCTCGCAGCACTCGCCGTCCCGTCCGCCGCCTCGGCGGCCGAGGGCGCTGCGGCGCTGCCGCCGTCCATCAAGCTGAAGGCGCTTATGGTGCCGGTGGTCGCGCACGGCCAGGTGGAGAAATACAACCAGCTGGAAATCACGCTGGAGCTGGCCGACGCCACCATGCTGGCCCAGGCCCAGGCGGCGCAGCCGCGCCTGCAGGACAGCGTGCTGACCGTCATCTACAAGGGCATCGAGGAAGGCTGGATCGTCCGCGGCAACATCGTGAACGCCAACGCCTTCCGCCAGAAGATCTCGGAGGCGAGCCAGCGGCTGATCGGCAAGGACGCCGTCAGCCGCGTCCTCATCTCCCCCGCCGGCCGCCAGGCCGCCTGGCCCTGACGCGATACGCAAAACGTCGCACCGTCGTGCACGGATTCGGAGGTAGAATGGCGCATGCCGCGCCTTCTTCGGATCCTTGCCCTCGTCTTCGCCATGCTTGCCGTCCCGGCCACCTCCCTTGCCGCGGAAGGCGGCGGCGTGCCGGCGGTGGTGCGCATCCGTCCGCTGATGGTGCCGTCGGTCCACCAGGGGCAGATCGAGAAGTACGTGGCCTACGAAGTCACGCTGGAACTCGCCGAACCGGCCAAGCTCCCCGCGGCCCAGGCGTTGATGCCGCGCCTGCACGACGCCGCCATGGCCGCCTTTTATGAAGGGATCGAGGCGGGCTGGATCGTGCGCGCCAGCATCGTCAACGGTCAGGCGCTGCGCAAACGCCTGGACGAAATCTGCGAACGCCTGCTCGGCACCGGCACCGTCGGCCGCGTCCTGATCTCCCCCAGCGCCCGGTCGTCGTCGGGGCCGTAATCGATGCGGGGTGGGGGCAAGACCTACCCCACCACCATCCTCTCCAGCGTCGGCAGGCGGTCGGCCTCGTGCGCCGGCTTGTCCCAGCGGATGCGGTGAACGCGCGGGAACCGCATGGCCAGCCCGCTCTTGTGCCGGGTGGAGCGGTGCACGCTGTCGAACGCCACC
>NZ_DASPMG010000383.1:0-15221 GCF_035627195.1 Azospirillum sp.
AGTACAGCCAAACCGCCGTCGCGATGATCTCGGCGGGATAGCGGTAGCCGGCGTAGCGGGGATCGGGGTGCGTCGTCATGCCGTCCCATACCCCGCACGGCCCGCCCCGGCAAATGGGTGATCAACAAGTTGACGGTGCCCACAGGACCTTTGCCCGAGGACCGAGCTGCTGGTTCGCTGCAGCCTATGCACGCTCGTGCGCGGCCTGCGTCGACACCGGCTCCGCCCGGGAACGGGAGGGTGCACCAATGCGGAAGCAGGCCACGTACAGCGCCGGCAGGAACAGGAGGGTGAGCACCGTGCCCACGATGATGCCACCCATCATCGCGTAGGCCATCGGCCCCCAGAACACCTCGCGCGAGATCGGGATCAGCGCCAGGCTCGCCGCTGCCGCGGTCAGCAGGATCGGCCGCGTCCGGTGCACGGTGGCCTCGATCACCGCATCCCATGGCGCCACGCCCTTTCGGCGCAGGTTCTCGATCTCCACGACGAGGATCACCGAATTGCGGATCAGGATCCCGATCAGCGCCAGCACGCCCAGGATAGCGACAAAGCCCATGGGTGCGCCGCTGGGCAGCAGTGCCGCCACCACGCCGATCAATCCGAGCGGGGCCACCGCCACCACCAGGAACAGCCGGGAGAAGCTCTGTAACTGGACCATCAGGATCGTGGCCATGGCGAACAGCATGAGCGGGACCACGGCCGCGATCGGCCCCTGCGCCTTGCCGCTCTCCTCCACCGGCCCCGCCACCGCCACCCCGTAGCCGGCCGGGAGCGCCCGGGCGAACGCCTGAACCTTGGCTTCGAGCTGCTGGACAACCGTGGCAGGCTGGGTTGCGTCGAGGATGCTGCCCTTGAGCGTGATCGTCGGCACCCGGCTGCGGCGCCAGACCATCGGCTGCTCGAGCTCATACCGGAAGGTCGCAATCGCTGCCAACGGCACGGATTGGCCGTCCTTGCCCGGGAGTTGCACGTTCTGGAGCGTCTCGATCGATTGCCGCTCGGCAGCCCGTGCGCGGCCCACCACGTCGACGAGGTAAATCTCGTCGCGCACCTGGGTGATGCTCGTGCCGCCCACGATGCCGTTGAGGGAACCGGCAATGTCCTGGGACGTTACGCCGAGCTGGCGCGCCTTGTCCTGGAGAACGTCGACCCTCACCACCCGCGCGGGCTCGTTCCAGTCGAAGGTGATGCCGCTGACCAGGGGGTGCTCGTCCACAATGGCGGCGAGTTGCCGTGCATAGTCCCGGACCTTCTGAATGTCCGGGCCGCTCATGCGGTACTGCACGGGCCGGCCAGCTGGCGGCCCCAGCGGAAGCAAGTCCACGTAAACGTCCAGGCCGGGGAAATCCTGCCGGGCGACCGCCCGGAGCTTGGTCTTGACGCGCTCACGCGCTTCGATGCTCTTGGTTACGATGATGATCTGGCCGAAGCTGGGGCTCGACGGCTGCACGTCGATGGAAAGGATGAACCGCACCGCGCTTTCGCCGACATACGACGACCAGTGATCGATATCGGAGTCGCCTTCGAGCCTCGTCTCGAAGCGGTCCATCTGTGCCTTCGTCTCAGCGATCGAGGCGTTCTTCGGCAGGGTAAAATCGACGACAAGCTCGTTGCGGTCCGACGACGGGAAGAACTGCTGCTGGACGAACTGCATGCCGTAGATCGAGGCGCCGAACATCGCGACCGTCACGCCGATGGTCAGCCAGCGCCAGCGTATGGCGCCGACAAGGATGTGCGACAGCACGGCCCCGAGGCGGCTCGGCTTGTCATGATGCTTTTTCATCGTCTGTGGAAGCAACGTCACGCCGAGCAGGGGCGCGAACAGCACCGCGACGATCCACGAGAGCACCAGTGAGACGGCGATCACCACGAACAGGGTGAAGGTGAACTCGCCGGCGGCGCTGTTGTTGAGGCCGACCGGGATGAAGCTCGCAACGGTGACCAGCGTCCCGGTCAGCATCGGGAACGCAGTGGAGGTGTAGACCGCGGTGGCGGCCTTCTTCAGGTTTTCGCCCGCCTCCAGCCGCGCCACCATCATCTCGACGGCGATCATGGCATCGTCGACGAGAAGGCCGAGCGCGATGATGAGGGCGCCGAGCGAGATGCGCTGCAAGGAGATCCCGGAGTACTGCATGACGATAAAGGTCATGGCGAGCACGAGCGGGATCGACAGCGCGACCACGAAACCGGCCCGGGCGCCGAGGCTCACGAAGCTGACGACCAGCACGATCGCCACAGCCTCGAACAGAGCCTTGGTGAAGCCGCCGACGGCCTCCTCGACCACCACGGGCTGGTCGGCCACGAGGTGCACGCCGACCCCAATGGGCAGGTCGCCGATGATCCGGTTCATCTGCTCCTTCAGCGCCTCGCCGAACTCAAGCAGGTTCGCGCCGGACTTCATGCCGATGGAAAGGCCGATCGCCGGCTGGCCGTTGACACGGAACAGCAACTTCGGCGGGTCAGTGTAGCCGCGGCTGATGGTGGCGACATCGCTGAGCCGGAAGAAGCGGTCATTGATGCGAAGGTTGAGGCTTCGCAGGCTTTCCTCCGACGTGAACTGTCCGGTCACCCGGACGCTGACGCGTTCGGGCCCGGCCTGGATGACACCGGAGGGCGCGATCGCATTCTGAGCCTGGAGCGTCTGCACCACATCTTGCTGGCTGATGCCGAGGGCGGCGATCTCGCGCGTCGAGAACTCCAGGAAGATCACCTCGTCCTGGGCACCGATCAGGTTCACTTTGCCGATGTTCGGTACCGTGAGCACCTTGGCGCGCACATCCTCGACGTAATCGCGCAATTGCCGCTGCGTCAGCCCGTCCGAGGTGAACGCATAGACGTTGCCGAACACGTCGCCAAAGCTGTCATTGAAGAAGGGCCCCACGACGCCGCCGGGAAATTCTCCCTTGATGTCGTTGACCATGTTGCGGACCCTGACCCAAGTGCCGGGCACATCACGGCCCTTGGTCGTGTCCTTGATGTTGACAAAGATGGTGGTCTGGCCTGCCGTGACCTGGCTGCGGGTGTAATCGAGGACCTCAAGCTCCTCGAGCTTCTTCTCGATCCGGTCGGTGACCTGGCGAGCTGTGTCCTCGACCGTGGCGCCGGGCCACTGGGCGGTGATGACCATGGTCCTGATGGTGAAGGCCGGATCCTCCTCGCGCCCCAGGCTCATGTAGGCCAGGGCACCCGCGATGGCGGACACGATCATGAAGTACCAGACGAGGGAGCGGTGCTCGAGCGCCCAGTCGGACAGGTTGAAGCGGCTCTTCATCAGGGGGTCTCGTCTGCGATCTTGACTGTCTGGCCGGGAGTGAGGCTGTTCACGCCGGCGGTGACCACGCGGGCGCTGGGCGTGAGTCCGTTTGCGATCCGAATGGAGGACCCGTTCCGTGCCGCAATGGACACGTCCTGCGGCGACACCGTTTTGGTTGCAGGATCGACGATCCAGACCAACGTCCGGCCGTCCCGCTCCAGCACAGCCGAGGCCGGCAGCTCGATGCCGGGAAGGGCCTGGGTCGTCACCATCGCGGTGACCGTGGTCCCGATCCGGAAACTCTCCGGGGGCTTGTCGAGCGTGATCCTCACCCGAACCGTGCGCGTGACCGGATCCGCCTGCGGGGCGATCTCCCGCACGGATCCGGTGCTGCGGATGGATGGATCGAGCTGCAGGGCAACGTCAAAGCGGGTCCCTTGGCTGAGGCCCCGCCCAACGCTTTCGGGCAGATCGATGATCGCCTCGCGCACGTCCGGACGGGCCACCGAGACCACCGTCTGCCCCGGCTGGACCACTTGCCCGGGTTCGGCCCCGACCGCGGTGACGACTCCGTCGAAGTCGGCGCGAAGATCGGTGTAGCCGAGTTGCTCCTGCGCCTTGGCGAGGTTTGCCCTGGCGCGCGAGACCCCTGCCTCGGCTGACTCCCGGGCCTGCCGGGCGACATCGAACTGAGCCTCGGAGGTGATGTTCTGCTGAAGCAGCGTGCGCTGGCGGGCTTCCGTGGCGGCCGCATTCTCCAGTTGGGCGGTGGCGCTGGCGAGATCGGCCTGCGCCGACCGCACCGCAAGCTGGTAGGCGACCGGATCGAGCGTGGCCAGCCGCTCGCCCTTCTGGATGAGGTCGGCGACGTTGGCATCTCGGCTGACGATTCGCCCCAGCACCCGGAAGCCAAGATCGGACCTGTACCGGGCCTCGACGGTTCCCGAGAACCCCACGATCCGCTCGGACTGTGAGGCGACGACGATCGAGAGAACGGGCCTGGGGACAGGTGCCTCGTCGTGCTTCTGGTCCTGGCAGGCGGCGAGCAGGCCCACCGCGCCCATGGCGGCGAGGGAGGTCAGGACGGGCTTCATTGGACCGCCCCCCCGGCGAAGGCGACAACCTGACCAGGCCGCAGCAACTGGGCCCCGCCGGTCACAACTGTGTCGCCCGGTTGGATACCCGCCCGGACCATGATCTTCCCGGTTTCGTAGGCTTCAATGGCGATGGGCTTGAGGAACACCGCCCTGGTTTGCGGGTCGACGATCCACACGGCCGGCTGGCCGTTCCCGGAGGCAAGAGCGTTCCATGGGATCACCACGAGCTTGCAGGGTTGAAATCGGCCTTCGCCGATGACCGCGGCGCCCAGCGTCATGGCAGCCGGCGGACGCTCGATCGTGACCTTGGCCCTCACCGTTCCATTGGAGGTGTTCACGGTCGGGGAGACCTCGCGCACGGTGCCCGTTGCCTGCACGGTCGGATCGGACACCAGCGTCAGCTCAATGGCGGGGTTCGCGAGTTCACGGGTAAAGAACGATTCGTGAAGGTTGAACACCGCGACGCGCGGTCCGTCCCGGGCGATCGAGAAGACGGCCTGCGCCGCCTGCACGACCTGCCCCGCCTCCACGCTGCGGGCCGTAATCACGCCGGGAGCGCCCGCCCGCAGAACCGTGTAGGACAGTTGCTCCCGCGCGGTGCCAAGCTGGGCCTTCGCGGTGTCGAGCGACGCCTGGGCCGTGCGGAAGGCCTCCTCGGCCTGGTCGTGGTCCCGCTGGGTCGTGAAGCCCCTGGAAAGAAGGGATTTCTGGCGCTCGAAGGCCGAGGCCCCCTGGCGCATGACCGCCTCGGTGGCCCGAACGGAGGCCTCGGCGGCCGTGACGCTGGCCTGCTGCTCCTGCGGATCGATCCGGGCCAGCACCTGATCGGCCGTCACGTGATCGCCGACGTTGACCAAGCGTTCGGCAACGCGGCCGCTCACCCGGAACGACAATTCGCTCTCGACCTGCGCCCGGATCTCGCCCGTAAGCCGGACCGTGGGTGCATAGTCCGTCAGCGTGGCCGTCTCGACCCGCACCATGGTTTGGGGCTTCTCCGGCTGGCTTGCCTGCTGCTGGCAGCCCGCCAAGCCAGCCACGGCCAGGACCACCGCCCAACAGGCGCATCTCCGCCTTCGATAGCCGTATCTCATCCCGATTTCTCCGCTCGTGCCGCAGGCCACCACTGAAACCATGACATGCTTGCGCGGGAGATCGGCGTCCAATATATTGTTTCAGGCCGTGCGATTGGAAAAACATATCAATGGATCTGCGGCAGCTCCGCTACTTCATCACTACCGCCGAAGAGCTGCACTTCGGCCGCGCCGCCGACCGGCTCCACATTGCGCAGCCCGCCTTGAGCATCCAGATCAAGGCCCTGGAGGACACCCTGGGGGTGCGGCTTCTTGCCCGAACCAACCGGGTCGTGACGCTCACGGAGGCGGGCCGCCTGTTCCTCAAGGAGGCCCGCCGCACCCTCGATCAGGCGGAGCACGCTGCCGTCGTGGCCCGTCGCGCCGGCCGAGGCGAAATCGGTCGTATCAACATCGGATACGATGTTATTGGCGCCTGCTCGGGAGTTCTCTCGACGACCATCCGGCATTACAGGCGGCAAGCTCCCGAAGTGGAGCTAGGGCTCCACGAGATCCATCCGGAGACGCAGATCACGAGTGTGCTCGAAGGGCGGATCCATGTCGGCTTTGTCACCAGGCCGGCTCTCATGCTGCCTAAGGGCCTTGACGCCGTCCGTCTGGCGGAATGGCCGTTGCGCGTTGCCCTTCCGACCGACCATCCCCTTGCGGAACGCAGCCGCGTCCCGCGAGAGGCTCTTGTGAATGAGCCTTTCGTCGGCTTTACGAAGTCGGCTGGCGAAAACTACGGCTTGTTCGTGCGGCAAGTGGTCGGATTTACGCCGCGCATCGCATACGAGGCGGATAGCGGCTTCGCTCTTATAAGCGTTGTCGGCGCCGGACTGGGGATGGCGGTCGTCCCCTCATCAATTGCCTCGATCAATGTTGGCGAGAACGTGATCTACCGGCCGATTTTGGGCGTTACGGAGCAGATCGGGATCGATCTTGTGTTCCGCCGTGATGAGGAGGATCCCGCCGTGATCAAATTCCTTAGCATCATCCGCCAGAGTGAACGATAACGTCTGGCGTCTGGGGTTCACGAAGAAGGGAAAGCAGCGGGGCACGACGACCACCTGACCGCGGCCATGGAAGTCTCCGCTCTGGGTTTTCCGGATCTGCCGCTTCGGTTCTACGTCGAACATTATTGAGTTGAATGTTTTCGCCCTTCCTCGATGAGGCGCTCAAACAACCAGCGGCCTGCAGGACCAAGCGTCTTGGTGCGGAGGTGTGCACTAGCGAGCGGAGCCGTAAAACCAAAGACATCGGCAGCCTTGCGTTCAAGTTCCAGCTTCACCAGCCGGCCCTGCTGAAGATCGTCGGCGACCATGTGACTTGGCATGCCACCCCACCCGACACCCGCGAGCAGGAGCCGGTGACGCATATGGAGATCATGTATGCGCCAGCGATTGATGCCGTACCCCAAATGATCACCACTCGCCTGCGGCCCTGACGAGGACAGCATCAACTGTGTGTAGTCGCGCAGATCGTCCTCTTCCAGCAGGCGCCCGGCATTGGCCAAAGGGTGATCGGGAGCCGCCACCACGATCAGCGCCAGCATGCCGAACGTGCTGAATTCAAGCGCATCCATCTGCGGCAAAGCCGCCGGTGCGACCACAAGACCCAGATCGGCAGTGCCCTCATGGAGGGCAGAAAAACAGCTCTCAAGCGCCCTGGTCAAAAGCACAAGCTCCACCATCGGGAACTCGGCATTGAAGGCCTTGAGCCCCGCTGTAACGATGACGTCCGGCGCCGTGACATCAACCACCAACGTCAGCCTGGCTTCGACACCTGCCAACAAGCTGCGAGCCTGCCGGCGGAAATCGAAAACGCTTCCGACAATCCTTTGCGCTCGAGGCAGCAAAACGCGCCCTGCGTCTGTCAGGGTTGGCCGATAGGCTGCGCGATCGAACAGTTCGGTGCCCGTCTGCCGTTCGAGGTTCTGGATGCCGTAAGTGATCGCCGATTGGGCACGCCGCAAATGCCGGGCGGCAGCCGAGAAACTGCCCTGCTCCACGACGGTGACAAAGATCGTCAGCTGGTCGAGCGTGAGGCCATCTGTGGCAAGCTCCACGATCCAACTCCATCGCATTATCAGATCAAGACCTTCGACTCTTTATCGCTATTTTTTGAGCGAGTGAAGGCCTAGCTTCCCCTCGACAACGCGGATGCAGCGCTTTCCCGTCGAGCCGTTCGCCGCGCACCGCGATTTCGCAGCCATCCTCCTTGGGCTCAAGCTGGCCCGCTGATCACCACCCCTGAGCAACGGCGCTGGGGCGCCAATACGGAGCACATGAAATGACGACCGCTACGATGACGGTGCCTCGGCGCAACTGGTGGACCATCGGCCTCTGGGTAGCGCAGACCCTGCTCGCCGTCGCTTACCTGAGCGCGGGGAGCATGAAGCTGTTCCTGCCCATGGATGCCTTGGTCAGCATGGGCTTGCGCTATGTGACCACGATGCCCGAACTGTTTATCCGCTTCGTCGGCCTCATGGAGATCCTCGGCGCAACCGGCCTGATCCTGCCTTCGCTCACCCGCATCCTGCCGGTGCTGACCCTTGCCGCCGCGGTCGGACTGTCCGTCGTGCAGGTCGCTGCGATCATCCTGCATGCCACACGCGGCGAGACCGCCATGTCGCTCCCGGTCAATTTGGTGCTTCTGGCTCTTTCCCTCTTCATCGTCTGGGGGCGCACCAAGAAGGCCCGGATCGCCAGCCGCGGCTGAGGACAATCAGTGGAGCCGTGCCGCAGCGTGTTGCATCGAGGCGATGGCAGCAAGAGATAGCCCCACCCGCGCTGCTGACCCCGCCCGGCGTGCTGCGTCAACGCGCCGCCTTCCAATGCGCGATGGCGTCGCCGATGCCCCCCACATGGTCAGGCCGGCGCGTTGACGCAGGGCAGCGTCGTACGCGGCCCATGCCTTCAAGAGAAAGGAGAGTTCAAGTGAGCGCACGTCTGCCCACCTATTTCATCAGCCACGGCGGCGGCCCCTGGCCGTACCTCGACGGCCCGTTTCGCCGCATGTTTAACCAGCTGGAACAGTCGATTCACAATGTCCGGCGCGAACTCGGTAACGCGCCGCGCGCCGTGCTCGTCATCTCCGGCCATTGGGAAGAGAATGGCTTCGCCATCTCCTCAGGCGAGCAGCCGGGCATGGTCTACGACTATTCCGGCTTTCCCGAGCACACCTATCGCATTCGCTACAAAGCGCCCGGCTCGCCGGAGCTTGCGCGGCGCGTCCAGGAACTGTTAAGCGCCGGTGGCGTCCAGGCTCGGCTCGACCCGGAGCGGGGCTATGACCACGGGACCTTCAGCATCATGAAGCCGCTCTATCCGGAAGAGGACATCCCGCTGGTCCAGTTGTCCATCGACCGCAGTTACAGCCTCGAGCTCCATCTGCAACTCGGCCGCCTGCTCGCGCCGCTGCGTGATGAGGGCGTACTGATCATCGGCAGCGGTTTCAGCTACCACAACTTGGGCCTGCGCGGCAGCCACGCCGTCGAGCCCTCGCGAGTGTTCGATGCGTGGCTTCAGGAAACGTTGGTCACGGCAACTCCCGAGGAACGGACTCCCCTCCTCGTCGCATGGGAGCGTGCGCCGCTCGCACGAGCGGCTCACCCGCAAGAGGACCACCTCGTTCCGCTGATGGTGGTGGTCGGAGCTGCCGAGAAGGAAGCCGCGACGGTCGTCTACCACCAGAACGATCTATTCGGCGGGATCACTGCGTCTAGCTTCCGCTTCGGCGATGTGCTGACCGTTTACTGAACTCGATCTGTCAGAAGAAATATTATATCGACGCTCAATCTAAGCGAGGAATTCGTCCATCCGGACATTGAGCTGGTCCCTGTTTCCCGGCTCTCCCGCACTTTGCGTGGATTAGGCTGCGAGGAGGACACGACGGCGCAACAGATCGAAGCTGGCGCGTCCATACATCTGACGCTTGATCAGCTTCAGTTTGTTGACCTGAAACCGTCTCAAACCTGGGGGGCCATCATGCCGCCCGCCGGAATGGTCGGCGAGCGTATGGCTCGGCGGCGGTGTGGTCCGAGGCCAGCGTGCCGTTCATCGCGGCGGTGCGCACCTTCAGCATCCGGTGGGCGCCGTGCGGAGGCCAGCGCATCTGCTGGTTGGCGCCCATGCGCCGGTGCAGCAGGCGCTGGACCATGCTCTCGGTCGTCGCCGTGGAGATGGGCTCGCCCCGGTGCCGGGCGGCGGCGTAGTCGATGATCAACTCGGCCTGTCCCGCGACATACGTTTCCAGGGCGCGCAGCAGCGTTATCGTCTTCCGAACCGGCGGGCTATTGACGGTTTCCAGGTCAGCGTCGAGGTCGGCCAGGAGGTCGCCGATCAAGCTCAGCGCCCGTTCGGTCTGACCATGCCAGAGCCGCCAACGAACGTGGGCTACGGCGTCGTCCAGCGTCGTGGTCCGCTCCGCGGCGGCTGGCACCGCCGTGGCCCAGCCCTTGACCGCCTGCGCCACATGCTGGACCCGCATCGACAGGTGAAACCAGTCGAGGACATGGCGGATCGGGCCGACGCTGGCCGCGGCACCCAGGCAGCGGGGCCCTTCCGCGCCGTCGCTAAGGATGGTGACCGGCGTGTTCGCCGTCGCCCCCAGACGCCGCAGAACATGATGAAGCTGGCGCACTTGCCGGTCGGCCTCGGCCGGCATGCTGCTGAAGACGACCTCGCGCCCCTGATCGTTGCCCACCCGCGCGATCATCACCTCGAACGAGCGCATCTGGTAGGTCCGCACCGACTTCACGTGCCCCGCGTCGAGGGCCAGCGTGATCGCCTTGGCCGCAGACGGCAAACCCTCGTCCGACCGGACGAGCGCCGTCCGTTCGAGCCGAGCGCCGACCTGCAGCGTGCGCCGGCGAATGGTTTCGACCTCCGGAGCCGTGTCCACCGGCAGCAGTTCGGCCAGCAGCGCCTGCGCCCGCCGGTAGGGCAGAGCGCTGCCCATCCCCGACAGCATCCGTTCGTATTCCGGGGTGCAGCGGTCGGGCATGATCTCGGCGACCGGGGTCAGGCTGCGCCGGCAGGCCACGCCGCACCGGCAGGGGCCGAAGCGGGGCGCGCACACCTCCACCGTGCCGAACAGCGACACCAGACGGCGGGAGCGGTGGTCCTTGAGCGGGCGCGCCGCGCCGCAGTGGCTGCACCGGCGACGGTGGCGACAGTGCGCGTCGGCCTGGGCGGTGACCAGGACGTGCTGTACGCCGGCCAGGATCACCTTGCCCTCGGCCAGGCTCAGCCCGAGCGTCGCAGCCTGACCGACGGCGGAGCGCTCACCCTCGGAGGTCACGTGCTGCGTCACCGTGCCGTCCTCACCCGTCACCTCGACCATCACCCGCCACTTCATTGCGCCCCCGGGTTCGCTGCTTTCCCAGTGCGCTTTACCATCCTCCCCCCAGGTTTGAGACGGCTTCTGATCATTTATCAAATACGCTTCGCAAGTGCGATAATGTGCGCACATTAAATGCTATGAGTTTTAAATGCATATCGCTCTCAAGGTACAGATCACATTCCCGGATAGTTCGGCCCGCCGCCACCTTCGGGGACGACCCAGGTGATGTTCTGAGTCGGGTCCTTGATGTCGCAGGTCTTGCAGTGCACGCAGTTCTGCGCGTTGATCTGCAGGCGCGGGTTGGTGCCGTCCTCGTTGCGCACGATCTCGTACACCCCGGCCGGGCAGTAGCGCGTCTCCGGCGCGTCGTAGAGCGCCAAGTTCATCCGGATAGGCGTCTCCTGATCCCTCAGCGTCAGGTGCGCCGGCTGATCCTCCTCGTGATTGGTGTTCGACAGGTACACCGAGGACAGCCGGTCGAAGCTCACCGTGCCGTCCGGCTTCGGGTACACGATCTTCGGCGCCTCGCTGGCCTTCTTCAGCGTCGCGTGGTCCGGGTGCTTGTGGTGCAGCGTCCACGGCGACTTACCCCACGTCGCCGTCTCGTACGCCGCGTTGGCGAGGCCGGCCCACAGCCCCTTCTGGAAGCCCGGGCGGATGTTGCGCACCCGGTACAGCTCGTCCCACAGCCAGGACTGCTTGAGGCGGTCCGGGTACTCCGTCACCTCGCGGCCGTTGTCGCCGCCGTTCAGGTGCTCGAACACCGCCTCGGCCGCCACGATGCCGGATTTCATGGCGGTGTGGTTGCCCTTGATCTTCGGCACGTTCAGGAAGCCGGCGGCGTCGCCGACCAGCAGGCCGCCGGGGAAGGTCAGCTTCGGGATCGACTGGAAGCCGCCCTCGCTGAGCGCCCGCGCGCCGTAGGCGATGCGCCGGCCGCCCTCGAAGGTCGGGCGGATGGCCGGGTGCGTCTTGTAGCGCTGGAACTCCTCGAACGGGCTGAGGTGCGGGTTGTCGTAGTCCAGGCCCACCACGAAGCCCACCGACACCAAGTTGCCCTCCATGTGGTAGAGGAAGGAGCCGCCGTAGGTCTTCGGGTTCATCGGCCAGGCGATGGTGTGTTCGATAAGGCCGGGGTTCGCCTTGGCGGGGTCGATCTCCCACAGCTCCTTGATGCCGATGCCGTAGGTCTGCGGATCAACGCCGTCGCGCAGGTTGAACTTCGCCATCAGCGTCTTGGTCAGGCTGCCGCGGCAGCCCTCGGCGAAGAGGGTCTGGCGGGCGTGCAGCTCGACGCCGGGGGTGTAGTTGTGGGTGGGCTGGCCGTCCTTGCCGATGCCCATATCGCCGGTGGCCACACCCTTCACCGCACCCTTGTCGTCGTAGAGAACCTCGGCACCGGCGAAGCCGGCGTAGATCTCGACGCCCAGCTCCTCCGCCTGCTGGCCCAGCCAACGGCCGAGGTTGCCCAGCGAGATGATGAAGTTGCCGGTGTTGTGCATCTGCGGCGGCGTCGGCAGGCGGAACGCCTTCGTCTCCGTCAGGAAGAGGAAGCGGTCTTCCTTGGCCGGGGTGTTGAGCGGCGCTCCCTTGTCGCGCCAGTCGGGGATCAGCTCGTCAAGGGCGTGCGGCTCGAACACCGCACCGGAGAGCAGGTGCGCGCCCACCTCTGAGCCCTTCTCGATAACGCAGACCGACAGATCCTTGCCGCTCTCGTGCGCCAGCTGCTTCACCCGGATGGCCGCCGATAGCCCCGAAGGGCCTGCCCCAACGACGAGCACGTCGTATTCCATCACCTCGCGCCCAGTGCTCACGGACAATCCTTCCCAGAAGGTTCATGCGGGAAAATGCGGGCCGGGCGCCGAGGGACGCCCGGCCCAGTTTCCGCACCCGTGCGGGGGACGCCGGTGCGGCGGACACTTTCAGATGACCTGTTCGAATTCTGGCAACGCCTGGAAAAGGTCGGTAACGAGGCCGTAGTCAGCGACCTGAAAGATCGGCGCCTCCTCGTCCTTGTTGATGGCAACGATCACCTTGCTGTCCTTCATGCCGGCCAAGTGCTGGATAGCGCCGGAGATGCCGACGGCGATATACAGCTCCGGCGCCACGATCTTGCCGGTCTGCCCAACCTGATAGTCGTTCGGCGCGAACCCGGCATCCACCGCCGCACGGCTAGCGCCCACGGCGCCGCCCAGCCTGTCGGCCAGCTCCTCCAGAAGCTTGAAGTTGTCGCCCGACTGCATGCCGCGCCCGCCCGATACCACGACGCGAGCCGCCGTCAGTTCCGGCCGCTTGGACACCGTCAGGGTCTGATGGACCAGCCGGGATGCGCCACCGTTGCCGTCTGCGGCCACGGTTTCGATGGGCGCCGGCTCATTCTTTGAGGCTGCCGCCTCGAAGGCGGAGGTGCGCACGGTGATCACCTTGATGGGATCGGCCGACTGCACGGTGGCAATGGCGTTGCCCGCAAAGATCGGCCGCTCGAAGGTGTCGGCCGAGATCACGCCCGTGACGTCGGAGATGGCCTGCACGTCGAGAAGGGCCGCGACACGCGGCAGCACGTTCTTGCCTGATGAGGTGGCTGGCGCCAGCACGTGGCTGTAGCCCGGCGCCAGACGCGCCAGGAGCGCCGCAAGCGGCTCGGCAAGGCCGCTGGCATAAGCCGCGTCATCGGCCAGCAGGACTTTGCCAACACCGGCAGTCCTGGCCGCATGCTCGGCGACGGTCCCGGCGTTGCGCCCTGCGACTAGCACATGAACCGCAGCCCCGAGCTTCGCCGCGGCGGCAACGGCGGCTCGGGTAGCAGGCTTCAATTCCGCGTTGTTGTGTTCGGCAAGAACGAGAGACTGCATGGTCGATACCTTTTGCCCTATGGTCTTTATAGAAAGCCGAGCCTAGACAGGCGCGCTTCCTGTTCGAGGACGGAGCGGAAGAAGGGGCCTGCAATGATCGCCGCCACCTCACGCTGCGTCATGAATCGCATGTCCGATGTCTTCAGCAGGCTCCGCAGAAGCTGTACGGCGGAAGCGTGCAGGTGGCTTGGCAGAGAGCTGAACTCGGCCAGCGCCTCCTCGGCAATGCCAATATCATCTCCCACACTGGGGAAAGTTGTCATGGCTGCCCCTCGACTGCGCGTTGCCTGTCGCGACCAAATCAAATCACCCGCGCTTCGTTCTTAAGCTTGTCCACCAGGGTAGCGACATCAGCGATCTTGACACCGGCCTTGCGCTTGGCGGGCTCCACCACCTTCAGCGTCTTCAGCCGTGGCGCCATATCGACGCCCTGGCTGTCGGGCGTCACGGTGTCGAGCGGCTTCTTCTTGGCCTTCATGATGTTGGGCAAGCTGGCGTAGCGCGGCTCGTTCAGGCGCAGGTCGGTGGTGACCACGGCGGGGAGCGTCAGTTCCACCGTCTCCAGCCCGCCGTCGATTTCGCGGGTGACGGTCAGCACACCGTCACCGGGAACGACCTTGGAGGCGAAGGTGCCCTGCGGCCAGCCCAGGAGTGCGGCGAGCATCTGACCGGTCTGATTGCAGTCGTCGTCGATGGCCTGCTTGCCCAAGAGCACAATCTGCGGCTGCTCCTTGTCGACCAGCGCCTTGAGCAGCTTGGCGACGGCGAGCGGCTGGGTCTCGGCATCCGTCTGCACCAGGATGGCACGGTCGGCTCCCATGGCGAGCGCCGTGCGCAGGGTTTCCTGGGCGGTGGCCGGGCCGATGGAGACGGCGACGATCTCGCTGGCCTTGCCGGCTTCCTTCAGACGGACGGCTTCTTCGACGGCGATCTCATCGAAGGGGTTCATCGAGAACTTGACGTTGGCGGTCTCCACTCCCGTGCCGTCCGCCTTCACGCGGACTTTCACGTTGTAGTCGACCACCCGCTTCACGGGGACCAGGATCTTCATGGATGCTCCAGAAAGAATGGGTCGGCAGCGGCGATGCCGTCCGATCAGACGTGAATGGCGCGGCCGTAAGCCTCGAGCGCGGACTCGTGCATCATCTCCGACAGCGTCGGGTGCGGGAACACGGTGTGCATCAGCTCCTGCTCCGTGGTCTCCATGGTCTTGGCGACCGTGTAGCCCTGGATCAGCTCCGTCACCTCGGCCCCAGCCATGTGCGCGCCCAGCAGCTCGCCGGTCTTGGCGTCGAACACCGTCTTGACCAAGCCTTCTGGCTCGCCCAGCGCGATGGCCTTGCCGTTGCCCATGAAGGGGAAGCGGCCGACCTTCACGTCGTAGCCCTGCTCCTTGGCCTTCGCCTCGGTCAGGCCGACCGACGCCACCTGCGGGTGGGAGTAGGTGCAGCCGGGGATCGAGCGGATGTCGAGCGGGTGCGGGTGCTTGCCGGCGATGGCCTCCACGCAGATGACGCCCTCGTGGCTGGCCTTGTGCGCCAGCCAGGGGGGCTGGGTCACGTCGCCGATGGCGTAGACGCCGGGCTCGCCGGTGCGGCAG
>NZ_DASPMG010000384.1:0-5791 GCF_035627195.1 Azospirillum sp.
ACCTCGTGGAGCGGGTGCAGGACGCCGGCATCACCGAACTGGCCCTGCGCGCCTATCTGCGGACCTCGCACCCCGTCATGCCGAACATCCGGCTGACGGCCGAGCAGACCGACGACATCGTCGCCTACCTGCTCAGCCTCAAGGGCGTGAAGCGATGAAGCGCCTCGCCGCCGCCGCGCTGCTGCTGGCAACACCGCTGCTGGCCGCAGTGCCGGCCGCACCCGCCGGCGCGGCGGACGCGCAGAACGGGCGCGCCATCGCCGAGCGCTGGTGCGCGGCCTGCCACGTCGTGGCGGAAGGGCGCAGCGGCAGCGACGCGGCACCGCCCCTTCCGCAGATCGCCCGCAACCGGGCTGCCGACCAGCGCTGGCTGCGCGCGTGGCTCACCGACCCGCACCCGCCGATGCCCAACCTGAACCTGAGCCGCAGCGACATCGACGATGTCGTCGCCTACCTGGAACGCCTGGCGCGCTGAAATCTGCGTCGCCACACGAAACAATCCCCTCCCCTCCCCGGTTGTCCGGGTCATGGCCGGCGGCAGCGCCGGCCGCGCCTATCGAGGGAGTGGACGATGAAGCGTACGTTGACCATGGCCGCCTCGGCGGTCGGAACCTTCCTTCTTCTGAGCCTTCCCCTGAGCCCGGCGGCGCAGGCGCAGCAGAACCAGGGCCAGGGCGGCGGCTGGGGCGGCGCGCTCGACCAGCTGAACCGCGCGGTCAACCCGAACAACTACGAAAACGAGCAGCGCGCCCGCGATGCCGAGCGGTACGAGCGCGAGCGGCGGATGGAAGGCTCCTCCTCACGCGACGCGGGGCGCGACACCGGCCGGGAGTCCGGCCGCAGCGAGTACAGCCGCTGGTCCGACAACGACCTGCGCGACCAGTTCGGCCGGGTGTCCGACGAGCAGCGCCAGCTCCAGCGCGAACGCCGCGCCATCGAGGATGAGATGGACCGCCGCGGCATCAGCCGCCGATAAACAGCCGGCGGTAAGCGCCTACAGCGCCTTGAACCGCGCCACCTGCTGGCGGGTCTCGTCGGCGAGGCGGGAGAGCTGCTGCATGGTGGCGGCGATCTCCTCGGACGCGGCGGCGTTCTTCTGGGCGACGAGGCGGACGCTGTCGACGTTCGCCTCGATCTCCCGCACCGAACTCTGCTGCTCCTCCATCGCCACGGCGACGGACTGGAACATGCGGTCCAGGTGGCCGACGCGGTCGGCCAGATCCTCCATCATGCGGCCGACCTGACCGGTCACCGCCATCCCCTCCTCCGCCAGCGTGCTCGCCGCCTCGATGATCTCGGCGATCTGGCGGGCGGATTCCACGGCGTTGTCGGCCAGCTTGCCGACCTCCTCCGCCACCACTTCGAAGCCCTTGCCGGCCTCGCCGGCCCGCGCCGCCTCGATGGAGGCGTTCACCGACAGGATGTTGGTCTTCACGGCGATCTGGGTGATCGCCTCGGTGATGCGGCCGATGCGGCGGGAGTTGTCGGCGATGGTCTGAGACACGGTCAGCAGGCGCGCCATGTCCGCCTTGCCCTTTTCGGCGAAGCCGGCCGCCGCCTTCACCATGTCCGACGCGTTGCGGGTGTTCTCCGTGACGTGCGCGATGGCGTGGGCGGACTGGCTGACGGCCGTGGCCACCTGGTCCAGGTCCTCCGTCTGCGACAAGGCACCGTCGGAGACCTGCGCCACGGCGACGCTGGCCTGCCCGGCCGCGACCGCCACCTGGATCGCCTGCTCGCCGATCTCGCGGAAGGCGGCTCCCGTCTCGTGCAGCAGCGCCACCATCTCGCCATAGGCGCCGCGGAAATCGATGGCCTCGGCCGGCGCCGGCTCCACCGCGCCATGGACGGCGCCCGACAGGCGGTGCATCTCGGCGTGCAGGCCGTGCAGCACACGGATGACGTTGGCAATGGCGAGGCCGATGGCGCCCAGCTCGTCCCGCCGGTCGGTTCCGGGCACGGTGACGGTGACGTCGCCTTCCGACAGACGCTGGATCGCCTGGGTGATGGCGGTGATCGGCCGCGTCAGCGCCCGCGCGATCAGCACCGAGAACACCACGCCCAACGCCAGCGCCCCCAGCGCCCCCAGCGTGATGAACAGGCTGGCGTCGGCGCGCCCGGCCTCGCGCACCGCCATCTCGCGGGCGACGACGGCGCCGACGCGCTCGCTCACCCCGGCGGCGGCGGCCTTCATGCCGTCGCGGATCTTCGCCTGCCGCTCGCCGATGTCGGCGGCGATCAGGAAGGACTGCTCCAGGTCCAGGACGATCGGCGTCAGCGCGTCGAGCTGCTTCAGCGTCTCCAGATCGGTGGTCGCCTTGCGCACGTCGCCGTTCAGCGTCAGCAGGCGCTCCACGCCCTGGCCCAGGCGCTTGCGCCCGGCCTCGCTGCCGTCGACAAGGTATTGCCGCACGCCCAGCAGCGCCGCCTGTGCCTCGCGCACCATGCCGGCGGCGAACAGGCGCAGCGCCGTCGCCTGCTCGACCACCGCCACGGCGGCGCCGTCGCCGCCCCTGGCGGCCGGCAGCGCCGCGCCGGCGCGCGCCGCCTGCGCGGCGGCCAACGCGTCGGCCACGCGCTCCAGGTCGGCGGCGCCTTTGTTCAGCGCGTCCAGGCTGCGGCGCTTGTCGGCCTCCAGCTTCACGTACTGCTCGAACGCCGCCCGGTAGGTGTCCAGCGCCGCCAGCACCCCGCCGATCGCCGCCCCGCCGTCGCCGAAGGCCGGCTGCAGCGCGGTGGCGCGCTCCTTCAGGTCGTCGGTCAGGGCGCGCACGCGCTGTGCGGCGGCGGCGTTGCCCTCCTCGACGTAGCGGGCCTCCTCCAGGCGGGTCAGCTTCAGCGTGTCGTCGAGCGCGCCGGTGCGGCTCGCCAGCTCGACCCGGCCGGCATAGGTGTTCAGGCCGTTCCAGCCGATCACGGCGACCACCACGGTCAGCAGCAGCACGGCCGCGAAACCCAGCGCGATGCGCGTTCCGATCGGCATCCATCCACCTTTCGCACCACACGCCGCTCACCGGCGGCCGGCGCGACTGTAGCGAAATCGACCGCCCTTTGCCACCGGGCGCCCGTACGGCTCGAATCCGGCACGCTGCATGCCATCCTATGCGAATGGCGCTTCGCGTGTCCCGCCGAACGCGGCTATCATGGGCGCCCCGCCGAACCGGAGACACCCGCCCGCCATGACCGTTCCCCCGCACAGCGCGGACGATGGGGCCATCGCCGCCGCCATCACCGTCTTCGCGCGGCGGCTGCTGGACGACGTGCGGCGCAAGAGCGGCATCCGCCACGACCGGCCGCTGGAACGCAAGCTGTGCCGCATCCTGGCCTCCATGCCGCTGCCGGCGCTGGAGCAATGGGTGGCCGTCGTCGAGGCGGCACCCCCCGATTCCCCCGCCTGGCTGAGCTTCATCGAGAACCTGACGATCCACGAGACCTATTTCTTCCGCGACATCCCGCACCACGCCCACCTGCGCGCCACCGTGCTGCCGGCCAGCATCGCCGCCCGACGCGCGCGGGGCGAACGTACGCTCCGCCTCTGGAGTGCCGGCTGCGCCACGGGGGAGGAGGCCTATTCGCTGGCCATCGTGGCGCTGGAGGCGCTGGCCGACCTGGGCGAGGCGGAGCGTACGGGGCACGGCATCGTCACCGGCTGGACGCTGGACGTGCTGGGCACCGACCTCAGCCGTCTGGCGGTGGCGCAGGCGAAGAACGCCTGCTACGGCGGCGAAGGTCTCGGCCCCTTCCGCGACCTGCCGCCGGACTACGCCGGCTGGTTCGTGCCGCTCGAGGGGGCGGAGGCCGGCACCCGCCGCGTGCGCGCCGACGCGCGCCGCGCCGTGCGCTTCCGCCAGCACAACCTGATGCTGCCGGAACCGCCGGAGACGGGGTTCGACCTGGTGTCCTGCCGCAACGTGCTGATCTACTTCGACGACGACGCCCGCCAGGCGGCGCAGCGCCAGCTGGCGGCGGCGCTGGGGCCGGGCGGCTGGCTGGTGCTGGGCACCACCGACAAGCCGGCGGCGCCGCAGCGCTTCGAGAAGCACCGGGGCGAGCGCGCCCTCGCCTACCGGCTGGCGGAGGCGGCATGACGGCCGGCTTCTTCACCTTCGAGCGCGGCGGCGGCTGGTTCGCCGTGGATGCCGGAGCGGTGGCCGAGATTGCCGAGGCCGGCGCCGTCACCCGCCTGCCCTTCGCCCCGCCGCACGTGGAGGGTGTCGCCGCCGTCGGCGGGCGCCTGATGCCGCTGGTCGACCCGGCCGGCGACCCGGCGCTGGGCCTGGACCGCGGCACGGTGGGCACGCGGTTCGTCGTGCTGCGCACGCCGCGCGGCGCGCTGGCCCTGCGCGCCGGCCGCACCGGCGGCACGGTGACGGACCCGGCGCTGCGGGCGCCGGGTCCGGACGCGACGTCGCTGCCCATCGTGGCCCGCTTTCCGCACGACGGCGCCGACGCGCTGGTCATCGACCCGGCGCGCATCGCGATCGGCCGTGGCATGCCCTTCGCGGACGTGCCGGAGGACGCCGTGCTGGTCGGCGGCCCGCCACAGGAGGGACCGCGCCGCAGCGCCGCCTCCGTCCGCCTGCTGGTGGTGGAATGCGGCGGCCGGCGGCTGGCGCTGGAGATGGACGGGCTTCTGATGGTCTTCGCCGTCACCGAGGTGCAGCCCCTGCCGCACGCCCCCCGCATGGTGCGCGGCATGACGCAGGTGCGCCGCCGGCCGGTGCTTCTGATCGACCCGCTGTTCGGGGAGGGCCGCGACGACGGCTACGCGGTCGCTTTCCGCACGGCGCGCGGGCCGGTGGCGTTGCGGGTGGGCGCCGTGCGCGGGGTGATGCGGGTCGCCCCCGACCGCATCGTGACGGAAGCCGGTGCGCCCGGCGCCACGGTCGATTACGATGGCACCCGGATCGACGTGCGCAACGGGGCGCGAATGGTGAGCGAACAACTCGACCGCATCGCCGGGCTGGTTCCGGCGACCGGCGGCCCGGCCGACGGGCTGGAGCCGCCGCGGCGCGCGTTGCGCCGCTTCCTCACCATCGCCGTGGGCGAACGCACCTACGCGCTGGAGTTCGAACGGGTGCACCGTGTGGTCGAGTACAGCGGATGCCGGCGCCTGCCCGGCGGCGCCATCCGTTTCGACGGCATCACCGGCGTGGACGGCGACATCCTGCCCGTCGCCGACCTGCGCCGCGTGCTGGTCCATACGGCGCAGGACAAGGGGGTCGCGATCCTGGTGCCGGTCGGCGGCGGCACCGTCGCCGTCATCGCCGACGCCATCCAGCGCATCCGCAAGGTGCCCGCCGACGAGGTCGATCCCATGGACGACGCCACCACCGCCGCGGTCGTGCGGATCGACGGCCGCCTCGTCCCGGTGCTGCGGCCCGAAGGGCTGATGGCGCCGCAACGCGCGGGTGCGTCCGCATGACCCAGCCGCGCATCCGCCTTCTGATCGTCGACGATTCCAACTTCGTGCGCGTGGCCCTGCGCAAGATGCTGGAACCCGCCGACGACATCGAGATCGTCGGGGAGGCGCGCAACGGTGCGGAGGCGCTGCGCCTGTCGCGCAAGCTGAAGCCGCACGTCATCGCCATGGACCTGAACATGCCGATCATGGACGGCATCGAGGCGGTGCAGGCGATCACGCGCGAAAAGGGCCCGCCCGCCATCATGGTCTCCAACGAGACGTCGGAAGGGGCGGCGGCCACCATCCGGGCGCTGGAGGCCGGGGCGGTGGACTTCGTCTGCAAGAACACCTCCTTCGTCACCTTCGACACCGACTCCATCGAACGGC
>NZ_DASPMG010000385.1:0-8964 GCF_035627195.1 Azospirillum sp.
TCGGACAGCGCCGGCGGCTTCGGCGGCATCGTCGGCGTCATCCACGACCTGTTCGACGACCAGCCGACCGAGGCGCGGCTGCAAACCATCCTGGAGCAGAGCCCGATCGGCGTGTCCGTTTCGCGCCGCGACAACGGCCGCGTGATCTTCGCCAACCAGCGCTTCGCCGAGCTGATCGGCATGCCGCGCGAGGCGCTGATCGGCGCCTTCGCCCGCGACTTCTATGTGGACGAGCACCAGCGCAACCGGGTGGTGGAGCGGCTGAAGGTGTCCGGCTCCGTCGTCAACATGGAGGTGCAGTTCAAGAAGGCCGACGGGTCCACCTTCTGGACGCTGTTCACGGTGAACCAGGCGTCGATCCACGGCGTGCAGGTCAACCTCGCCTGGATCTACGACTACACCGAGCGGCGCAACATGGAGGAGGCGCTGCGCGACATGGCCTCCAAGGACCCGCTGACCGGCATCTACAACCGCCGCTCCTTCATGGAGCTGGCGCGCCAGCAGATGTCGCGCGCCCAGCGCTTCAACGAGCCGATGTCGGTGCTGGTGCTGGACGTCGACCACTTCAAGCGCATCAACGATACCTACGGCCACGCCACCGGCGACGACGCGCTGCGCATGGTGGCGGGCGCCTGTTCGGCCATGCTGCGCGAATACGACGTGCTGGGCCGGCTGGGCGGCGAGGAGTTCGTCATCATCCTGCCCGGCACCACCGGCGACGAATCCCGCGTGGTGGCCGAACGGCTGCGCCGCCACCTCGCCAAGATGCCGATCCCGGGGCCGGAGGGGCGGTTCCACCTGACCGCCAGCATCGGCATCGCCGGGGCCGACCATTCCGTCGACACGCTGGAGAAGGCCATCCACCGCGCCGACCTGGCGCTGTACCGCGCCAAGCGCGAAGGGCGTAACCGGGTCATCGTGTACGAGCCCGGCATGTAGCACCCCCGGCGGGCTAAGGCCGAATGCCGTTCGGCGCCCGGCCTCCCGCGCATTACATGTCGGTGCCGGTGAAGTCCTGGCAGCGATGCGATCGGGGGTTGTCCATGCCGGTTCTCAGCGGTGGACGTGGGGTTCGCGCCGTGGTGCTGGTGGCGGGCATGATGGCCGGGATGGCGATGCTGGGCGGCTGCGCCATGACCGGGTCGCGCTACGCCCAGCCGTCGGACGCCTGCTTCGTCCACCGCAAGGCGCTGGACACGGCCGGGCAGGGGTTCGCCGGCAGCCCGGCGGAGGTGACGGACGCGGCGGAAGCGGGCGCCTACTGGCAGGCGCGCCGGGCGCGCACCCGCGACCGCGGCCGGCTGTACAATGCCGTGCTGGCCGACGCGGACGCCGAGGTGCACCGGCTGGGAGCGCTCCGCACCGCGTTCGACCGGCTGATGGACTGCCGGCGCGCCCAGGCGGCCGAGCTGCGCGAGGCGTGGTCGTCCGGCCGGACCCCGCGCTGGGAGGCGCGGGGCCTGCTGGACGAACTGGCGGAGGCGGTGGGGGCGGACCGGGCGCTGGCCGATGACATCGCTGTTGACCTGGAGCGCCGCACGGAACAGCTTGCCCATGCCAGCGAGCGCATGAGCCCCGGCACCGGGGCGAAGGTGCGGGCGCGGGCGATGCGCCGCGCCGCGCTGCCGGCGCGGGACGACGCGTCGCTGCGGCGGCGCGTGCGCGTGCTGCCGACGGGTACTCTGGCGGCGGACAAGGCGGCGGCGCGCACGGTGCGGATGGTGGAACGGCTGCTGGAGGGGCGGGAGCGCTTCCGCCTCGCCCGCGCGGCGGTGGCCGATCCTATAGTTGTGACGGGGCGGTGGTGACGGGGCGGCTCGATTCGCCCGCGGGGTGACGGCAAGGGAGGAGGGGCACGGTGGTCGCGACGTTCGAGACGAAACGCCTGGTGGCCGCGCGTGCCCATCCGGACGACCTGGACGACCTGACGCGCATGCACACCGACCCCAAGGTCATGGAGACGCTGGGCGGCAAGGCGTGGACGCTGGAGCAGACGCAGGCGTTCCTGGAGCGCGTCATCGACCACTGGGACCGCCACGGCTATGGCGTGTGGACGCTGCGCGACCGGGAGACGGGCGCCTTCGCCGGGCGCGCCGGGCTGCGCCGCAAGGTCATCGACGGCTACGAGGAGACGGAGCTGCTGTACGCCCTGATGCCGGAGCATTGGGCGCAGGGGCTGGCGACCGAGGCGGCGCAGGGCATCGTGCGCATCGCCTTCGACCGGCTGATGTTCCCGCACCTCGTCGCCTTCACCCAGCATTCCAACGCCGCCTCGCGCCGGGTGATGGAGAAGGCCGGCTTCGCCTTCGAGCGCGACTTCATCCACGCCGGGCTGCCGCACGTGCTCTACCGCATGCGCCGGCCGTCCGGTGGTGCGGGCTGATCCGGTGGCGCTCACCCGCCAGCAGCGCCGCCAGCAGGAGCGCGACGACGAACGCCTGCTGCGCCACGGCATCCCGCTGAACGAGGACGCCGCCCCGCTGCTCGCCGAGGCGCGGCGGCTGCTGCGCATCCTGGCGCGCGGCGAGGCGACGCGCGCGGGCGACGCGGCGGCCGCCATCCACGCCGGCTTCGACACCGCGCTGCGCTGGGCCAAGCCGGAGCCGGCGGCCTGCCGCCGGGGCTGCGCGCACTGCTGCGTCAGCTACGTGGCGGTGACGGCGCCGGAGCTGTTCCTGATCGCCCGCAGCCTGAAGGGCCCGCGCCGCGCCGCCGTCGCCGCCCGCGTGGCCGAGGCGGACGCCGTGACGCACGGCCGCACCCTGGCCGAGCGCTTCGCCGAGCCGCGGTTCTGCCCGCTGCTGGAGGACGGGGCGTGCGGCGTCTACGCCGTGCGGCCCAGCTCCTGCCGCAGCCTCGCCAGCTTCGACGCGGAGGCCTGCGCGCGGGCCTTCGGCGCCAACAGCGGCGAGGGCCTGCCCGGCCCCGCCGCCGGCCTGGAGCTGCGCAGCGCCTATCAGGCGAGCTTGCGCGCCGCGCTGACGCTGGCCGGGCTGCCGGCCGCGGCGTACGAGCTGAACGCCGGGCTGAACCGCGTGCTGCAGACCCCCGACGCCGAGGCCCGCTGGCTGGCCGGCGAGGACGTGTTCGCCGGCATCCCGGCGGAAGGCGGGGCGAAGCCCAATTTCGACGCCACGGTGCGGTTCCTGGTGCAGGAGATCCGGGCGGAAAACGGGTGACGTCGGGCCGTCACAACGCCCGCGCCGACAGGGGCATCCCGCGCACTTCGGCCACGTATCCCTCCAGCTCCGCGGCGCGGCGGACGCCGGTGTGGCTGGCCATGACGCGGCGGCGGGCGGCGCGGCCGATGGCGCGGGCGCGCTGGCCGGGGGTGTCGCGCAGCCAGCGCATGACCTGCTCGCCGTCGTTCGTGATCAGGATCTCCTCGCCGGGGGTGAACAGCGTCTCCAGGCCGTTCCAGGGGTCGGAGATGATCGGCACGCCGCAGGCCGCCGCCTCGAACAGGCGCACGCTGGGCGACCAGCCGGCGGCGACCATGTCGGCGCGGGTGACGTTCAGCGTGAAGCGCTGCGCGTTGTAGAAGCGGCGATGCTCGGCCGGCGGCAGGTGCTCCACTCGCGCCACGTTCTCCGGCCAGCCGATGCCGTCGGGGTACTGCGGCCCGGCGACGATGAAGGAGCCGCGCTCCCACGCCCGCGCCGGCTCGACCAGCAGGCGGTCCAGCGTCGGCTGGCGGTCGGGGCTGTAGGTGCCGAGGTAGCCGAGGTCCCAGCGCACCGGCCCCAGCTCCGGGTAATAGCCCTCGGGATCGACCGAGCAGTACAGCACGCGGGCGCGCTGCGCGCCGAACTGCCGCTCCAGCCGGTCGAGGATCGGGCCGCCGGTGAAGGAGAGGTAGAGGTCGTAGCCGGGGATCTGCCCGGCCGACAGGTATTCGGTGTCGCCGCGCTCCAGCCGGGCCACGGTCACCGGCGTGTCGATGTCGTAGAAGGCGGTGACGCCGTGCGCCGTGCGCTGCACCCAGTCGCCCACCTCCACGCCGTCCGGCACGTAGGAGCCGACGATGACGAGGTCGGCGCGGCGCACCGTGTCGGCGTAGCGGTCGGCCAGCTCGTCCAGGCTGTCGTAGAGGGCGACGTCGCAGTAGTCGGGGCTGGGCAGGTCGCGGTTGTCGGCGTACCAGGGCTTGTCGCGCTCCAGGAACAGCACGCGGTGGCCGCGCGCCGCCATGCCCTTCAGCAGCGCGCGGAACGTGGTGGCGTGCCCGTTCCCCCAGGAGGAGGTGATGGACAGGCCGAGGACGACAACGTCGAGTGCACGGGCCATCACACACCCTCCACATGGCGGAAATGGGCGGCGTCGGTGCCGGACAGCAGCGCCTCCACCAGCACGGCGCGCTGTTCGTAGGTGTGGTGCGCCAGCACGCGCTTCAGCGCCGCCTGGCCGATGGCGTGCGCACGCTCCGGCGTCAGGGCCGCCACGTGTTCGGCCACCGCCGCACCGTCGCGGGCGACCAGCACCTCCGTGCCGGGTTCCAGGAACGTCTCGATGCCCACCCATTCGTCGGTGATCAGGCAGGCGCCGGCGCCGGCCGCCTCGAACACGCGGGTGGCGGGGGAATAGCCCATCCGCGCCATGCTCTCGCGCGAGATGTTCAGCACCGCCACGGCGGCGCAGTTCAGCGCGTTGTGGTCGGCGGTGTAGACGTGGCCGATGGCCTTCACGTTGCCCGGCAGCGGCTTGTCGTGCCAGCCGTTGCCGCCCAGCAGGAAGCGCTTGTCCGGCAGCCGCCCGGCGGCGTCCAGGAAGAACTGCTCCACCCGCGCCTCGCGGTCGGGCAGGCGGTTGCCGAGGAAGGTCAGGTCGGCGAAGAAGCGGGCGTCGAAGGGCACGGGGTGGTGCGTGGCCGGATCGAGCGCGTTGTAGATGGGCACGCAGGCCTGTGCCCCCAGCGCCTTGAACGCCGTCACCACCGGCGGCCCGCCGCCGTAGGTGAGCACGAGGTCGTATTTCGGGATCAGGCCGCGCAGCGGCTGCTCAGGCTCGGCGTCGAGCTGCGCCAGGGTGGCCGGCGCGTCCACGTCCCAATAGACGGCCAAACCGTCCGGGCGGCGGATCGACAGCACGCCGGCCGCCAGCTCGTCGTCGAAGACGCCGACGCCGCTGGCCTTCACCACCACATCGGCGCCGCGCGCGTGGTCGAGCGCGCCGTTGAGGCCGTCCTCGGTGGCCGGATAGACGACGACGCGCGCCCAGGGGGGATCGGGGATGTCGCGGTGCTTCTGCCGGTCGTAGGCGTCGGGCTCGTAGAAGGTCACCCGGTGGCCGCGCATGGCGAGCGCCCGGATGATGCCCCGGTAATAGGTCGCGGCGCCGTTCCAGTAGGCCGAAACCAGGCTCGAACCGAAGAACGCGATCTCGAGACCGGCCATCAGACGATGCCCTCCTTGATGTCGGTGGTGGCGATGTCGGTGTTGGCGATGCCGGTGGTGACGCCGAGCGTGCGGCAGACGGACAACAGCTCCTCCACCCGGTGCGCGCAGGTGTGGCGGCGGCGGATGGTCTCCAGGCCGGACCGCGCGATGCTCGCGGCCATGGCCGGCTCGTTCAGCAGGACGCGCAGCAGCTCCGCCATGGCGGTGCCGTTGCGGGCGACAAGGTAGTCGGCGCCGGGCCGGAACAGCCCTTCCGCGTCGTTCCAGGGGGCGGAGACCAGCGGGATGCCGCAGGCCAGCGCCTCGAACACGCGGATGGTCGGGATGCCGGGCAGCGCCTCCACATAGGGGCGGCGCGGCACGTGCACGGTCACCCGGTGGCGGGCGAAGGCGGCGGGCGCCTTGTGGTTGGCCAGCCAGCCGGCGTAGGCGATGCCCGACCGTTTCAGCGCCTCCAGCGCGTGGCCCGGGTAGCGCACGCCGTGCACCCGTGCGCGCAGCTTGAGATCGCGGACGGGACCCAGCAGGAATTCGTGCAGTTCGGCGGTGCGCTCGCCGTCGCCCCAATTGCCGACCCAGACGAGGTCGCCGTCCTCGGGCGCTCCGGGCATCGGGCGGAACAGGGCGGTGTCGGCGGCCTCGTGCCACGTCCAGGCGCGGCCGGTCCACCCCAGCCGCAGATAGCGCTCCCGCAGCACCTCGCCGAAGGCCAGCACGCCGTCGTAGGCGGAGAGGTCGAGCGCCGCCATCTCCTCCGGCTTCGACACGACGCGGTGGTGCGTGTCGTGGAACAGCAGGCGGTAGCGCCCGCCCCGCGCCCGGTGCCGGCCGATGCGGGCGACCAGCGCCGGATCGGTCCATTCGTGCACCAGCACGACGTCGGCCCCGTCCAGCGCCTCCTCCAGGTCGAGGGTGGCGGGGCTATAGGTCTCGGACGTCATGCCGGGGAAGGCGGCGTGGAAGTCGTCCACGGCGGCCGGACCGCCGTCGGCGAGCAGGTTGGACCGGCTCCATCCGTCGGCGGGCTCCAGCACGCGCACGGCGTGGCCGCGGGCCATCAGCTCGCGGACGATGCCGCGCAGGAAATGGGCGTTGCCGTGGTTCCAGCAGGAGACGAGGGAGTGGCAGAAGAGAACGAAGCGCATCGGCTTCCGCTTGTCGTTGGTGTGGCGCGGCCGGGGCCGCGTGTCGTGCCCATGGTTTCGTGTGGCGACCCGTCTGCGAAGCCCGGGAAAAGCGGTAATCGCTCCGCACGGGGGTAGCCTACCCGTAAGCCACGGGGCTTAGAGCGAAGTACGCCCCCTCTTAAGCCCCTCTCCCTTGACGGGAGAGGGGTTGGGGAGAGGGTGGCGCCGCGCAGCGGCCAGGAACTCTTCTTCCGCCCTGCCGGGCGTAAATCCCCCTCTCCCCAACCCCTCCCCCGCGAGGGGGGAGGGGCTTTGGTTCATGTTCGCGTGCGTCCTGTTCAGCAGGGTGGCGTACGCGTCCAGATAGCCGCGCGTCATCCGGGCGGCGGTGTACGTATGCGCCCGCCGCCGCGCGGCGACGGACAGCGCCTGCCGGCGCCGGGGATCGGCGGCGAGGCGGTTGAGTTCGCGCGCCAGCGCGTCGCGGTCGTCCGGGTCGGCGAACACCGCCGCCCCGTCCCACAACTCCCGCAGCGTCGGAATGTCGCCGAGCACCAGGGCGCAGCCGGCGAACGCCGCCTCCAGCGCGGCCAGCCCGAACGGCTCGTAACGGGCGGGCAGGGCGAAGACGGCGGCGCGGCCGAACCAGCGCGCCAGCTCCTCCGAAGGCACGCGGCCGAGGTGGCGGACGTGGCGCGGCGTGCGCACGCTGCCGTCCGGCCCGGACGCGTCGCCGGCCACCACCACCGGCCAGTCCACGCGCGGGGCGGCGGCGTCCAGCGCCGCGATGTTCTTGGCCTTGTCCCACACGCGCCCGGCGCTGAGGATGAAGGGCTGCTTGGGCAAGGGGCGGTAGAGGCCGGCGTCGCGGCCGTTGTGGATCATCCGGCGGCGCTGCAGGTCGCCGTAGAGGCGGCCCAGCGTGTCCAGCATGGCGTGCGTCGGCGCCACCACGAGGTCGGCAAGGCGCAGCCCGTCGGCCACGCGGGCAGAATAGCGGTCCCAGCCGGCCGGCGCGTCCTCCCCATGCACCGCCTGCCACCAGGAGCGCACGCAGGAATGCCCGACGCACAGCACCGGGGCGCGGAACGGCAGCGCCGCCTGGGCGTAGCCGTTGACGTGCACGACGCCGGGGCGGATCTTGCGCTCCAGGTCCAGCAGCCAGTCGCCGGCCTTCAGCAGGTCCGCGTCCGGGTCGGCCATCCATTCCAGGCGGAAGGGGGCCTCGTCCAGCGTCAGGCCCGGAATGCGCGCGGCGGCGGCGCGCTTGCGGTGGTCGACGCCGCCGCCCATCACCGCCAGCGAGGTGCCGACCCCCGCCCGCGCCAGCCCGCGCGCCAGTTCCAGCGCGTAATCCCAGACGCCGCCGACGGCGTCGGCGGTCATCAGGACACGGCGGGGGTGTGCGGCGGCCGTCACCTCAGTCGTCCCCCGCCACCGTTTCCAGTTCCCGGATCGGCAGGGGGCGCTCGTCCTGCAGGTCGCAGAAGGCGCCGTGGTGGGTCAGGTAGTGGTCCACCGCGCGCTCCCACGCCTCGTCGTCGGGCAGGCCCCAGCGCAGGCGGTATTCCGGAGAGCCGGGATAGGGGAACAGCGGCACCGGGTCGTTGGACCACACGCCGTGCTCCAGCATCATCGCCCGCCATTCCTTGATCTCGGCCGGGTCGTCGCTTTCCGTGCGGATCAGGTTGGCCTGCACGAAGGGCACGACTGTCTTGGCCAGGATCAGGCGCTGGCTCAGCTCGTCCGTGCCCATGCGGCACTTCTTGTCCAGCGCGGCGCGCCCCTCCACGCTCAGGCTCTCCACGCCCGCCTCGATGGACACGCAGCCGGCGCGGCCCAGCAGCTCGATCATCGGCGGCTTCCACAGGTCCAGCCGGGTCTGGATGCCGAATTTCACCGGCCGCTCTGCCAGCGCCTCCAGCAGCGGCTGGTTGGGCAGGAAGATCTCGTCGATGAAGTAGACGTACTCCACACCTTGCGCGATCAGCCCGTCCAGCTCCTCCAGGATGACGGGCAGCGGGCGCTTGCGGTAGGCGTCGCGGAAGTTCTCCTTGGCGCAGAAGGTGCAGCTGTAGGGGCACCCGCGCGAGGTCTCCATCTCCGCCCCCGGCGCCGTCGGGGCGCCGTCGAAGCGGTGATGGTGGTGGTGGTGCCGCTTCACCCATTCGTCCGGCCAGCGCAGCGCCGGCAGGTCGGCGAAGGCCGTCGCCGCCGGGCCGCCGTTCACGCGGACCTCGCCACCATCCCACACGCACAGGTGCTGCAGCGTGCGCCAGTCGGCGCATGCCGCCATGCGGACCAGCACCTCCTCGCACTCGCCCATCACCACCGCCTCGACCCCCAGCTTGCGCAGGGTGGCCTTGGGCGTGGTGGAACCGTGCGGGCCGACGGCGACCATGCGGCGGCCGACGTCCTTCAGCGCCGCGACGGTCCGCATC
>NZ_DASPMG010000386.1:0-10616 GCF_035627195.1 Azospirillum sp.
GGCCGCCTCCGCCTCGATGCGCCACTCGCCCTCCGTCTCCAGCAGCAGGTAGCCCTTGGAAGCGCCGGCGTTGGCGATGACGATCTGCATCAGCGCGCGCAGCAGGTCGCCCAGGCGGATGTCCTGCGCCAGCGCCTGGGAAGCGCGGATGACCGTCGCCACGTCCACCAGATGCGCGCCCGTCGTGTTCCCAGCGGAGGTCGAGCGGCGCCGCCGGTGGGTGCTGGACGGCACCGCCGCGGCTTCCGTGTCGTCGGACGGCACCGCCTCCCCGAACAGCTCCACCAGATGCACGTCCAGCGCCTGCACCTTGGCGAGCGCACCCCAGCGCACATAGGCGTGCCGCGCCCGATTCAGCAGGGCGCGCGCCGTCGTGCGGTCGCCCCGCTCCAGCGCCAGCCCGCCGGCCCGCTCGCAGGCGAACGCCTCGTCGTGGACATAGCCATGCTCGCGCGCGGCCTCGATCGCCTGCACGTACAGCGGCCACGCCCGCTCCACCCGTCCGGCGGCGCGCAGCCGCTCGGCCTGCAGCAGCCGGTGCAGGTGGGTGAAGTTCGCCGGCGCGTGCTGCGCCGCCCGGCGCAGCTGCCGCTCCACCCGGCTGCCGCCGAACCACGCCCGCCGCTGCTCGGCGCGGCTCAGCCGGTCCCAGGCGGCGCAGTCGATGATGGCGCCGATGGTGGCGCTGCGCAGCCCCATCGCCATGCCGTTCGCCCGGTCGGCGTGGCGGCGGCGCAGCGCCGCGTAGTGGCGCGCCCGGTCCAGCTTGCCGAACAGCAGGTTCAGGTAGGCGAGCTGCGCGTAGGTGATCTCCACCGCCAGCAGGTTGCCGCGCGCCGTCAGGTCGGCGACGTCCACGCTCTCCACCAGCAGCGGCCCGGCGAAGGCGGTCGGGTCCTCCGCCTCGCCCAGCAGGTTGGATATGGCCTGCCGGTAGGGCTTCAGGGCACCGATGGCGGTTTCCTGGTTCAGCTTGGCGCAGATCGCGTGGTACTCGGCCGCCGTGTCGCGCACGGCGCGCAGGCGCCGGCCCAGGAGGACGTGCTGCGCCACCGTGTTGTTCAGGCAATAGGCGGCGTACTCCAGGTCGCCGGTCTCCAGCCCGATGCGGTGCGCGTCCAGCAAATCGTCCAGCGTGTCGGCCACCGGGCGGTGCCACACCTCGATGAACAGCTTGGCGACGAACAGCGTCTGGCAGCGCGCGGCACTGGTGTCCGGCAGCCGGTCCAGCAGGCGCAGCGCCACCCGCCCGAACAAGGCACCACCGGGGATGTCGCCGAACACCGCGCAGCAGATCAGGCCGTAGGTGGCGTACGCGATGCACGACGCCGGCTGCGGCCCCTGCGTGGCGGACAGCCGCACCAGCCGCAGCACCATGATGGTGAACAGGTTGGTGTCGTGCAGGTACGTCGTCGCCAGCGCGCGCGACATGGCGTTGCCGATGGTCAGCAGCCGCGGGTCGGCGGTCGGCGGCAGGCCCACCAGCGCGTCCTCGCTGCGCCCGCGCAAGGCCAGCTTGGTCTTCATCACCTCCATGAGCACGTGGCCCATGGTCGGCTTCTCCGGCACCGCGCTGTCCAGCAGCAGCAGCGCCGCGCGGCACGCCGCCACCGCGTCGGGCAGGTTCTGCCGCGCCACGTGCAGCTGGATCAGCGCCAGATGCGCCCGCGCCCGGTCCAGGTCGCCGCGCGCCCGCGTCAGCACCGCCTCCGCCGCGCGCTGCGTCAGCGTCGCGTCGCCGTTCACCGCGGCGATGTCCGCCGCCGTGACGTTCAGCGCCAGCGCCAGATCGTAACGCCGCGCCCAGGCGTCGGGCGGCAGCAGGCCGATGCCCGCCTTCAGATAGGCCATGGCCGGCCCGTGCGCGGCGGACGCCCGCGCCGCCTCGCCGGCCCGCAGGTTCAGCTCCGCCAGTTCCTCGCGCTCCGCCGCGTCCATCAGGCCGGACGCGCGGTTCAGGTGGTTGGCGATGTCGAACAGCCGCTCGCCGCTCTCCCCCCCGTGCCGCAGCGCCCGCCCGACCTTCAGGTGGCAGGCCAGCGCCTCCTCGTCCCCCAGCAGGGAGTAGGCGGCCTGCTGCACCCTGTCGTGCACGAAGCGGTAGGAGACGCGCACCTCCACCCCGCCCACGTCGGCGTAGCGGTAGGCGTCGTCCAGCGGCACCACCAGCCCGGCCAGCAGCGCCGGCCACAGCGCCACCGCCGTGTCGGCCGGCGCGTGGCCGGTCACCTCGGCCAGCGTGCCCAGGTCGAAGGCGTTGCCGATGCACGCCGCCGTCGGCACCACCGCCAGCGTCTCGCCCGGCAGCTCGCGGATACGCTGCACGACGAACGTCACCACGTCCGCCGCCATCTGCTCCAGCTCCTGCCGCTCGATGGCGGTGAGGTCCCAGGCCCAGGCGCCGGTGACGCGGTTGAAGGCGATCAGCCCGCGCCGCTCCAGCGACTCCAGGAACTGGCCCAGGAAGAACGGGTTGCCCAGCGTCTTGGCGGTCAGCCGCACGGCCAGCGGCCGCACCCGTTCCGGCGCGCTGTGCAGCGTGTCGGACAGCAACTGCACCACCGCGTCCTCGTCCAACCCGGCGAGCGTCACCTCCTGGATGCGCACGCCGGCCTTCTCCAGCGCGTCGCGGGCGTGGCGCAGCGGGTGCGCGCCGTCCACCTCGGTGTCGCGGTAGGCGCCGACCACCATCAGGTGCCGCAGGTCGCCGTCCGCCACCAGCCCTTCCAGCAGCCGCAACGAGGCCAGATCGGCCCATTGCAGGTCGTCCAGGAACAGCACCAGCGGATGCTCCGGCCCCGCGAAGACGCGCACGAAGTTGCGGAAGACGTAGACGAACCGCTCATGCGCCTCGGCCGGGCCCAGGTCGGGCACCGGCGGCTGCGCGCCGATCAGCCGCTCCACCTCCGGGATGGCGTCGGTGATCAGCCGGCCGTTCGGACCCAGCGCCGCGCGCAGCTTGCCCCGCCACGCCTCCAGCCGTTCCGGCCCGCCGGCCGCGGTCTGCCGCACCAGGTCCTGGAAGGCGCGGATCAGCGGCGCGTAGGGGATGTCGCGCTTCAGCTGCTCGAACTTGCCGGAAACGAAGAAGCCGTGCCGGGCCACCACCGGCTTGTGCAGCTCGCGCACCAGCGCCGACTTGCCCACGCCCGAATAGCCGGCGACCAGCAGCAGCTCGTGCCCGCCCGCTGCGACACGGGTGAAGGCGTCGTGCAGCACGCGGAACTGCGCGGTGCGGCCGTACAGCTTCTGCGGGATGCGCAGCACCGGCCGCACGTCGCGCCGGCCCAGCGGGAACGGCTCCACCGCGCCGTTCGCCTGCCATTCCTCCTGGCACTGCTCCAGGTCGGCGCGCAGGCCGAAGGTGCTCTGGTAGCGGTCCTCCGGGTCCTTGGCCAGCAGCCGGGCGACGATGGCCGACAGCGCCTCCGGCACCGCCGGGTTCAGCTTGTGCACCGGCACGGGCGCCCGGGCGATGTGGCAGTGCACCAGCTCCAGCGCGTCGCGCCCCTCGAACGGCGGGCGGCCGGCCAGGCATTCGTGGAAGGTGGCGCCCAGCGCGTAGAAGTCGGCGCGGTAGTCGATGGCGCGGTTCATGCGCCCGGTCTGCTCCGGCGCCATGTAGGCCAGCGTGCCTTCGACGGAGTCGGCGGCCCCCGCCGCCTCCTCGCGCGACAGCTCCGACGCGATGCCGAAATCGATGACGTTCAGCTGCCCGCCCGGCGCGTTCCACACGATGTTGGACGGGTTGATGTCCTTGTGCACGATGCCGGCGTCGTGGATGCAGGCCAGCGCGTCGACCACGCGCAGCGCCATGTCCAGGAAGGTGCCGACGTCCATCCTGCGGCGGTCGTACAGCACGTCCAGCGAGGTGCCGCCGATGTCGCGGAACACCATCATCATGCCGCCGCCGTGCGGCACGCAGTCCAGCGCCTCCACGATCTCCGCGTGGCGCAGGCGGCGGGTGATGGCGTATTCGCGGCGGAACGACGCCAGATCCTCCGGCGCCGCCAGCTCCTGCCCCAGCAGCTTGCAGACGACGGGCAGCCCGTCCTGCTGGCGCACGGCCCGCAGCACCGTCGAACGGGTGCCGGTGTGCAGCGTCTCCAGCACGCGATAGCCAGGCAGCGACGTCAAAGTGCAGAGTTCCCACAGGTCCCTGGCGCACGGCACGGTGGCCGCCCGGCGCGCCTCTTGTCGCCGGGAATTGTAGGGTGGGCCAACACGGCCATGCAAGCGGGCAAAGCCCCACGCCCACAGTCTTTTCTACCGTGACGAATGTGTGACAACCCGCCCACACGTTTTGCTGCGGCCAACGCGCACAAACGATGCGAATCGCGACAATTCGTCCTAAGATGCATCCGGAATTGTTGCCGGCCGGTTGCGTGCGCACAGTGGCGTGCGAAGCCGAAGGCGGCATACACAGCGGGGGACCCATGGGGAAGATCAAGGTTGCGATTCTGGGCGGCGGCGTCGGTTCGCTGACCACGGCCTATCATCTGTGCAACACGCAAGAGCTGCGCGACCGCTTCGACGTCACCGTCTACCAGATGGGCTGGCGCCTGGGCGGCAAGGGGGCCACCGGACGCGACCGCTACGGCCGCATACAGGAACATGGCCTGCACGTCTGGTTCGGCTACTACAACAACGCCTTCAAGATGATGCAGGACGTCTTCACGGCGCTGAACCCGCCGGAGACGGAGGCGCTGCGCACGTGGCGCGACGCGCTGAAGCGGCACGACTTCACCCCCATCGGCATGCAGCTGGAAGACGGCAGCCCCGCGTACTGGCCGCTGACGTGGCCGCACCTGGGCGGCACGCCGGGCGACGGCAACGTCATGCCCACGCCGCGTCAGGCTGTGGTGTCGCTGGTCGGACTGATCCGCGACGTCTTCACCAACTGGAACGAGCTGACCGGCCTCGTCGTCAACGGCAAGCTGGTGCCGGGCACCGTCGACGCCGCCATCCCCACGGTCCCCGACGACCACCGCGCCCTGCCCGAACCGCTGGCCCGCGGCTTCCGCGACAGCATCATCGCCTGGGGCGAGAAGCAGGTCCGCCACATCGAACAGGCGGAGGCGCTGCTGAAGGGCGCCGCCATCGCCACCGTGCAGGACGCCGCCGTGGTCGCCCACCGCTGGGCGCGCGCCGCGCTGGACAAGGGCGACGACGCCACCGCGACGGCCGACAGCTACCGCGGCATCCTGTGGCTGCTGCGCCAGATCAACCGCGCCATCGACAGCCTGCCCAGCAGCCTCGTGGCGCGCGACTTCCTGACCTTCATGGTGCCGTTCGCCACCGGCGTCATCTCCGACTACATCATCGAGGGCAAGACGGCGGACGAGCTGGATTCGCAGGAATTCACGCAGTGGCTGATCAACCACGGCGGCGTCCCTGAGAACCTCGCCAAGTGCTGCTCGCTGCGCACCTGCTACGACACCTTCATGCAGTACAAGGACGGCGACTTCCACGCGCCCGACTGGGCGGCGGGCGTGGCCTCGCTCAGCTGCCTGCGCATGTACGCCACCTGCAAGGAAGCCGTGCTCTTCAACATGGAAGCCGGCATGGGGGAGGTGATCGTCGCCCCCATCTACCAGCTTCTCCAGCAGTGCGGCGTGAAGGTGAAGTTCTTCCGCCGCGTCGAGGAACTGGGCCTGACCGAGGACGGCGCCCTGGTGGACCGCATTCGCCTCGCCAAGCAGGTGAACGTCATCGGCGGCGACGACGCCTACCGCGCCACCGGCATCGTCCGGCGCGAGGGCGACGGCAAGATCCTGCACGTCTGGCCGATCGAGCCCTATTGGGAGCAGATCGAGAACGGCGCGGCCATCAAGAAGGTGCTGGACGACCACAAGTCCAACCTCGAGTCGCACTGGTGCCCGGTCCCGCCGGTGGGCGAGGAGGTGCTCCAGCGCGGCAAGGACTTCGACATCGCCGTCCTCGGCATCTCCCTGGGCGGCTTCAAGAAGATGAACGACGAGCCGACGCTGGCCGCCGCCCTGCAGGCCGCCCGGCCGCGCTTCAACGCGATGACCGAGAACATCGGCATCATCCCCACCATGTCCATGCAGCTGTGGTGCGGCCCCGACCTCCCCGGCCTCGGCTGGGAGGTGGAGCGCCCCGCCGCCGTCGCCGGGCCGGAGCCCTGGTCGATCTGGGCCGAGATGCAGCAGACCCTGAAGTACGAGCCGTGGACCGACACCGCCGCACCCCGGCCGAAGTCGGTGCACTACATCTGCGGCGTCTGGAAGACCGACCTCGTCGCCCAGCCCTCCACCGATCTGTCGGTGCCGGCCAGGGCGCTGGATACGGTGACGCAGAGCGGCGTGGACTGGCTGAACGGCTACGCCCGCTATTTCTGGCCCAAGGCGATGACCGCGTCCGGCTTCGACTGGAACATGCTGGACGACCCGGCGAACGGCGAGGGGGTGGAGCGCTTCCGCAACCAGATCATCCGCTCCAACGTCGATCCCACGGAGACGCTGCCGGGCAGCGCCGTCGGCTCCACCCAATGGCGCCTGCGCACGGACGAGAGCGGGTTCTACAACCTCTACCTCGCCGGCTGCTGGATCCGCACCGGCCTCAACACCTCCTGCGTCGAGGCCACCGTCATGTCCGGCATGCAGGCGGCCCGCGCCATCTCGGGTGAGCCCTTGTACATCTCCGGCGAAAACTGGCTGAACGGAGCGAAGTGATGGCCCTGCCCGACTACGTCTCCTTCCGCGGCCACGGGGAGGTGTCGATCGCCGCCCCCGGCGTCTTCGACGACAGCTACTCCACCCTGTTCTTCGTGCGCGCCGATCCGGCGCGCACCCAGGCCCTGGTGGACAAGATCCTCAACGCCGCCAGCGGCGGCGCCGTGCGGTACGAGGTGCTGGGCCCCTTCGCCGCCGCCAACTTCCTGTCGGTGGGCCGCTGCACCAGCCCGACCGAGGAGTTCGGCTGGATCCCCTACAAGGAGGCCTCGCTCTGGCTTCCGGTGATCGAGCACCGCAAGGGCCGCCTGCCGCGCCTTCTGGTGTGGATGCCCTACATGTTCCCGGACGCGATGATCCCCATCGCCTGCGGGCGCGAGAGCTGGGGCTTCGCCAAGTCGATGGGCCGCATCACCGTGCCCGACGGCTGCAGCGGCCCGACCACCTTCCAGGCCGAGACCATGCTGTTCCACCGGCTGTCTTCGGATTGCCAGGGCGAGGTGGCGCCGCTGCTGACGGCGCAGAGCGCCCAGGCCTCCCTGGGCGGGCTGTGGAAGACGCTAGCCGACCTCGTGGCCGACGCCGGCGACGTGCTGAAGAACTTGGTCGAGCCCGGCGGGCTGGCCGAGGGCATGGTGGTGGTGGCCGACGCGGCGGCGATGCTGCTGACCGGCACGGTGCCGGTGGTGAACCTGAAGCAGTTCCGCGACGCCGCCGACAGCGGCAAGGCCTGCTACCAGGCGCTGGTCAACTGCCCCATGCACATCAACGACTTCCGCGGCGCCTGGCCGCTGCTCGGCGACTGGACGCTGACGGTCGCCGACGGCTACGCCAGCCATCAGGTGGTCGAGGACTTCGGCTTCCAGACCGACGGCACGTCGGCCAAGGTGCACGTCGACCTCGCCGTCACCGTCCACATGGACTTCCAGGCCAACCCCGGCAAGATCGTCTGGCAGGCGGGTTGACGCCACACGCGTTCCCCCGCCACGGCGGGGGAACGCCCCTTCACACGCCCAGCGTCTGCTGCACCGTCAATATCCGCCCGCGGCTCACGGGGATTTCGCGCGGCGGGGTGCAGGACAGGCGCACGTGCCCGTGGCTGCCCTCGCGACGGAAGCCGGCTATGGCCTCCTTGCGCACGATGTGGCTGCGGTGGACACGGATGAAGCGCGCCGGGTCCAGGCGGCGCTCCACCTCCGAAATCGACAGGTTGCAGAAGTACGTCGCCTGCCCGTCGAACAGCCGGCTGTAGTGCGCGTCCGCCTCCACCGACACGATGTCGGACTGGCTGAGCAGCACCGTGGCGCCGTTCTTCAGCACCGGCACGCGCCCGTCCCGCTCCTCCACCGTCACCACCGGCGCCGGCCCCGGTTTGCGCGCCCCCGGCGCCGCGGCGCCGTCCGGCACCAGCGCCAGCAGGAAGGCGGCGGAGATCACGAAGGCCACCACCGCGACCACCACCGCCAGCACGCCCGACGGGATGGCCGGCGCCCCTGCCCCCGCGGCCGCCACGTGCCCGCCGTCCGTGAAGTCCGCCGCCCACATGGCCGTGTAGTGCATGCCCGAGATGGCCAGCGCCATGGCCACCGCCGCCACCACCAGCGGCGCGCGGCGCCCATGCCCGAAGGCCAGCCACAGCGACAGCGCCGACGACGCCACCGCGATCGCCACCGACAGCGCGACGATCAGCGGGTCGTGCACCAGCGTGCCGTGCATGCGCATGGCGTGCATGCCGATGTAGTGCATGGTGGCGATGCCCAGCCCCATGGCGACGGAGGCCAGCAGGATGCGGTTCACCCCGGGCTTCGTTCCCAACGGCGGCCCGGCGACCGCCAGCGCCACGGCGACGCCCACGGTGAGGATGGCGGCCAGTGCCGAAATAAGGGTGAGCAGGATGTCGTAGTCGACCGGAACCGGCAGCGACAGCGCCAGCATGCCGACGAAATGCATGGTCCAGATGCCGGTGCCGAGCACGAACGAGGACGCCGCCAGCATCAGCCGGCGCCGCAGCCCCGTCTCGGCCGCCGTGTCGCGGGCCAGCGCCAGGCTGACGTACGCCCCCTGGACCGCCAGCAACACCGACAGCAGAACGAGCGTCGGATCGTAACGCCCGATCAGTGCCGTTCCTCCCCCGCACTCCGTTCTTGTCGTCGCCGTTCTTATGTCCTTGCGGCGCCGCCATGAAAATGGCCGCGATTCAGCCGGCCGGCAAGCCCTCCGACCGGCCGGGTTCACCCCCTCCCGGAAGATAGCGGGTGCGCGCGCGGTGCAGCGCGTAGGCGACGGCGAAGCGTGCCCGCTCGAACTCGTGGTAACGGCTCTGCGGGTGGGTGTTCACCTCGACGATCCAGATCCCCAGTTCGCCGTCCACCAGCAGGTCGACGCCCAGCTCGTCGATGGCGAACTGGTGCCGCCGGTCCAGTTCCGCCGCGGTCGCCAGGGCCACGGCCTTCAGCCGCTGCACCAGCGCCTCCCCCGCGTCCTTCAGCCCGGCGAAGAAGTGCCCGACGTCGCCCTGGTAGCCGCCCCGGCTGGTGTTCGCCACCAACAGCCCGGCCTCGCCCAGCCGCACGTAGGCGCGCACCACGTCCCAGGCGCCGGCGCCGTCCTTGTGGACGTGCACGCGGATGTCGAAGCTGCGCCCGTCGCGCGCCCGCGACACGATGAGCTTCTGCAGGACCCACGGCTCGTCGTCCTGCGCCCCGATCGTCTGGACGAGGTCGTCGAGCGTCACCGTGCGCTCGCCGGCCTGCTCGCGCACCAGGATGCCGCCCTCGACGCGCGCCAGGAAGCGGATGCCGCTCCCGCGCCGCCCGCGCGCCGGCTTCAGCACGATGCGCCCGTGCTCGGCCAGGAACTCGTCCAGGCACTCCGCCGCGCGGGCGCGGTCCAGCGGGCGGAACGGGATGACGTGCGGCGCCAGCGGCGTGCCGTTCAGCATCTCGGCCACGCCGACCTTGTCGGGCAGGCGCACGGTGGTGAAGGGAATGCGCCGGAACAGCTCCTGATAGACGCGCAGGTCGATGTCGTCGGCCGGCGGCAGCGGGTTCATGACCACGTCGGGCAGCGGCAGCGCCTGCCGGCGCCAGCCGTCGGGCGCCAGCGTCCAGCCGTGCACGCGTGCACCTTGCAGATCCACGCCGTCGGTCGGGAAGATGCAGAAGCCGGCGCCCTGCAGCGCCGCCTCGGCGGCCAGCGCGCGCAGGCGCAGCGGCTCCACGCGCTCGAACGGCAACCAGCTGGCGGTGAACAGGCCGATCAAGGGCTGCCGTGTCATCGATAAGCGGATCCTGCCGTCGAAACCAGTCCTGCGCCCGAACGGAAGCACGCCCGCGGGCACGGATCAAGCACATGATCGCAGATGAAAACCACCCGGCCTTGCGCGATAGTGCCGCCAGCCGTCCTTTCGACCGGAGACGACCGCGCATGACGACCGACGTCCTCGGCCCCGCCGTCCAGGCCCTGCAAAGCGGCCGGACCGCCGAGGCCGAGGAGCACCTGGGCGCGGTGCTGGAGCGCACGCCCACGGACCCGGACGCGTGGCACCTGCTGGGCGTCGCCGCACTCCACGCCGGCCGCGCCGGCGAGGCGGCCGACTGCATCGGGCAGGCCATCAGCTTCGTCCCCGGCCACGCCGCCTACCACCTCGACCTCGCCCTGGCGCTGTGCGCGCTGCGCCGCTTCGCGGACGCGGAACTGGCCCTGCACCAGGCCGCCGCCCTGGCCCCGGACGCGCCGGCGGCGTACGCCAACCTGGGCGCCGTCCGGCTGGCCCTGGGCCGCCCCGCCGAAGCCGTGTCCGCGCTCCGCCGGGCGGTCGCGGCGCGTTGCGACATGGCCGAGGCGCACGCCAACCTCGCCGCCGCCGTCTGCGCCGCCGGCGGCCCGGACGCCGCACGTGCCCACTACCATCGTGCCCTG
>NZ_DASPMG010000387.1:0-3992 GCF_035627195.1 Azospirillum sp.
CATCCCTTCGGTCCGGCTTCGGCGCAGGATGTTGACCGATTCGCCGCAGGAGGTGCAGCGGTCTACCAGAAGACGCCGGTGCTTTGGGCAGGCGACCAGGAAGCCCAGACGCCACGTCAGGCGCAGGTAGGGTTGCGCGTCCTCCGTCAGGCAGCAAGGGCAGACCTGCTGTCCATAGGAGCGGCGGGCGTCCTCCCGCCCAGCCGGCGGCAGCCAAGGCAGCTTGACCAGACCATCGTCGGTGCCGAACAGACGGCCGGCCCAGCGCCTGAAGGTTCCCTGCCTGATCTGCTCCGCATCGATGCCGGTCGCCTCCTCCAATCGGTGGAGCAGCACGTCGTCGGCGTGACGATCGAGATCCCGTGGGTAACGGTAGCCGCCGGGCTGGAGGATCGCAAAGAGCTCACTGGGCGGCAGCCCGTTCGCACCGGCGAGCCGAGCGAACCAGGACGATATCGACTCATCCGGCAAGGGAGCTGGCCGTCCGGGCCAACGGTCGTCATCCCTCCAGGCCATCGCTCCACCTAATCGATAGAGACAGGGGAGCCCATGATCCTGGAATCCGGCGCCAGCGTCTTCGCCGCATCCGGCGAATCGGCGGCTTCAATGAGGACAGCTAATCGGCGATGCCTTTAGGCGAGACGGAACCGATTATCGGGATCGCGAGGACGAATCGAAAGGTGGGGACTGCGGGACACATCAGAAACGCTCGACGGCCCCGCCAAGTCACTGAAAGCGCTGGGGACAGCGACGCTGAAGAGTCCTGATCCGTCTCACTTATGCACGTCGCTCTCTCACGCATAAGCGCCAATTCCCGCCTAAAGGCGAAAGCGACAGTGAACACCGAACACGAACGTGGGGGAAAAATGGTGCGCCCGGCGGGATTCGAACCCACGGCCCCAGGATTAGGAATCCTGTGCTCTATCCTGCTGAGCTACGGGCGCAGCCGGGGTCGCTTATAGCACGCTTCGCACGAAGGTTCAGCGGCAAATCAAGCCGCTGCGCCACCCGGTCAATGGGGAAACGCCACCGCCGGGGTAGCCCGGCCGGAGCGCGCCGCGTATACTGGCGCCCATGGCCGGAATCCTGTTCCTTCGCGACATCGACGTCGACATCCAGATGCGTTGCCGCAACTGCGGTCACGAAGGGCTGCTGGCGCGCGGCGACCTGGAACGGCGCTTCGGCCCGAGTTACCCGGTGCTGTCGATCGCCCCGCACTACCGCTGTTCGCGCTGCCATTCCAAAGACGTGGAGAGCAGCCCCGGACCGCTGGCCGCCCCGCCCCCCGCCCCGCAGGACGAGGATACCGTCGACGCCGGGATCGCCGCGCTGCAAGGGCTGCTCGATGCCGTGCGCGGCGGCCGTGCGCCCGCAGGTAAGGATACAGTCGAGGCGGAGGAGGAGGAGGACGATGTCGTCGACCTGATGCCTCAGTTGCGCGAGGCGGAGGTCGAAGCGGAATCGGACGAGGGCATCGGGGCGGACGACGACCTGTTCGAACGCACGATGGCCTCCCTGCGCACCGTCGCGCACCCCGAACAAGACGAAGACGAGGGCGATAAGGGGCAGGTACAGGCAGTACCGGAACCCGACACCGTTGTCGCCGGGGACGAGGATATCCCCTTCGAGCGCAGCCTTGCCGCGTTGCGCGACTTGATCGCCGAAGACGAAGCTGAGAAGGAAGCGGAGGCCGAAGCGCCCGCCCTTCCGTCGCCGGCCCAACGGCCACCCGATCCCCGCGCCGTGATCGCCGAACTCATTGAGGAGGAAGAGGAGCGCGAGCCGTTCTTCCGCCCGCGCGAGAGCACGCCGCCCTCGGCGAGCGAAATGGAGCTGAGCCTCGCGGCCCTGCGCGCCCTGGTCGAAAAGGCCGCCGAGGAGGGGCCGGAGCCGGAGGAGCCGGAGCCGGAGGAACCCCAAGCGGAAGATCCCGAGCCCGCGCGGGCCGAGCCGGCGGCGCATGACGACGACGAGCCGTTCGACGAAACCATCGCCGCGCTGCGCAGCCTGATCGCCGACCGGCACCGCGATGCGGACGAGGACGAAAGCGAGACGCCGCCCGACCAGGAGGATGAGCCCGCCGAAGACGAGCAGGAAAACCTGGACGACATTTCCGATGACGAGATCCTGTCCTTCGCCATCCGCGATCCCGAGCTTGCGTCCGACGACACGGACGAGGTGGAGCGTGGTGAGCCCGCCGTCCACGCGATGCCCGAGGAGCCGCTCCCGCCCATCCCCCAGCCGCCCGCCAGGATCTCGCACCTGAACGAGACGCTGGCGAAGCTGCGTGGGATGCTGGAACTCGATCGCCCCGAAAAAGACGCAGGCCACAAGGACGCAGGCCACAGGGACCCGGCCCACAAGGACGGCGAACCCGCCGCCCGCCCGCGCCGCCGCTGATCTCCTACCCGTTCTCCACCAGCACCGATCCGGCCAGATAAAGCGAGCCGCAGATCAGCGCCCGCGACGGGCCGTCCGCAGCCGCCGTGAGCGCGCCGAGTGCCGATTCCACGTCCACCGCCGGCTCGGCATCGGCGATGCCGCAGGCGCGCGCGGCCGCGGCGGCATCCGCGGCACCCAGCGAGGCCTCCTCTCCGGGTATGGCGACGGTGCGCACACGCCGGACGAAGGGCGTCAGGGGGGCCAGGAACTCCTGCGGTTCCTTGCTGGCCAGCATGCCGAACACGAGGTCGAGCGGCAGCGCCGGCCCCTGCCGCGCCCAGGCCGCCACCTGCGCCGCCAGCACCTCGCCGGCAGAATCGTTGTGCCCACCGTCCAGCCACAGCTCCCACCCCGGCGGCACCGCCTGGGGGAGCGGGCCGCGGGTCAGCCGCTGCAACCGCGCCGGCCATTCGGCGCCGGCAAGGCCGCGCGCCACCGCCGCGTCGTCCACCGCCAGCGGCAGGTGGTCGAGACACGCGAGCGCCACCCCGGCGTTGACGATCTGGTGCGCGCCCGTCAGGCCCGGCCGCGGCAGGTCCAGGCACCGCCTGGGGCTTTCGAAGCGGAAGCCGCTTGCCGTGGGCTCGACCGACCATGGGTGCACCGGCGCGCCGATGGCCGCCGCGCGCCCGGCCAGCACGCGGGCCGCGGCACCGTCGGGCTGGGGCGCCAGCACGGCGGGGACGCCGGGCTTGAGGATGCCGGCCTTCTCCCCGGCGATCGCCTCGATGGTGTCGCCCAGGAACTGGCGGTGGTCGTAGCTGATGCGGGTGATCGCTGTGACGGCCGGACGGTCCACCACGTTGGTGGCGTCCAGCCGGCCGCCCAGCCCGGTTTCCAGCAACACGGCGTCGGCCGGTTCGCGGGCGAAGGCCAGGAAGGCAGCGACGGTCGTCACCTCGAAGAAGGTGATCGGCCCGCCGCCGTTGGCCGTCTCGCACTCCTCCAGCAGCGCCGCCAGATGCTCGTCGGTGATGAGCTTCCCGGCCAAGCGGATGCGTTCGTGGAAACGCACGAGGTGGGGCGAGGTGTAGACGTGCACGCGGTGCCCGGCGGCCTCCAGCATGGCGCGGGCGAACGCCAGGGTGGAGCCCTTGCCGTTGGTCCCGGCGACGTGCAGCACCGGCGGCAACCGCCGCTCGGGGTGGCCGAGGGCGGCGAGCAGCCGGTGCACGCGGTCCAGCGACAGGTCGATGACCTTGGGGTGCAACCCCTTCAGCCGCTCGAGCACCGGGTCGGCGCGGGATTCCGAAACGGCCATGCGGTGCTGTCCTGTCCTATGCGGGCTGTTCGGCTTCGGCCGGCCGGGCGGTCCGGTCGGCGGCCTCGGCCTGGACGCCGTGGTCCGGCTCCGCCGAATCGCTGGCCGCGCGCAGCGCCGGGATTTCCAGGTCCTCCTCGTCGCGCGCCGCCAGCGTCAGCGGGCGCATCAGCAGGTCCAGCGTGCGGATCAGCGTGGCGCGCAGGTCCTTGCGGTGGACGACCATGTCCACCATGCCGTGCTCCAGCAGGTATTCGGAGCGCTGGAAGCCCTCCGGCAGCGTCTCGCG
>NZ_DASPMG010000388.1:0-2511 GCF_035627195.1 Azospirillum sp.
TGGCGCGGAAGCCCGGCGTGTCGGGGTCCAGCACCGGGTCGGGGCGGAAGGTGGTCACCACCCGGCCGCGCCAGCCGGAGGATTGCAGCGCCTTGTGGTGTTCCAGCGGGTCGAGCGGCCCCTCGGTGGTCGCCAGCACCTCGATGTTGAAGCGCTCGAACAGGGCGCGCGGGCGGAACGCCGGCTGTTCCAGGCACTCGGCGATGCGGTCGTAGACGCGGTCGGCGGTGTCGGTCGAAAGCCGCTCGGTGACGCCGAACACGCGCTCCAGCGCGTATTCCCACCACAGGCGGGTGGGGGTGCCGCGGAACAGATGCCAGCGCTCCGCCACCGTGCGCCAGACGCGGCGGGGGTCGGTCTCCACCGGGCCGCCGTCCACCGGTCCACCGTCCAGGCGCGGCACGCCCAGCCGCTCCAGCGGCACGCCCTGGCTGTAGAGCATGCGCAGCAGGTAATGGTCGGGCACGACCAGCAGGCTGGCCGGATCGGCGAAGGGCGCGTCGGTGGCGAACCACGCCGGGTCAGTGTGGCCGTGCGGGCTGACGATGGGCAGGTCGCGCACCGCGGCGTACAGGCGCCGGGCGATGGCGCGGGTGCCGGGCTCGGCCGGGAAAAGGCGGTCGTCGTGCAGCATGCCGGCCCTCACATCAGCGCGTTCGGCAGGAACAGGGAGATCTGCGGGAAGGCGATCAGGATCCCCACCAGCGCCAGCACCGCCGCGACCAGCGGCAGCGATTCCACGAAGTACTCCTCGATCGGACAGTCGAGCAGGCTGCACACCGCGAACATCGCCACGCCCACCGGCGGCGTCATGCCGCCGAAGGTGACCATGGTCATCATGACGATGCCGAAGTGCACCTCGTCCACGCCCAGCTGGCGCACGATGGGCAGGAAGATCGGCGTCAGCAGCAGGACCAGCACGGTCGCCTCGACGAAGCAGCCGGCGATCAGCAGGAACACCGTGATCAGCAGCAGCATCAGCACCGGATCGCTGGTGAGCCGCAGCATGGCGGCGGCGATGGTCTGCGGCCCCTGCTCGAAGATGATGGCGTAGCCGACCATGCCCGAGAACATGATGATCAGCATGATCAGCCCGTTGTCGAGCAGGCCATGCAGCAGCGCCTCCATGGCGCCGGACCACGTCAGCTCGCGGTGCGCCAGCACGCCCACGAACACGGCGTAGACCACGGCGAAGGCGCCCACCTCCGACGGCGTGAAGAAGCCGCCGCGGATCGCCACCAGCAGCGCCACCGGGAACAGCAGCGCCCACTTGGCGTCCCACATGGCGCGCCCGACCGCACCCCACGTCGGCCGCTCCGTGGCGGCGGAGCGGTAGCCGCGCCGCTTGGAGATGAACCACACGGTGGCCATCAGGAACGCCATCATCAGCAGCCCCGGCACGACGCCGGCCAGGAACAGCCGGCCTATCGACACGTTGCCGACGAAACCGTAGAGGATGAGGCCCAGGCTGGGCGGGATCGTCGCGGTGATCAGCGATCCCACGGCGATGGTGGCGCAGGTGAAGCCGCGCGAATAGCCGTTGCGGATCAGGTCCGGCCCCAGGATGCGCGCCTCCATCGCCGCGTCGGCGACCGCCGAGCCCGACACGCCGCCCATCAGCGTGGACAGCACGATGCACACCTGCGCCATGCCGCCGGCCATCCAGGACACCAGCACCTCCGAACAGCGGATCAGGCGGCTGGTGATGCCGGTCTTGTTCATCATATGCCCGGCCAGCACGAAGAACGGCACGGCCAGCAGCGGGAAGCTCTGCGAGGCGGAGGCCACCTGCTGCACCCCGATCGCCATCGGGATCATGTCGCTCATGACGAAGAAGGAGAAGCCGGAGATGCCGATGGCGAAGGCGATCGGCGCCCCCAGCATCATCAGCCCGAAGAACAGGGCGGCCAGCAGGGTCACAGCGCGGTCTCCTCGAAATTGGGGGCCGGGGCGCGCAGCACGGAGAACACCAGCTTGGGCGCTCCCCACAGCGAGCGCGCCGTCTCCACCATCTGCCCGGCGAGCGTCAGCGCCAGCAGCAGGCACCCCGCCGGCACCGCCCCGGTGACGAAGCCGTAGCTGATGCCGCTGTCGCCGAACTCCCGCTGCAAATTGGACAGGGTCAGCTGCACGCCCAGCACCACCATGGCGACGAGGAAGGCCAGAACCACGGTGCTGGTGGCGAGATCGACCAACGCCCGCGTGCGCGGCGGCATCCAGCGGACGAAGAGGTCCACCGCGATCAGGTTCCGCTTGCGCAGCGCCATATCGGCGCCGATGAACGAGGTCCAGACGAACAGCAGCTGCGCCAAGTCCACCGACCAGACGATGGGATGCCCGAACGACCGCAGGACGCCCGCGCCGAAGACCAGAAGGACGATGGTCGCCAGCAGCACCCGGCCGACGATCGATTCCACGGTGTAGACGATAGAGGACATGGCGGAGGACATGGCGGTGCTCCCGATCGTGGTCGCTCGCTACTTCGCGATCAGCGCGTCGATCTGCGTCCTC
>NZ_DASPMG010000389.1:0-11721 GCF_035627195.1 Azospirillum sp.
CACGCCGGGCTGGGTGCCGGTCCTGCCCACCGACGAGCAGCTGGCCGAGGCGCGCCGGCTGACCGACGGCCACTTCGACGAGGCGTTCTACCGCGCCCAGGGGCCGGACCTGACGCCGGCCGGCGGCGACGCGCTGCTGCACTTCCTGGTCTGGGGCTGGCGCCAAGGGCTGAACCCCAGCCCGGCGTTCGACGTCGCCTTCTACCGGAAGAACTATCCCGACATCGCGGCGACCGATTTCAACCCGCTGATGCATTACCTGTGGTTCGGCATGCGCAACGGCCTGCTGCCGCGGTCGTCCACGAACCCGTGGCGCAGCCAGCTCGATCAGGCCCGGTCGGGCGGCGCGCGCGCGGCGGACGCCGCGCCGGCGGAGGTGCCGGAACCGGTCGGGGCCGGCGCGCTGACCGCGGCGCTGGGCCGCTCCGCCGCCGCGCACGGCCTTGCCCTGGTGCTGAGCCACGACGACCACACGCGGACGGCCGGCGGCGTCCAGAACGCGGTCGGCGACGAGGAAGCCGGCTTCCGCGCGGCGGGGTGGGGGCACCTGCACGTCCGGCCGCTGCGGACCGTCCCGGTCCTGGCGGACGCGGTTCCGCAGGACGAGGCGATCGTGCAGCTCCGCCTGGACGGGCGGCCGCTCGGCGCGGCGCGCGTGTCCGACCTCGTGGCGGCCGTCGGCGCCATGCGGATGCGCGGTCACGCCGTGCGGATCGTCGTGCACCATTTCGCCGGCCACGCGCCGGAGCATGTGCAGGCACTCGCCCTGGCGGCCGGCACGGCGCCGCCGGTGGTGTGGGTGCATGATTTCTTCACGCTGTGCACCAGCTATGCGCTGATGCGCAACGACGTGGCGTTCTGCAACGCGCCGCCGGCCGATTCCCCCGCGTGCGCGATCTGCTGCTACGGGCCGGAACGGGCGGAGCACGTGGCACGGCTGCAGCGGTTCTTCGCCGGGACGTTGCCGGTCGTGCTCGCCCCCTCGGAATCCGCGCTGGAGGTCTGGCGCCGGATGGGCTTCGACCACGCGCGCTCCGCCGTCGTGCCGCTGGCGCGGCTTCGCCTGGATGATCCCGGACCCCGCCCGTGGCGAGCCCCCGGCGCACCAGCGCGGCCGATCCGGGTCGCCCATCTCGGCACCCGCTCCTTCCTGAAGGGCTGGGCGGTCTTCGACGCGCTCGCCACCCGCTACGGCGGCGGGCACGGCGGTGGGGAAGCGGGCGGCGGCCGGTACGCGTTCTACCAGTTCGGCCTGCCGCACGGCCTGCCCCCGTCCGGCGCCGTGCACGCGGTCCCGGTCCAGGTCCACGCCAACGACCGCGAGGCCATGGCCCGCGCCGTGGCGGAACACGAGATCGACGTCGTCGTGATCTGGTCGCTGTGCCAGGAGACCTTCTGCTTCACCGTCCACGAGGCCCTGGCGGGCGGCGCCTTCGTCGTCGCGCGCGCGGAGGCCGGCAACGTCTGGCCGGCCGTCCTCGCCAACGCCCCGGACCAGGGCTGCGCGGTGCGGAGCGAGGCGGACCTCGTGGCCCTGTTCGACGGCGACGCCCTGCCGGACCTCCTGGCTCGCCCACGCGCCGGGGGCCGGCTGGATTTCGGCCAGGGGACGGTGGACTGGTTCCGGGCGCAGGAGGATCTCCGTGGCTGAGGTGCATTGCTTCACCAGCGCGACCTTCGCCTACCTCGACCGTGCGCGGGTCCTGGGCGGGACGCTGCGCCGCCACCACCCGCACTGGACCTTCTGGCTCTGCCTGCCCGACGAGGAGCCGCCGGGCTTCGCCTTCGACCCCGGCCGCGAGCCGTTCGACCATGTGGTCCGCCCGGCCGACCTCGGCATTCCCGACGTGTCGGCCTGGATCTTCGGCCACGACGTGGTCGAGCTGTGCACGGCGGTGAAGGGCGCCATGCTGCACCGCCTGCTGGAGAACGGGGCGGGCAAGGTCGTCTACCTCGATCCCGACGTCGCCCTGTTCGCCGACCTGCGTCCGGTCGAGGCGCTTCTGGAACGCCACGCCGTCGTCCTGACGCCGCACCTGCTGCACGCCGAAACCACGGTCCAGGGCGTGCTGGACAACGAGATCGGCGCGCTCAAGCACGGCATCTACAACCTGGGCTTCCTCGCCGTCGCCAACACCGGCGAAGGGCGGCGGTTCGCCCGCTGGTGGCGCGACCGCCTGCTGGCCCACTGCATGGACGACGTCCCCGCCGGCCTGTTCACCGACCAGCGCTGGTGCGACCACGCGCCGGCCCTGTTCGACGGCGTCCACGTCCTGCGCGATCCCGGCTACAACGTCGCCTCCTGGAACGTCGCCCACCGGCCGGTGGAGATCGGCCCGGACGGCGTCATCCGCGCCGCCGGCCGGCCGCTGCGCTTCTTCCACTTCACCAAGCTCGGCGCCGTCGGGCGGACGATGCTGGAACGCAACGCCGGCGACCGGCTGGCCGTGTTCGAACTGGTGAAATGGTACGAGGCGGCCCTGGCGCGGCACGCCGCGGCCGGCGTGCCGAAGGGCTGGTGGGCTTACGGCACCTACGCCGACGGCACGCCCATTCCCCGCGCCCACCGCCGTGCCTACCGCGCACAGCCCGAGCTGCGCCGCCGCTTCCCCGATCCGTTCGCCGCCGGCCCCGGCGCGTTCGTCGACCATGCCGCACAGGGATCGGACGCATGACGGCGGCACTGCAGCGCATCGCCGTGGTCGGCAGCTGCATCACGCAGCAAGCACTTGCCGCCGCCGACATCCACAGGGTCGACCGGGTGGCCGATTACGCGCGGGCGTCGATCGCCAGCCTGACGCCGCCGCCGTCCTGCCCGGTCCTGCCCCTGTCCATCCTCGACGGCCTTGGCCTGCCGCCCGGCGTGCACCACTGGCTGGCGGCGGAACTGGCGAAGACGATCCCCGGCGCGCTTGCCGACGCCCGGCCCGATGTGCTGATCCTCGACCTGATCGAGGAGCGCTTCGACCTGCTGGTGCTCGACAGCGGCCTGATCATCAATGAATCCCTCGATTTCGCGACGAGCGGCCTCGCCGCCCTGCCGCCCTTCGCTGGCGCGCGCCGGGTCCTGCGCCTGTCGGACGAGGCGTGGGCGTTGTGGGAGGCCGGTCTGGAGCGGCTGCGGCGGCACGTGGCGGAAACGCCGCTGGCCGACGCCCGGATCGTGCTGCACCGCGCCGTCTGGGCGTCGCAGATGCGGACGCCGGCCGGCTGCGAGCCCCTTCCCGACGAGACCTTCATCATGCTGGGGCGCAGCGGTTCCCGTGCCGCGCACAACGCCCTGCTGGCACGCTGCCATGACCGTTTCCTCCAGGCGTTCCCCACCGCGGCGGTGGTGGAGGCGCCGCCCGATGCCTGCCTCGCCGACCCCGACCACCGCTGGGGGTTGAGCCCCTTCCACTACGTCCCCGCCTACTACGAGGCGATCGCCGCGCAATGGCGCGCCATGGGCCTAGGACACACCGCGCCGTGACCGGTCCCCAAGCCGAAACGGCCCGTGCCGAACTGGTGGAGGCCGCCCGGGCCGTCCTGGCCGGTACGCCCCAGGCCGGGCAGGAGAGCATCCACCCGCAGTGGCAACGCCATCTCCAGGCGATTGCCACGAGCGTCCTTCACGACGACGTCGAGACCTTCACGCGCTGGCCGGTCATGGCGCAGACCATGTTCGTCGGCGACTATGAGGACACCGCCCGGCAGTTCGCGGCGCTGACCGCCCTTCCCGACTGGGAAAGGCGCTGGAAGCCGGCGCTGGTGGAAAGCCCGGTGGGCGGGCCGACCCCGTCGCGGATTCACCCGCCGTCGAGCGGCAACCTGATCCGCCAGGCCTACACGCTGGCCCGCTTCGAGGCCGAGGCGCGCGCACCCATCGACGCCTTCGAGCAGATCGTCGAATTCGGCGGCGGCTTCGGCGCGCTCTGCCGGCTGGCGCTCCGGCTGGGGTTCAAGGGGCGCTACGTCATCGTCGAAAACCAGCCGGTGCGCGCCCTGCTGCGCTGGTACCTGCTGTGCTCCGGCATCGCTCCGGCGCCCGACGGCGCGCTGCCGGAGCGGGGGGTGTGCACGGTGCCCGGCACCGCGCTCGCCGATATCTTCGCGGACGTGCTTCCGGACGGGGAGGCGCGGCGCACGGCCTTCCTGGCCAACTGGTCGCTCAGCGAGACCCGGCCCGAGGTTCGGGACGCGGTCTTCCACACCCTGCGCAGGGCCCAGGTGGACGCCATCTGGGTCGTCTACCAGCAGCATTTCGGCGTACACAACGGCGCCGTCTTCACCACGGCCATCAAGAACTTCCTGAACGTGTACGAGGCGAGCATCCGGCCGTTCCAGCCGGACGCACCGGACGACGACTACGCCTACGGTCACGCCTGCCTGGCGCTGAACCGCGTCCCGGGCCGCCGGTTTCCGGCCGCCATCCGCAACCTGCCCGCGGCGCCGTTCGAGACCAGCACCATGCGGCACCTCACCCGAGAAGAGGCGTACGCCCACATCCGCAAGGCCATCGCCGACCGGGCTCCGTTTTCGCTGATCCGGCTGGGCGACGGGGAAGGACGGATCATGGGCTTTCCCCATTTCGTCGAGCGGGCGCGGGTCGCCGACATCTGGGAGAATTGGTTCGGCCACCGGAACGCCGCCGACGAGCAGGTCACGTGGATGCAGCAGGCGCTGAAGGATGTGTGCCGGAACGCCGACCTGCTCGGCATTCCCAAGGCGGAGGCCAGCATCGCCTGCGAGTTCGGGCGGGTCGCGGCGCTGCTGCCGCGCGACGGCTACGTGGAGCGTACGGCCCTGCTCTGCCACGCGGGCATCCACCTCGGCCTGCACCGGGCGGACCTGTACCGGCCGCTTTTCGACGGGCTGCCGCGCATCGGCATCATCGGCCCGCGCGACCTCACCGCCACCCTCCCCGCGCTGTACGGGGTGCCGGAGGTCGAATGGCTGCCCGTCCCCCCGGAAATGACCTTTTCCGGCCTGCCGGAGGGCGAAAAGGCCGGCCTCGTCCGTGCCGACGCGCATCTGGCCCAGCGCTTTCCCGCGCTGATGGAGCGGGAGATCCCCGCCCTGCTGGCGCGCCATCCCGGCCTGGTCGTGCTGGTCGGGGCCGGCATTCTCGGCAAGCTCTACTGCCGGAGGGTCAAGGACCTCGGCGGCGTCGCCGTCGACGTCGGCAGCATGATGGACGTCTGGGCCGGCCTGAAGACCCGGGACAACCAGGATTTCGACAATCTGCGCCCGATCCGGGACGAGGACAGAGCGAGGCGACTGCCATGATTCCCATCAACCGGCCCGATGTGCCCCAGTTCACGCTGGAGGAGGTGCGCGACCGCATCCGCCGGGCGATGGCCGAACGGGCGCCGTTCTCCGTCATCCGCCTGGGGGACGGCGAGGGGCGCATCATGGGCTTCCCCCACGACGTCCCGCGTCCGCTGGTCGCCGACATCTGGTACACGTGGTTCGGCTACACCGACTTCACGGACGATCGGGTCGCGTCGGTCAGGCTCATGTTGAAGGAGGCGTGCCGGCACGCCGACCTCATCGGCATTCCGCACGCCGAGCCGGACGCCGCGTCCGATTTCGGACGCGTCGCGGCGCTGCTGCACCGCGACGGCTTCGCGGAGCCCGCGACGCCGGTCTGCCACGCCGGGTTCCACATCTGGTTCCAGGCCAAGGACTGGTACCGGGACCTGTTCGCCGGCCTTCCGAGGGTCGGGATCATCGGCCCGCGCGATTTGACGGCGGCGTTTCCGGCGCTGTACGGGGTGCCGGAGGTCGAATGGCTGCCCGTCCCCCCGGAAATGCGCTTCTCCGACCTGCCGGAGGGCGAGAAGGCCGGTCTCGTCCGTGCCGACGCGCATCTGGCCCAGCGCTTTCCCGCGCTGATGGAGCGGGAGATCCCCGCCCTGCTGGCGCGCCACCCCGGCCTGGTCGTGCTGGTCGGGGCCGGCATCCTCGGCAAGCTCTACTGCCGGAGGATCAAGGATCTCGGCGGCGTCGCCGTCGACGTCGGCAGCATGATGGACGTCTGGGCCGGCCTGAAGACCCGGGAGAACGTGGTCTTCAACGGGCTGCGTCCGCCAGCGGACTGACGGCTGATGCCGGCGGCTCAGCCATGGAGGAAGGTGGCGAGCTTGTAACGGACGATCCCGTTCGCCAGGACGGGCTCGCGGACGAAGATCACGTTGTACTGCAGGTCGTATTCGAAGTCCCGGGCGATGGGATGGAGGCCGTGGGCCATGAGATGGTCCATGACGTGGCCGGACCGCCACTGCGAGGTCCAGAACTCCGCATCCTCCACCTCGATGAAGATGGACTGGATGTCCTGAAGCGTTCGCGACGCTCCCTTGAGCACCATCTCCGAAGCGCCTTCCGCGTCGATCCAGGCCGACATCGGGCGCCCGCTCAACCCTTCCGCCGCGCAAAAATCGTCGAGCGTCGTCGAGGGCACCCGCACCGCCTCGTACTCGACGTCGGCTTGCGTGCGTCGCAACAGGGAGTTGTTGGCCCTGATCGGCGATGCCGGCTGACCGTCGACGGATTTCTGGATCTGGAATTCCGTGTGTCCGGTCACGTCGGAAACGGCGAGATTGAGATAGCGGACGTTCAACGCCTCAAAGTTGAATTTCCCCGACATACTCTCGAAAATGTGGGGATTCGCCTCGAAGGCATAGATCGGCACATTTTCATGCCGATCCCGCATGTCTCTTGAAAAAGCCGCGCCATGGGCGCCGATTTCCAGGATGCATTGGGGTTTGATGGCGTCCTGGATACCGTAAAACAAAGATTCCAGGGCGACGTTGGAACGTTTGCGGTCGGCCGGATCATTGATGTTGTATTTGCCGGCCAGGGAGAGGAGCCGAAGTTCACTCTCGATCCGGAGCGGTGAGTTCGCCATGGGCTGCGTGTCCGTGATCTCCGGCCAACCCTATGCGTCGAGGCGAACCGGCCGCAACAAAAAACATCCCCGTCCCGTCTGAAGGAGCGGCCCCAGGGTGCGCCCGTCTTACAAGGCACGCGGCCAATCCATCTTTGCGCCCATTGTATACAATGCGCTGCTCACGGAGCCGCCGTGGCGAAGACGGCCCGCCCCGCCCGCACGTGCGCGCGCATCACCGACGATGCCCATTCGCTGTCCCTGGCGGCCAGCGCCTCGACGATCTCGCGGTGGTGGTTCATGCTGCGGGCAAGGTCGCGCCGGCTGTAGCGCGCGAAGGTGCGCAGCACCAGCGGCATCTCCATCACCCGCCGGATCATCTGTCCCAGGCGACGGTCGCCGGCGATCTCGATGAGCAGGCCGTGGAACCGGTCGTTCAGCGGCGTGATCCGCGAGAAGTCCACGGCGCCGAAGTCGTCGGTGAGCGCCTCCATGGCGTCGCACAGCGCGGCCAGCTCCTTCAGGTGGTGCGGCGCAGCGCGGGTGGCCGCGAGGCCGGCCGCCTGGCTTTCCAGCGTGGCGCGCAGGCCGAAGATCTCGTCCAGGTCCTTGGCCGTCCACTCGCTCACCTTGGCGCCCAGGTTGGGCACCAGCTGCAGCAGCCCGCCGGCGGCCAGGCGGCGCAAGGCCTCCCGCACCGGCGTGCGGCTGACGCCCGCCAGTTCCGCCAGCTCCTGCTCGCGCAGGTCGGGTGGGCTTCTCGCTGACGCTGCTGGGCGTGCTGATCGGCGAGATGTTCGCCTCCCAGCGGGGGCTGGGCTACCTCATCATGAACGCCATCGGCGGCCACGACGTGCCCACCATGATGGCGGTGGTGCTGATCCTCGCCACCGTCGCCGTGCTGATCGGCGCCGCCCTGCTGCACATCGACCGGCGGCTGCACCGCGGCGCCGCCTGACGCATCCAACGGAGACATCGAGAGACATGACCACTTCCCTGAAGCAGCGCCTGTCGCGGCCCGGCCTGATCTCCGCCCCCGGCGTGTTCGACATGATCTCGGCCAAGGTGGCGGACGGCATGGGGTTCGACGCGCTGTACATGACCGGCTACGGCACCGTCGCCAGCCACCTGGGCCTGCCGGACGCGGGGCTGGCCACCTATTCCGACATGGTGGGCCGGGTGCGCGCCATCGCGAGCGGCACGGCCACGCCGCTGATCGCCGACGGCGACACCGGCTACGGCGGGCTGCTCAACGTCGACTTCACGGTGCGCGGCTACGAGGAGGCCGGAGCGGCCGCCATCCAGCTGGAGGACCAGGAGTTCCCCAAGAAGTGCGGCCACACCCCCGGCCGCCGCGTCATCCCCACGGCCGACATGGTGCGCAAGATCAAGGTGGCGTGCGAGGCGCGCTCCTCGGCCGACTTCCTGATCATCGCCCGCACCGACGCGCGCACCACGCTGGGCCTGGACGAGGCGCTGCGCCGCGCCGACGCCTACGCCGAGGCCGGCGCCGACATCCTCTTCGTCGAGAGCCCGGAAAGCGAGGCGGAGATGGAGCGCATCGGCCGCACCATCGGCAAGCCGCTGATCGCCAACATGGTGGAGGGCGGGCGCACCCCGCTGCTGACCCGCGCGCGGCTGGAGGAGCTGGGCTACCGCATCGCCATCTTCCCCGCCACCGGCTTCCTGGCGATGGCGGCGGCGCTGCGCGACGCCTACGGCGAGATCCTCGCCAGCGGCTCCAGCGCCGAATACCGCGGCGCGCTCTATCCCTTTGCCGACTTCACCCGCCTGATGGGGTTCGAGCGCGTGTGGGACTTCGAAAAGCGCCACGCCGAGACGGCGTGACCGGGCTCGGCGCGCGTGGCCGCCGGTCGGCCTCCCCGGATGCGCCGCCCTGCCCGCACACGGCGGCGCGCCGACACAATGCGACGTTGCGTCCAGCCTTTGTATACGAACCAAGCCGGGTTACTGTGGTTGCCCTGCCGGAGTTCTCGAGCTGATGGCTACCATCACCGAAGCGTTGAACGTTGCTCTTGAACTTCACGCCGCCGGCCGGTTGGACGAGGCGGCTGTTCTCTACAGCCGAATTCTCGACGCCGCCCCCGACCACACGCAAACATTGTACCTCGCCGGCACGCTGATGTGCCAGCAGAGCCGGTTCGACGAGGCGCGCCCGCTGCTGGAGCGTGCGGTGGCGTTCGCCCCTGACCTGGCCGCCGCGCACCTCAACCTCGCGCGGCTCGATGCGCGCGCCGAGGATTGGGGCGCCGCCGTACGCGGCAACCGCCGGTGCCTGGCCCTCGATCCCGGCGACGCGCAGGTGTGGGAACTCCTTGGCGTGGCGGAGCGGCAGGCAGGACGGCCGGAGGAGGCTGTCGCTGCCTTCGAGTGCGCCCACCGCATTGCGCCCCAGGACACCGGGATCGGCGGGAAGCTCGGCCTTCTCCTGTGCGAGCGCGGTCAACGCCATCTGGAGGGGCAACGGAACGCGGCGGCCGTGGCCGACCTTGCCCGCGCGGCACGACTGCTGCCGTTCGACGCCGCCATGGGTTTCTCGCTGGGCGCCGGATTGGGCGAGCTGGGCCGGAGCGCCGAAGCGGCCGCGGTCTACGAACGGGTGTTGGTCTGGAGCCCGGCCGAACCGCGGGTGCTGCACAACCTCGGCGTGGCGCTCATGCGCATCGGCCGGGTCGATGACGGCGCGCGGGCGTTGCGGCACGCCGTCGCCGCCGATCCGGACTGTTCCGATCCCCACGAGGCCCTGGCCGCGCTCTTCGACCGGCGCGACCCGGCCCAGGCGACCGTCTGGTCCACGCGTGCGCTGGAATTGAAGCTGAAGCAGTCCGGCGCCCCGCCGTCCGGGGCGGTGCCCGCCGCCGGCAGCGACGTCCGGCCGGAGCAGCGGACGCGCGACGTCGTCAGCTTCAGCCTGTGGGGGGCGCTGGAGGTCTACTGCGCCGGCGCCGTCGCGAACGCGCGGCTCGTGCCCGCGATGCTGCCCGGCTGGACCTGCCGCTTCTACCACGACGACACGGTGCCTTCGCACATCCTCGCCGAACTCGCGTCCCTCGGGGCCGAGCTTGTGGCGATGCCGCCGGGAAGTGCTGCGCGCCAGGGCATGTTCTGGCGCTTCCTGCCGGCCGACGATCCGTCCGTCCGCCGCTTCCTGTGCCGCGACTGCGATTCCAGGCCGACCGCGCGCGAAATCGCCGCCGTGGAGGAGTGGATCGCCTCCGGCCTGCCGTTCCACGTCATGCGCGACCATGTCATGCACATGGAGCCGGTGATGGGCGGCATGTGGGGCGGGACCGCGGGGCTGCTGCCGCCGATGGGGCCGGCCATCGACCATTTCACGGCCAGCCGCACCGGCCGATGGAACGACCAGCATTTCCTGGCCGAATGGCTGTGGCCGCGCATCGCGCGGGCGGCGATGGTGCACGACGGCGTGCACGAGGGGCTGGGACGGCCGTTCCCCACCCCGCCGGGAAGGCCGGACGACAGCCACGTGGGCGCGAAGCTGCTCAATCTGGTTCGCCTGCCGCCGATGCGCGGACCGGACGGTCCGGAGGACCGCGCGGAGGGGGACGGGCGGCACGGCCGCCTTGCCCATCCGGCGGGGGATCCGCACGTCGGGCGCTCCCTTTCGGCGCTGGGCGAGTGGCTGGAGATCGAGACGGCCTTCGGCGCGGGCTTTCTCTCGGCGGGCGACGTGGCGCTGGACACCGATGCCGGGATCGGCGCGCATGCGCTGGCCTTCAGCCGCGCCGTCGGGACCGGCGGCCGGGTGTTGGCCTTCGAGGAATCGCCCGGCCTGTCCGATTGCCTTGCCCGCACCGTCGCGGCGAACGGCCTCGACAACGTCGCCGTCCGCAAGGGTTCCGCCAGGACGTGGGATCCGCCGTCGCAGGCGGTGGAGCTCGCCCGCCTCCGCCTTATCCGGACCACCATCCGCCAAGCCACGACCGCCCCGGCCGGCAATCCGCTGGACGGTCCGCTCACCCGCGTCATCGCCGGCCGCGGTCCCGTCCTGCACCTGCGGATCGAGGACGACGCGGGCGCGGCCGGCGCCTTCGCGCGCCTGCGGGACCTGGGCTACCGGCTGTGGTGGCACATCGCGCCGGTCTTCAACCCGGGCAACCGGCTTGGAACCACCGCCAACCCCTTCCCCGGACTGGTGTCCGTCAACGCGCTGGGGCTGCCGCCCGGCCGTGATCCCCCGCCGCTCCGTTCCCTGGTCGAGATCCGGGACCCGGACGCCGGCTGGATGGACGCCGCCTGGCGGCTGACCTGCGACGGGCGCTGACCATGGCGGCCATCGGCGAGGTGCTCCTGATCGCGCTCGACCACCTGGAAGCCGGCCGGTTCGATAAGGCGAAGGCGCTTTGCCGGCGCATCCTGAAGGCCGATCCGGCGCAGGCCGACGCCTGGCACATCGCGGGCATCGCCGCCGCCAGGAACGGCCGGGTGGTGGAGGCGCGCCGGCACTTCGCCACGGCGGTCTCCCACGCGCCGGCGCGCGTGGACTTTCGCCTCAATCACGCCTTGGCGCTGGCCGCGCTGTCGCTCCCGCAGGGTCCGGCGCTCCGGCGCGCCCTGGCGCTGGAGCCGGCGCTCGCCGACGCTTGGCGGATGCTGGCCGAGGCCACGGTGCGTGAGGACGGACCGGGTGCCGCGGCCGGCTCCTGGCGGGTGCTGGCGGCGCTGCTGCCGGGCTGCGCCCTCGCGCGCTACAACCTGGGCGTGGCGCTTCAGCAGGCCGGGCGGCTCGCCGGAGCCGCCGCCGCCTACGCGGAGGCGGCGCGGATCGAGCCCACGCTGGCCGAAGCCCACTTCAACCGCGCCAACGCGTT
>NZ_DASPMG010000390.1:0-79224 GCF_035627195.1 Azospirillum sp.
TGAAGTCGAGCGTGGTGACGAGGTTGTCGTTGTTGACGTTGACGTACAGCTTGGACGCCGACGTGTCGTAGACGAACTCGCCGCGCTTGGCCGACAGGTTGGACACCGCCGACACCGAGTTGGTGTTGACGTCGATGCCCGCCGCCTGGGTGCTGTAGTCGAGCGTGACTGCGATCGTGTCGGAACCGGACGCGAAGTCGACGATGTAGTCGGCACCGGTGCCGGCCGAATGCGAGACGTTCGCGCTGGTGTAGGAGAAGATGTCCGCACCGTTGCCGCCGGTCAGCGAGTCGATACCGCCGCCGCCGGTGATGACATCGGCACCCGCGCCGCCGCGGATGACGTCCGCCCCGGCACCGCCGGTCAGGGTGTCGGCCGCCGTGCCGCCGGTGATGTTGAAGATGCCGTCGTTCTCGGCCGCGCCGTTGAAGACGAGGCTGTTGGTGGTGACCAGCGCCGTGCCGTCCACCGTGAGGGTGGCGCCGGACGCGACGTTGCCGTCCACCGTGGTCAGGTTGAAGTCGTCGTTCTCACCGAAGTTGATGACTTCGAAGCCGGTGATGGTGCTGGCCAGCGTCGTGGCCGTGGCCGTTTCAGTGGTGGCGTAGGACAGGGTCAGCGTGTCGTTGCCGGCGCCGCCAGCGACCGTGGTGGTGCCGTTGTCGAGCAGCTTCTGATCGACCTTCGCGGTGTCGTTGCCGGCGCCGAGAAGGATGTTGTCGCCCGAACCCGCGGCGTTGCCGTCGCCGGTGTCCTCACGCTCGACCGTCACGCTGTTGGCGGCGGACAGGCCCGAGGCGTTCAGGCTGAAGTCACCGGTGGTGACCGTCGAGGCATCGACCGTGATCGTGGTCGCGCCGTTAACGGTGAACACCGCGTCGGTCAGGGTCAGAGACACGTTCTCCGTGGTGGCGAGGAACTCGACCTTCTCGATCCCCGACATGGCGTTGAGGTCGGTCGAGTTGACCGCGAACGCCCCAGCCTTGAACTGCAGGGTGTCGTTGCCGCTGCCGCCCACGATCGTCTCGGCGGTCGACAGGCCGATGAGATCGCTGGAGGCCGTGATGACGAAGACGTCGTTGCCGTCGCCGCCCGACAGGCTGTCGGCACCGCCGCCGCCGACCAGACTGTCGATGCCGGCACCGGTGGACACGAGGTCGACACCCGCGCCGCCGATCACCGAGTCATCGCCGGCACCGGTGGTGACGTTGACGACCTTGGTGTTGGTGGTCAGCGCCGAGGCATCGACGAAGGCGTCCGGCGTGGCGTTGGTCTGGCTGGACAGGTCGATGGTCAGCGTGGTGGACGCCGCCAGAACGCTGTCCGAGCCAACGGTGACGGTGATGTCGTCGGCATCGGCCGAGCCCGAACCGGTGGAGACGATCTTCTCGACCAGGCGCACGCTGGTCAGGTTGACCGTCACCGCCGCCGAGGCGTCCAGTTCGATGGTGTCGGTGCCCGAACCGCCGTAGACCGAGTCGCCGGTCTCAAGACCAGCCACCGTGGCGAACTTGAAGGTGTCGTTGCCGGCACCACCCAGCAGCACGTCATGGACGCCCGTGGCGCTGTTGGCGGTGACCGTCAGGTCGTGACCGGCGGTGAGCGCCGTGCCGGTGACCGTCAGCGTGCCGGCCGTGCGAAGGCCGTCGACGATGGACAGGGACGTGCCCGTGCCGAAGTTGGAGTCGGCCAGGGTGACGGAGGCGCTGACGTTGCCGGTGAACTTGATGGCCTCGACGTTGGTCACGCCGGCGAAGTCGGCGGCAACCAGCGACAGGGCGCTGTTCTCGGTGAACTCCAGCGTATCGTTGCCGGCACCGCCATCGATGCTTTCCGCCGCCGTCAGGCCGGCGAAATGGGCGTTGGTGGCGACCAGGACGAGGTCGTTGCCGTCACCGCCCTGGATGACGTCGACACCGGCCTGACCCAGCAGGCTGTCGGCACCGGCACCACCGCTGATGGTGTCATTGCCATCGCCGCCGGACAGGATGTCGTTGCCCGCACCACCGTCGATGGTGTCGTTCTTGGAGCCGCCGGCCAGAACGTCGTTGCCGCTGCCGCCGAGGACGGAGGAGGCGGTCGTCGAGTTGTTGGCCGAAATCGTCACGTTGCCGGTGCTGGTGGAGGCGTCGATGATCGACGTCAGCGTGTTGCCCGACAGAGTGTCGATGGTCAGCGCCTTCGACCCGGAGATGTTCAGGGTCTTCAGGTCGCCGGCGGTCAGAGTGGTGATGTAGTTGGCGGCACCCTGCGAGACGAGGCTGATGGTTTCGTGATCGGCCAGGGTAACGTTCAACGTCAGCGCGTCGGTGGCGGTCGCGGACGCCACGTTGCCGGCCCCGGCGGCCGCAACCGTCGTGGTGCCCAGCGTGCCCAGCGTCACGGTGATGGCGTCGGCGGCGGTGTCGGTGGCCATGGCGGCCGACACGGTCAGCTCGACGTCGTCGTCGTTGCCGTCATCCGCGGCGACGTTCTTATCCGTGTAGCTCAGACCGGAGATGGCCAGATCGGTGACCGCGGCGCCCAGCTTGGTGAAGCTCACGCTGGCGTTGGCGTTGGCCGCGTTGTTCGTGCCAACGATATCGCTCAGCGACAGCTTGGTCAGGCCGATCTTGGTGATGCCGGCCACATACGACACGTCCTGGGTGCGGTCGGTCCAGTCGGTGTCACCCGCCAGCGCCTCGGTGTGGCTGATGTTCAGCGTCTCGAAGCCGACGAACTTCTGACCTTCCGCGGTCGAGGTGACCACCGTGTTGGCGGTCAGCGCCAGGGTATCGGTGCCCTCGCCACCGTTGATCGAGCCACCCGTCGTCTGGGCGGTGCCGATGCTGATGGTGTCGTTGCCCGTGCCGCCGAGAACGGTGTAGTCGGCGTTGGTGTTCAAGGTCAGGTTGACGCCGCCGGTGCTGGCGCTGGCGTCGATGGTCTTGATCGACGCTGCCAGGGCGCCGGTGACTTCCAGCGACTGGGTGCCGGCCACCGTCAGCTTGGACAGCGTGGTGCCGCCGGCGATGTTGGTCAGGACGTTGCCCACGGTGCCGGAAGCGGTGACCGCCACCGTCTCGATGCTGCCCGTGGCCGTCGCCTGGGCGGTGAAGGTGCCGGCCGTCACACCCGACACGGTCAGGGTCTGGGTGTCAGCCGCTCCGGAGACGACGGTGTCGGCATAGGTCAGCGTCAGATCGCCCGAGCCGTTCATCATCTCGGCAGCGACCTGGTTCTGCACGGCGCTGAAGGTCGTGTCGCCGTTGGCGCTGCTGGAGGTCTGCGAGATCGTCTGGACGCCGGTGGCCGTGGCCAGGTTAACGATCGTCGCATTGGTCGACGATTCGAAGTTGGCGACCTTGAGCGTCTCGATGCTGTTCAGCGTCACCGCGCTGACGGTGATGTCAGCGGCATGAGTGCCCGAAACCGACAGCTGCAACACGTCGTTGCCGGCGCCGCCGGCCAGATTGTCGCCGGGGTTGAAGGTGGTGCCGTCGGTGGCGCCCAGGCCCGTACCAACCACACCGACGAAGGTGTCACTGCCTTCACCGCCGGTGAAGGACGCGCCGGAGTCGACACCGGTGGTCAGGGTGATGTTGCGGCCGGCTTCCTTGCCGTCGGAGATGAACGCCGTGACGGAACCGACAACGTTGAAGTCGTCATCGAAAACGGAGGTCTTCAGGCCTTCCACGCCCTCGGTCACGCCGTCGTCCGCGAGGGTGACGGTGAAGGTGGCCGACGTCTCACCGGCCTTGAGGGTCACCGTGCCGGAAGCCGGGCTGTAGTCGGAAGTCGACGCCGAACCGACCAGACCGCCCTTGCTGTCGCCGGAGACGCTGTAGGTGAAGGTCGTGTCTTCGGTCACGGCGGCGCTGGCCTTCACCGTGTAGGTGATGGAGCTACCCTCGGTCACCGAGCCGGACGCGCTCTGGGCGAGCGTGAAGGTCGGGCCGGTCGGGGCCGGAGCAGCCTCGACGCCGACAAAGTTGCTCACCGACCAGGAATCGGCGGCCTTGCCGGTCACATTGATGGTGACGTCGGCTTCGGCGTCGCCGTCCGTATCGATGTTGAGGGCGCCCTCAGTCGCCCACACGCCACCCGCGGTCGCGGTGGTGCCGCCGAAGACCAGCGCCTCGCCCTCGACCTGGATGGCGCGCAGGTTGATCCGGTCGCCCGTGGCGAAGTCGGTGATGGTGTCACCGTCGGCCTGGGCAGCCTTGCTGTACATGAAGGTATCGTTGCCCGAACCGCCGGTCAGACGGTCGGCGCCCGAGCCGCCGACGACAAGATCGTTGCCCGTGCCGCCGATGATCTTGTCGTTGCCGGAGCCGCCGACGATCGTGTCGTTGCCCGCGCCGCTGCTGATGGTCGCAGCGACGGAACCGCCGACGATCACGCGATCGGCACCCGTGCCGCCGACAATGTTCTCGACCTGATAAACGGTGACGGCGTTCGCGCTGTTGGCCAGGCGCAGCGTATCGGAGCCCGTGCCGCCGACGATGGTGCCGCGCTGGTTCGCGCCGCCGATGATAACGTCATTGCCCGTGCCGCCGACCAGGTAGTCGACACCGCCAAGGCCATACAGGGTGTCGTTACCAGCAAGACCGTTCAGCGAGTTCGCGCCGGACGTGCCGGTCAGCTTGTCGTTGCCAGAAGTAGGATTGCCCCGCTTAATCGCCATGTGAACCCCCAAATAGGCGCAAATCGACTAACCTGCATACAAGGCTGCAAGCATCTGAGCGAACCTAACCGATGGATCTCCCGTACTCAAGGGGGGAAAATCGATCGGAGTAGCCAAGCCTAAAAGTGTTGCAACTTAGTCAGTTACGGCTCTTGCCCGCGAAACCGTCTTAAGTCGTGGCGCGGGCGGGGCAAGCGATATCAAGGGGTTGGCCGGCGTGCCGGGCGGGCGGCGCGCCGGGCCGAACGCCCGTGACGCGTTGTGTTCGCCGGCCGGCGGCCAATAGCGCCCCCTTTGCGCGCGCGAAGTTTGACGCAGCCAAGCCCGCTTTATCTCTGCTACCCTTGCGAAAGAGGTATTCAACAGCGGCTTCTTACCCGCGGGACGTTATCGATGCAGCAGGGATTTCTTCGAGGACTTGCGCCGGAGCTGGCGGCCGGCTTGCGCGCCTGTCTGCCGCATTTTGGGGCAACCTTCGGATTCTCGTTTGTTATCAATATTTTGTTCATGACGTACCCGATATACATGATGCAGGTGTATAACCGGGTGCTGCCGGGCCGCAGCGAGGCGTCGTTGCTGTTCCTGACGCTGATTGCCGGGCTGGCCTGCGTCACCTATGCCGGGCTCGACGTCATCCGCATGCGGCTTCTGGTCCGTTCCAGCCTCCGCCTGGACCGTCGTTTAAGTCTGCCGGTGTTCCTGACCGCGCTGGACGCCGCCGCCCGCCAGCCCGAAGCCGGGCGCGGCCAGGTGCTGCGCGACCTCGACACCTTCCGGCAGTTCGTCACCTCCCAGGGCATCCACGCCCTGTTCGAGGTGCCGTGGATTCCGCTTAGCATCATCGCCGTCTGGTTCATTCATCCGGCGGTCGGGCTGTTCACCCTGGCGGCGGCGGCCCTGATGGTCGCGCTGGCCATTGTGAACGAGCTGATCACCCGCCGCCCGCTGGAGGCCGCCAACGACCGGGCGGCGCAGAACTACGCATTTACCGACACCTGCCTGCGCAACGCCGACGTCGCCCGCGCCATGGGCATGGCCCCGGGAATCGCCCGTGTCTGGCAGAAAAGCCGCCACGACCTGATCTGGTACCAGACGGTGGCCAGCGAGGGGGCGGTGTGGATCACCGCCACCATCCGATTCCTGCGCCTGTTCCTGCAGATCTGCTCGCTGGGGGTGGGCGCCTTCCTGGTGATGGGAAGCGATCTGCCGGTGGGCGCCATGTACGCCGTGGTGATTCTGCTGGGCCGGGCCTTGGCGCCGGTGGACATGGCGGTGGCGGCGTGGCGCTCCTTCGCCCAGGCCCGCTACGCCTTCCGCCGGGTCAACGAAGTGTTCCTGATCGCTCCCGCGCGGCCCCGCGCCATGCCCCTGCCGCGGCCCGAAGGGCATCTGTCGGTGGAAAGGCTGATCTACGCCCCGCCGGGCGGCGACCGGCCGATTCTGAAGAGCGTCAGCTTCGCGGTCGGCGCCGGACAGGTGCTGGGCCTGATCGGGCCGTCGGGCGCCGGCAAGTCGACGCTGGCCCGCCATCTGGTGGGCTCGCTCAAGCCCACCTCGGGCACGGTGCGGCTCGACGGCGCCGACGTCTGGGCCTGGGACCGCGAGGATTTCGGCCCGCACGTCGGCTATCTGCCGCAAGACATCGAGCTGTTCGCCGGCACCGTGCGCGACAACATCGACCGATTCTCCCAGGCCGATCCGGCCGAGGTGGTGGACGCCGCCCGCCGCGCCGGGGTGCATGAGATGATCTTGCGCCTGCCCCAGGGCTACGACACCGAAATCCAGGCGCTGGCCGGCATCCTGTCGGGCGGCGAGCGCCAGCGGCTGGGGCTGGCCCGTGCCCTGTTCGGCGATCCGCGGCTGCTGGTGCTGGACGAGCCGAACTCCAACCTCGACAACGAGGGCGAGCAGGCGCTGCTGGCGGCGCTGGTCGAACTAAAAAGCCGGGGGGCGACCATCGTGGTGATCTCCCACCGCCCGGCGGTGCTCCAGGTCGTCGATCAGGTGCTGGTGCTGCGCGACGGCCAGATCGAGGCCTTCGGGCCGCGCGAGGACGTGTTGAAGAACTATCAGAAGATCGTCCGCCCGCTGGCCTTCGGCGGCCCGGGCAAAGGCGCGCCGGTCACCTGAAGGCTCCATGATGCTGCTCAGCCGATTCTCCCCCGCGACCGAGGCTCCGGTCACCGACGACGCCCGCGGCCTCGTCCTGGCCGGGCTGGCCCTGATCGCCCTGTTCTTCCTGGGCTTCGGCGGCTGGACCGCCGTCGCCACCCTGCAAAGCGCGGTGATGGCCGACGGCGAGGTGGTGGCCGAGGGCAACCGTCAGGCGGTCCAGCACCGCGACGGCGGCACCGTCCGCGAGCTGCTGGTGCGCGAAGGCGATCTGGTGGAAAAGGGGCAGGCGCTGCTGCGCCTGGACACCACCGAGGAGCAGGCGTCGCTGGCCGTGCTGGCGGCCCAGATGGACGGGCTTGCGGCGCGCGAGGCGCGGCTGGCCGCCGAATCGTCGGGGGCCGCAACCCTCGCGTGGCCCGAGGCGATCGCCGCCCGGCTGGGCGAACCCACCATCGCCGCCGCCGTCAGTGAGGAAAGCCGCCTGTTCCAGGTGCGCCGCGCCGCCTTCCAGGGCGAACAGGACCTCAACCTCCAGAAAGTGGCGCAACTGCGCGGCGAAGTGGCGGGAACCGAGGCGCAACTGGCCTCGCGCCGCCGCCAGCTCGACCTGATCCGCCGCGAGCTCGACGGCCAGATGGAGCTGTTCGACAAGGGCTATGCCCGCAAGACCCGGCTTTACGAGTTGCAGCGGGCCTTGGCCGGGCTGGAGGGCGGGGTGTCCGAATCACAGGCGCTCATCGCCCGCACCGAGGAGGAAATCCGCACCACCGAGAAGGAGCGGCTTCAGCTGGACAAGCGCCGCGCCGAGGAAACCGTGGGCGAGTTGAAGGACACCCGCCAGAAGATCGCCGAGATCGCCCCCCGCATCACCGCCCTGAAGGAGCGGCTGGCGGGGGCGGTGCTGACCGCCCCGGTGCGAGGCCACGTCATGGGGCTGACCGTCGCCACCTCCGGCAACGTCATCGCCGCCGGCGAGAAGGTGATGGACATCGTGCCGGCGGCCGACACCTTGACCCTGGAGGTGCGCGTGCGGCCCGACGACATCGAGGATGTCCATCCCGGCATGCGCGCCGAGGTGCATCTGCTGGCCTTCAAGGACATCACCCTGCCCGAGGTGGACGGCACCGTGTCGCGGGTGTCGGCCGACCGGACCACCGACCCGCGCACCGGCACCCCTTATTATAAGGCGCGGGTGGAGGTCGAGGACACGGAACACTTCCGCCACCTGAACCTGCGCCTGCAACCGGGCATGCCGGTTTCGGTGCTGATTCCCGGGGCGCAGCGGACCGTGCTCAACTACCTGATCTGGCCGCTCAAGCGGCAGCTCGCCGGAGCCTTCCGGGAGAAGTAGGACACCATGGTTTCCATCCCCGTTTCCGACCCGCGCTCCCCCGGCTACGTCGTCGCCGACGGCGCGGGCTTCGATGGCGTCGTCCGCATCAGCAACGGCACCACCTACGGCACCGGCAGCCTGCTGTGGACGGGCCTCCATCTCGTCACCGCCGCCCACGTCGTCAGCGGCCTCGATCCCGCCACCCTCACCGTGCATTTCACCATCGCCGGCCGGGTCGAGAGCGTCGCGGTCGACAGCGTCTTCATCAACCCCGGCTACGCCAGCCCGAGCGCCAACGCCGACGTCGCCGTGCTGCGGTTGCGCCAGCCCGCCCCGACGACGGCGGAGCGCTACACCCTGCATCGCGACCCGGACGAGCTGGGCCGGACCCTGCGCATCGTCGGCTACGGTGCCGCGGCAACCGGGGCTGCGGGCGTGTCGGCGACGGCGACACCGGCAACCAGGCGCGCCGCCGAAAACCGCGTCGACGCCCTGACCGACGTCATCAACGGCCACGACGAACTGGGCGTGAACTGGGAAGTTCGCGATGGGACCCAATTCCTAACAGATTTCGATGACGGAACCTCGGCCCACGACGCGGGCGGCAGCCTTCTTTCCCTGCCCGATCTGGGCCTGGGAGCGGGTGAAGGGCTGACCAGCCCGGGCGACAGCGGCGGCCCCGCCTTCATCGACGGCCGGATCGCCGGTATCGCCAGCTACACCTTCCGGCTGGCTCGGGACGGCGTGTCCTCGGACGTGGACGCGACCGGCAACAGCTCATTCGGCGAGTTGGCGTCGTTCCAGCGCGTCTCCGCCTTCGCGCCCTGGATCGACGCGACGATCCAGGAAAGCCTGCCGCAGGCCCCCACCACGCCGACCGAGGTGGTGACGCGCCTTCCCGAGGGGACGAGCGGCCTGTCGTTGGCCTATTTCCTGGTGCAACTGGCGCCCGCCGGCAGCGAAGCGGCCAGCGTCGATTACCGCACCGTCGACGGCACGGCCACCGCCGGGCAGGACTACCTCGCCGTCAGCGGCCGGCTGGTGCTGCGCCCCGGCCAGACCCGCGCCGTCATCCCGGTCGAGATCAAGGGGGACGGCGAGAGCGAAGGCGACGAAACCTTCTTCCTGGAAATCTCCAACCCGGTGGGCGGCGGCTTTGCGGGCGGCCAGACGGTGCTGAGCGCCCAGCGCACCATCATCGACGACGACGGGGGCAGCGGTGGCGGAAGCGCCGCCTTCGCCGACACCGCTCGGCGGCTGCTGGCCGCCGCTCCGTTGTCCGATCTTTCCGGGCCGGGGTCACCCAGCCTGGGGACGTCCAAAAAGAAGGGCGGCCTGTTGGCCGCCCTGTCTTCCCTTCATACGCAAACCTGACATCAGGAAGTCCGCCCCAGCGGACGCAGCGCCGGGGCGGCGCGATCCGTCAGGGCCGGGCCGCGGGAGCGATCCTCCGGCCGCACCGTCCCGCACCACTGCCGCCACAGGTCGCGGTAGACATCCTCCAGCGAGCGGACGAACGCCTTGGCGTCGCACAGCGGCGACAGACGCAGGCGGGTGCGGAGCTTGGCGCGCAACCACGTCCGCCGCTCGCCGTCGGCGGCGATGGCCGCCGCCCGCTCGACGTAGTCCTCGGCGGTGCCGGCAACGAGATCGGACAGACCGGCCTGGGCCAGGATGCTGGCGCCCAGACGGCCGGCGTGGCGGTCGCCCCGCAGCGTGACCACCGGCACCCCCATCCACAAGGCGCCGCAGACGGTATCGGCCGCCGAACATGGGAAGGTGTCGAGCATGACGTCGACGCGGCCATACCGGGCCAGCGCCTCGCCCGTCGCCACCGACCACGGCACAAGGTCGACCCGCCCGGCGTCGAGCCCCTGTCCCGCCGCCAGATCGAGGAAGCGCCGCCGGATCGCCGGCTCGTCGGTCAGCGACGGCCCACCCAGCACCAGCCGCGCCCCCGGCACGCGGTCGAGGATGCCGGCCCAGGCGGCCAGGGTGTCGGCGCCGATCCGCGACAAGGGCGCGAAGGCGCCGAAAGTGATGTGCCCCGCCGTCTCGGCCGGCGGCGGCGGGATGTCCGGGGCGTCGGCCGGCGGGTGGTAGCACAAGACGCCGAACGGCAGCCGCGCCAGCCGCTCGGTGCCGCAGGCGTCCGTGTCGGCACCGGCGATGGCCGGATCGGCGACGGCGTCGGTCAGCCGCCAGTCCATGGCCGCCAGCCCGGTGGTGTTGGCGTAGCCCAGCCACGTCGCCTGCACCGGCGCCGGCTTGGCGGCGAAGACGGCCAGGCGGTTGCCCGGGCCATGGCCGGCGAGATCGACCAGGATGTCGATGCCGTCGGCCCGGATGAGATCGGCCACCGCCGCGTCGTCGAGCCCGCCGACATCGTGCCAGCCGTCCGACCGGCCACGCAGCCGCGCGGTCACGGCGTCGGAGCCGTTGAGGCTGGCGTAGCAGAAGGCCCGCACCCGCTTGCGATCATGGGCCGTCAGCACGGGTTCGAAGAAGGACACCAGCGGATGCTGGCGGAAGTCCGGCGACAGATAGCCGACCCTGAGGACGCGGTCGGGCTCGGGCGCGTTGTCGTGGGGCCGGCGCAACCCGGCCGCCGGCCGCCCCACCCGCTCCTCGTACAGCCGATGGGAACCGCCCAGCTCCGACGCCGACAGGGCCGACTGGTCGTTGAGACAATACAGCAGGGCGGACAACAGCGCCGGCCGCTCCGGCTCCAGCTCCAATGCCCGGCGCAGGCTGGCGAGCGCCTCGTCAAGCCGTCCCTGGGCGTGCAGCACGGCGCCCAGACCGGCATGGGCCCGCGCCGACGCCTCATCGCGCGCCGCGACCTGGCGGAACGTGGCCTCGGCGGCTTCGAGCCGGCCCAGCTTGAACAGGGCCTCGCTCAAGTCGAGCAGGACCCCGGCGTCGTCCGGGGTCTTCCCGACAACCGCGTCGAACGCCGCGACCGCCTCCTCCAGGCGGCCGAGACCGGCCAGCACGCGGGCCAGCGCAACCCGCAACGCGCTGTCGTCCGGCAGCCGGCTCAGGGCCGCCCGGTAGAGCGTCGCCGCCTCGTCGAGCCGGCCGAGCGTGCGCAGCAGGTCCGCCAGACGGCGGGTGGCCTCGGCGTGCTCCGGCTCCAGCGCCAGGACGCGGCGGCAGGCGGCGGCGGCGTCCGTCACCGCCCCCGTCTCGTCGAGAAGGCGCGCCACCTCCAGATGCGCTTCGGCCTGCTCGGGATAGCGCACCGCCACCTCCCGCGCCAAGGCGAGCCGGTCCTCCACGGACAACGGGACCGGCGGCGGGTCAGCGGCTTCGGCGTCGCCGTTCATAAGGATAGCGGGTGTTACGGCTTCGGGGGTTTCCGGTTCGGCGGCTTCCGGTTCGGCGGCTTCCGGTTCCGAAGCAAGGGCGTCGAGGATGGCTTGCGCGTCCCGGACATCGGGGTTGAGGCGCAGGGCCTCGGCCGCCGCCCCGGCCGCCGCCTCCCGCTGCCCGGCTATCAGAAGGACGCGGGCCAGACCGGTCCAGGCCACGGGATGCGCCGGCTTGAGTGCGGTCACCCGCTTCAGGGCATCGACGGCCTCGGCCGTCTCGCCCTGCTCCACCAGCATGGCGCCCAGCTCGAACCAGGCGTCGGCGTAGTCCTCGCGCAAGTCTACCGCCCGGCGCAACGCCGCAACCGCCTCGTCCGATCGGCCCAGCCGGCGCAAAACCATGCCGTGGCGCCCGACCAGCAGCCCGTTGTCGGGTTCGACGGCCAGCGCCCGCCCCAAAAGGTCGGCCGCCGTCTGGTGCCGGCCGACCTGACTGGCGATCAGACCCAGGAGCTGAAGGGCGCCGGCGTGGTCCGGCTTGGCCTGGAGCACCTGCCGGCACACGCCCTCCGCTTCGGCCAACCGGCCGGCGGAGTGGTGCTCAAGGGCAAGCTTCATCGCGTCGGCGAGGGTCATGGAAGTCGAGGTTTCGGGGGTCATGGCGTGCAGTCTCTTTCAAGGCGGGCACCGGTCGCCCGTTTTGGACCAGAAACGGGGGGCAAAAGGCAAGGGGGCAGGCGCACCCGCCGCCTCAGCCCCGCCATCCTATACGACGTCGTATAAATCAGGCGAAGCAAAGCTTCGCCGAGCCCCCGACAGCACATTGCCACGCAATGTGTGAAAGGGTGATACGGGCGGCGCCTGCCGCCCGTATCAGGGCGCGTCATCGGCGGGAGCGGCCAGCGTCTCGTCAATCTGGTCGCGCACCGCCAAAAGCTGCTCCAGGCTGTCGTCGGACAGGGTGTGGCGACGGTGGCGGACGCCGGACAGGGCGCGGGCGACCTGATCCAGGCCGGCGACCAGATCACGCTCGACCTTGGGCAGGCCGTCGCCCTCCCGGTGCCGGTCATGACCTTTGACCGGGGTCGCCGCCTTCTTGGCGTCGCGCATGGCCTTGACGGTCAGCCCCGCCTTGGCCTCCTCCCACAGCGCCAGTTGCCGGTCGGGATCGGCGACGGCGGCGATTTCCATCAAGATGGATTTCGGCACCGTCCTATACGACGTCGTATACTCGTCGCGGACCTTGGCCGGCAGGCGGGTCAGCGACAGGATGCGGCTGACCTCGGCCTGGCTGCGGCCGATGACCCCGGCCAGCGCCACCGTCGTATAGCCCTTTTCCTGCGCCAGCCGGGCCAGCCCGTCCGCCACCTCCAGCGCGTCGAGATCCTCGCGCTGAAGGTTCTCGATCAGCGCCAGTTCCGAGGCGTCGCCCTTGGTGACGATGGCGAAGATGGTGGGCTTTTCCAGAAGCTGGTGGGCGCGGTAGCGGCGCTCGCCGGCGGCCAGCACGAAGCGCCCGTCGCCTTGGTCGATCACCAGCACCGGCTGCTTCAACCCGTGCTGGGCGATGGAGTCGGCGAGCGAGCGCAGCTTGTCCGGGTCGAAATGGCGGCGCGGCTGATGCGGCCCGCCGACCATGACGCGGTCGAGTTCCACCTCCATCAGCAAGGGAAAGTCCGCCGAGGTCTTGAGCGCCGGCGGGCGGGCCAGTTCCACCCCGGCGGCGGCGGCGGTCCCCACCGGCTGGAGGACCAGATTCATGTTGTTGCGGCCAAGCTTAGGCGCCATGGCTCACCTCCCGGCCGGTCAGGACCGGCAGCAGCTCGCGCGCCAGCGTGCGGTAGGCCGCCACGCTGGGGTTGGCACCGGCCACCTCGACGGTGGCGCGGCCCGCCGCCTGGGACTGCGGGTAGATCGTGGCCGAGGTGATCGGCGCGAACACCCGGATGGCTGGCCCCAACTGCGCCTCCAGGTCGGCCAGCGTGCTCTTGTCCTGGTTCAGCCGTCCTTTGAACTTGGTCGGCAACAGGCCCAACAGGCTCAAGGACGGGTTGCCGCGCCGCTGGATGGTCGTCACCGTGTCGAGCAGATAGGAGATGCCCATGGCGGCGAACGGCTCGGTTTCCACGGGGATCAGCACGTAGTCGGCCGCCGACAGGGCGTTGATGGTCATCATGCCCAGATGCGGCGGGCAATCGATGATGATGGCGTCGTACTGGTCGCGCGCCGCCGCCAGCTTCTCCTTCAGCGCCAGCGCCCCCAGCGGCTGGGCGGTCAGCTCCGTCTCGGCCGCCGACAAGGAGATGCACGCCGGCACCAGATCGAAGGCGGGCGTGCCCACCGCGACGACGATGTCGGCGAGCGCCGCCGGCCGCCCCCCGCCTTGCCCGCCCCGCCCCTCGTGCAGGACGTGGTAGAGCGTGGCCTGGTTCTGCTCCAGCGCGAAGGGATTGACGCCCATATGGATGGTGGCGTTGGCCTGGGGATCGGCGTCCAGCAGCATGACGCGGCACCCCTCGGCGGCCAGGGCCGCGCTGAGATTGACGGATGTCGTCGTCTTGCCGACACCGCCCTTCTGGTTGGCCACCGCCACCACCTTGGCCGGCGGCCGCGGGCCGACGGCGCGGTCGGGGACAGGGCCGGCGGCCGGTTCGGACCCGGGCACGCCGTTCCAGCGGGCGGCGGCCGCCTTGCGCGCCGAGGCGCTGCGCTCTTCGGCCGACAGCTTGCGGGCGCGGGCCTTTCCGCCCATCGCCCCGAAAGCCTTGGCGACATCGGTGACGGTCTTGTCGGCCATGAGGCGGTATCCCTTTCGATTGCGTAGCCGCACGCAAACCCTACCCGCGCTCCCCTTTTCGAACAAGCGAAAAGGCAGGGATCGGGTACGCATCGCGCCGTTTGCCATGCTAATCTCGCGCCATGCCGACCGATACCGCCCCTCTCCCGCCCGCGCCGCGCGCCGTCACCCTGGACGAGGCCGTCCGGCTGGCCTTCGACCGTTACCAGGGCGGCGACTTCGCCGGGGCGGCGGCGATCGGCACGGACATCCTGCGGGCGCGCCCCGCCCACGCCGCCATCCTCCACCTCCTGGGCGTCATCACCTTCCACCAGGGCGACAAGGGTCAGGCGCGCTCGTTCCTGGCGCAGACCATCGCCGCCGCCCCCGATTGGGCGGAGCCGTGGACCAATCTGGGGTGCGTGCTGCAGAGCCAGGACCGGACGCAGGACGCCATCGCGGCGTTCCGCCACGCGGCCGCCCTTCATCCCGGATCGCCCGGCCCGCACGAGGCGCTGGGCAACGCGCTCGCCGCCGCCGGGCGCCTGGACGAGGCGGTGCAGGCCTATCATTGCGCCCTCGCCCTGGCGCCGGCCTCGGCCAAGGTGCTGTGCGCTTTCGGCAACGTGCGGTTGCTGCAATGCTGGTACGGCGCGGCGATCGACGCCTACACCCAGGCGCTGGCCGCCGCGCCCGACCTGCCCGAGATCTGGTCCAACCTGGGCCACGCGCTGAAGGACGTGGGCCGCATCGGCGAGGCGACCGCCGCGTTCCAGACCGCCATCGCGCTGCGGCCGGATCACGCGCAAGCCTGGTCGAACCTGGGCAGCGCGCTGAAGGATCAGGCCCGCCACGCCGAGGCGGTCCAGGCCTTTTCCCGCGCCACCACCCTGGACCCGGGCTTCGCGACGGCACGCTCCAACCTGATCTTCCTGCTGAACTACCTGCCCGAGGCGAGCGAGGCCGCCATCGGCGCGGCGCACGCCGCCTGGGGCCGGCGGCACGCCGCCGCCCCGTCGGCGCCGCCGGTCTTCGCCAACCCGCGCCGGCCCGAGCGGCGGCTGAAGGTGGGCTACGTCTCCCCCGATTTCCGCACCCACTCGGTCGCCTATTTCTTCGAGCCGCTGGCCATCCACCACGACCGCGCGGCGGTGGAGGTCTACGGCTACGCCGAGGTGGCCACCCCCAGCCCGACCACCTTGCGCCTGAAGGAGCGGGCCGACCACTGGCGCTTCACCGTCGGCCTGTCCCACGCGGCGATGGCGGAGCTGATCCGGGCCGACGGCATCGACATCCTGGTCGATCTGGCCGGGCACACCGGCGGCAACCGTCTGGGCGTCTTCGCCCTGAAACCGGCGCCGGTGCAGGTGACATGGCTGGGCTATCCCAACACCACCGGGCTGGCGGCCATGGACTGGCGCATCACCGACAGCCTTGCCGACCCCGACGGCGCGGAAGCCTTCCACACCGAGCGGCTGGCGCGGCTGCCGGGCGGCTTCCTGTGCTACTCGCCGCAGCCCGACGCGCCCGAGGTGGCGCCCGCCCCCTGTCTGACACACGGTCATGTGACCTTCGGCTCGTTCAACAACCTCGCCAAGCTGACCGAACCGACGGTCGCCGCCTGGGCCGCCATCCTGCATCGGGTGCCGGGCGCCCGGCTGCTGCTGAAAAGCAAACAACTGGCCGATCCCGACACCGGGCGGCGGTTCCTCGCCCGTTTCGCCCGCCACGCCATTCCGCCCGAGCGCATCACGCTGGCCGTCTGGACCTTGCAGCCGGCCCATCATCTGATGCTTTACGCCGGAATGGACATCGCGCTGGACACCTTCCCCTACAACGGCACGACGACGACCTGCGAGGCGCTGTGGATGGGCGTGCCGGTGGTCAGCCTGAGGGGCGACCGCCACGCCGCCCGCGTCGGCGCCGACCTGCTGACCCGCGTGGGTTTGAGCGAGCTGACAGCATCCGACGTGGCGGACTATGTCGCCCGCGCGGCGGCGCTGGCCGGCGATCCCGAGCGGCTGGCGGCGGCGCGGGCGGATCTGCGCGAGCGGATGCGCGCCTCGCCGCTGTGCGACGGCCGCCGCTTCGCCGCCGAGATGGAGGCGGCGTATCGGCGGATGTGGCGGGAGTGGTGTTCTGCGGTTGACGGATGACCATGCGTTAACCGCATCCCGTATCAGTAGGCCTGATACGACTTCTCTTCGACCAACTCCGAACCCAGGCCGTCGTTCAGCACGCGCTTCAGCTGGGCGCGGCGGTCGTTGGTGACGTAGACGGCGCGGGCCAGCTCGACGAAGCGGGTGCCGAAGTCCTTGTTGCGCTCGCAGTCGCGGATGTCGTCCTCGACCTCCCACAGCGTCTCGTTCACCGCCTTGAGGTCGGCGACCACGGGCGCCAGACCGGCCGGTACGCCGCCGCCGGCGTCGCGCACCGCGACCAGCGCGCCCAGTTCGCGGCGCACGTTGACCAGCTTGGCCGGATCGGTGATCCGCTCCGCCTTGATCTCAAGAATGGTGATCTTGTCGATCAGCTCACCCCAGGACACGGGAACGAGAAGGGACATGGAACCTCACTGGCTTGGATTGGAACGCACCGAGGCGACCGCCGCCATCCACCGCAGCAAACCGGCCGCCTCGGCCAGCGGCGGCGCCCAGTCGCCGGCGGTCCGTTGCCGGAACAGCCGCAGGGTCGGATACCACGGGCTGTCCTCACGGTCCATGAGCCAGCGCCATTCGGGCAGGTGGGCCAGCAGCACCCACGTCGCCACCCCGAGCGCGCCGGCCAGATGCGCCACCGCCGTGTCGATGGTGATCACCAGATCGACCACCGTCATGATGGCGGCGGTATCGGCGAACACCTCGCCCCCCTCGTCGAGGGCATAGCAGCGGATGCGGGCGCGTTGCTCCTCCGGCAGCGCCGCCAGCTCCTCGGCGCCCAAGCCCTTTTGCAGGCTGATCAGGCTGACGCCGGGGATCGACCCCAGCGCCGCCAGCAGCTCGGCCACGGCGACCGAGCGCACCCGGTCGCCGCGCGACTCCCAGGCCAGCCCAACCTTGAGGCCCGGCACGTCGGCCAGCACCCGGCGCCAGTGATCGACAAGCCCCGGATCGGCCTTCAGGTAGGGAGTGTCGGCCGGCACGGTATCGAGCGTGGTGCCCGCCAGATGCGGCAGGCTCAAGAACATGGCGCAGCCGCCGACCCGCGTGATGCTTGTGGGATTGTGCAGCACCCGGTCGCCGCCGGCCAGCGTGCGGAACAGATGGGCGAGGTCGGGACGGTAGCTGAGCGCCACCCGCCCCACGCGGTCGAGCAGCCGGGGCACGTAGCGGATGAACTGGATGGCGTCGCCGATCCCGCCCTCCGCCTGCAACCACAAGGTGCTATCCGGCAGAGGGCGCCCGTCCCACACCGGCACATGGTGCCGGGTTTCCGGCCGGTCGCGGAAGAACACGTTGTTGGCGCGCCATTCGAACTCGGCCGCCCCTTCCGCCATGGCGCCGCGCAGCAGCAGCAGTTGGCCCAACTGGTGGTGGGCGCCGGCCCCGGCGGGGTCGAGTTCCGTCACCCGGCGGTATACCGCCTCGGCCTCGGCCAGCCGGCCCAGGCCCACCAGCGCGAAACCGCTGTTGTAGAGGACGTCGGCCGCGTCCGGCCGCAACGCCAGGGCCTGGGCGTAGGCGGCCAGGGACTCCTCGAAGCGGCCGAGGTGGCGCAAGACCACGCCGAGGTTGGAATGGGCGGCGGTCAGCCCGGGAGCGAGCCGGATCGCCGCCCGAAACGCCTCGGCGGCGCGCGCGGGCTCCTGGTGCTCGTAATGGCCCAGGCCGATCCCCAGCAACATCCCGGCCGTAACCGGCTCTTCCCTGCTCTGCTCGAAACTCATCCCATGCCGTGACGATGATCGATGATCGCTTCGGCGCACCCTACACCCATGCGCCTCCTCCTCTCTAGCGGGAATGCGCCGCTCTTGATGCCCACCCGCCGCCGTGGCCAAATGGCGCCATGACATACCCTTTCCTGCCCTACGGCCGCCAATGCCTGGACGACGACGACATCGCCGCCGTCACCGCCGTGCTGCGCGGCGACTGGCTGACCCAGGGGCCGGCGGTCGAGAACTTCGAGCGCCGGCTGGCCGACCGCTTACAAGCCGCCCACGCGGTCGCCTGCTCCTCCGGTACGGCGGCCCTGCATCTGGCGGCGCTGGCCCTGGACCTTGCGCCCGGTGATGCCGTGGTGGTGCCGTCGCTCACCTTTCTCGCCACCGCCAACGCGATCCGCCATGCCGGGGCCGAGGTCGCCTTCGCCGATGTCGACGCGGCCACCGGCCTGATGCGAGCGGAGCACCTGGAAGCGGCGCTGGCCCGGGCGGAGCGGGCCGGCTGGCGGCCGCGCGCCGTGTTCCCGGTCCATCTGACGGGGCAGACGGCAGACATGGCGGACATCGGGCGGCTGGCGGCCGAACGCGGCCTCGCCGTGGTCGAGGATGCCTGCCACGCGCTGGGCGCGGAATACGCCGACGGCCGCCCGGTGGGCGATGGCCGTCACCCGGCCTGCTTCTCCTTCCACCCCGTGAAGGCCATCGCCGCCGGCGAAGGCGGGGCGGTGACCACCGGCGACGCCGCCCTGGCCGAACGCCTCAAGCGCCTGCGCAACCACGGCATGACGCGCGACGCCGCCGATCCCTCCCGCTACGCCATGGCCGAGCCGGGGTTCAACTACCGCCTGACCGACATCCAGTGCGCGCTGGCCGCCTCGCAACTGTCCAAGCTCGACCGTTTCCTGGCGCGGCGCCGCCACTTGGCCGACCTCTACGACCGGATGCTGGCACCGCTGGCGCCGCGCGTGCGCCCGCCCGCCCGGGTGTCGGGGCGGTCGGGCTGGCATCTCTACGCCGCCCGTCTGGACTTCCCCGCCATCGGCCGCGACCGCGCGGCCGTGATGGCAGGCTTGCGCGAACGCGGCATCGGCACCCAGGTCCACTACATCCCCGTCCACACCCAGCCCTATTACCGGGAGCGGTACGGCGCGCCGGCCCTGCCCGGGGCGGAGAGGTATCACGCGGCCACCCTGTCGCTGCCGCTGTTCCCGGCCATGGCCGACGCCGACATCGACCGGGTGGTTTCGGCACTGGCCGGGGTCATCGGGTGAAGGCGCAGCCCCGGGCTTGAACGGAAGCCGCCCTCCCGCCTAATCTGCCGGCCCAGCCGGCCACCATTTTTTGAGAGACATTCCCGATGACCTCGGCAACGGAACCGCTGTTCAACCTTACCGGCAAGCGGGTGTGGGTCGCCGGACATCGCGGCATGGTCGGCTCGGCCCTGGTGCGCCGCCTGGAGCGCGAGGACTGCGCCATCCTGACCGTCGGCCGCGAGCGGGTGGACCTGCGCCGCCAAGCCGAGGTCGAGGCGTGGATGGCGGCCGAGAAGCCCGACGCGGTGATCGTCGCCGCCGCCACCGTGGGCGGCATCCTGGCCAATTCGACCCGACCGGCCGAGTTCCTCTACGACAACCTGGTGATCGAGGCCAACGTCATCGACGGCGCCCACAAGGCCGGGGTGGAAAAGCTGCTGTTCCTGGGCTCGACCTGCATCTACCCCCGTCTGGCGCCGCAGCCGGTCTGCGAGGAGGCGCTGCTGACCGGCCCCCTGGAGCCGACCAACGAGTGGTACGCCATCGCCAAGATTGCCGGCATCAAGCTGTGTCAGGCGTATCGGCGCCAGCACGGCGCGGACTTCATCTCGGCGATGCCGACCAACCTCTACGGCCCCGGCGACACCTACGACCTGCAATCGAGCCATGTGCTGCCGGCGCTGATCGCCAAGATCCACCACGCCAAGATTACCGGGGCGGCCACGGTCACGCTGTGGGGCACCGGCACGCCGTTGCGCGAGTTCCTGCACGTCGACGATCTGGCCGACGCCTGCGTCTTCCTGATGCGCCGCTATTCGGGCGACGTGCCGCACAACATCGGTTCGGGCCGGGAGGTGAGCATCCGCGCGCTGGCCGAAGCCATCGCCCGCGTCGTCGGCTTCGCCGGCGGCTTCGTTTTTGACACTTCCAAGCCCGACGGCACACCGCGCAAGCTGTCGGACACCAGCAAAATCAACACGCTGGGCTGGCGCGCCTCAATCGGGTTGGAGGACGGCATCGCCCACGCCTACCGCTGGTATCTCGACCACATCGCGCGCTGAAGGAACCGGATATGTCGTTTGCCGCCTACATGGAAGACTCCATCGCCGTTCTGCGGCGCACGCTGGAGACCGTGGACGCCGCCGCGATGGAGGCCGCCATCGACCGTACCGCCCAGGCGCTGGGCGCCAACCGGGCGCTGCTGGTGTGCGGCAACGGCGGTTCGGCCTCCGACGCCATGCACATCACCGGCGAACTGGTGGGACGCTTCCTGAAGGAGCGCCGCGGCCTGAAGGCCATCTGCCTGTCGTCCAACCCGGCGGTGATCACCGCCTGGGGCAACGACTACTCGTATGACACCATCTTCTCCCGTCAGGTCGAAGCCTTCGGCGAGGCCGGCGGGGTGATGCTGGGCCTGTCCACCTCGGGCAACTCGCCCAACGTGGTGGCGGCCTTCGAGCAGGCCCGCGCCATGGGGATGACCACCGTGGCGCTGACCGGCGAGGGCGGCGGCAAGCTGGCATCCTTGAGCGACGTGCTGCTGGCGGTGCCGTCCAGGCGCACGCCGCTGATCCAGCAGGCGCACATCTGCCTGTACCACTACCTGTGTGAACGGGTGGAGGCGCGACTGGCCGAGGCGGGCTGAGGGCAGAAAAAAAGTAATACCGACGAGCGATTGAAATGACTTTTCAATCGCTCGTCGGTCGCCGCGACCGCGGCGGCGCGCCCGCGTGGGCGCGAAAGCCAAGCGCGCGGAGGCGTGCGCCCGGCGTTTGAGGGCAAAGGCGAGTCCCTTCAGGGGCTCGCCGGTATAAGGGGGCTTGCGCCATCGCCCCGGTAACGGGAAGCCGGGCGGCGGGAGGGTTTCCAAATCTCACGCCGAGCGAAGTCGAGGCACGTCGATCCGTTGCCGCTTTGCCGCTTACGCGCCCTCACCCCAGGGCGCGGCGGAAGTAGTCGATGGTCTGCGCCAGACCCTCCTCCAGCGGCACGCGCGGCTCCCAGCCGAAGGTCTTTTGGGCAAGGCCGATGTCGGGCTTGCGGCGCTTGGGATCGTTCTCGGGCAGCGGCCGGTAGACGATCCTCGACGCCGATCCGGTCATGGCGACCACCCGCTCGGCCAGCTCGCGCACGGTGATCTCGTGCGGGTTGCCGAGGTTGACGGGACCGGAGAAGTCGGAATCCGAGTTCATCACCCGCGTCATGCCCTCCACCAGATCATTGACGAAGCAGAACGACCGGGTCTGGTTGCCGTCGCCGTAGAGGGTGATCTCCTCGCCTTTCAGCGCCTGGACGATGAAGTTCGACACCACGCGACCGTCGTTGGGGTGCATGCGCGGGCCGTAGGTGTTGAAGATGCGAATGAGCTTGGCGTCCACCCGATGCTGGCGGCGGTAGTCGGCGCACAGGGTTTCGGCGGCGCGCTTGCCCTCGTCGTAGCAGGCGCGCGGCCCGAGCATGTTGACGTGGCCGACGTAGCCTTCGTGCTGGGGATGGATTTCCGGATCGCCGTAGACCTCGCTGGTGGAGGCCTGCAACAGCTTGGCCTGACGCCGCTTGGCCAGCCCCAGCATGTTGATGATGCCCAGCACGCTGGTCTTCATGGTCTGCACCGGATCGCGCTGGTAATGCACGGGCGAGGCCGGGCACGCCAGATTGTAGATCAGGTCGACCTCGACGTAGAGCGGGAAGGTCACGTCGTGGCGCAACAGCTCGAAATAGGGATTGCCCATGAGATGGGCGACGTTGGCCTTGGTGCCGGTGTAGAAATTGTCGGCGCACAGCACGTCGTGCCCCTCCGCCAGCAACCGCTCGCACAGGTGGGAGCCAATGAAGCCGGCGCCCCCGGTAACCAAAATCCGAGCCCCTGAAGCCATCTGACGCGATCCGTCCGTCAAGGTTGAAGACAGCGGTCGGGAATTTCCCGCCCTCCGCACGATAGCACCTTCCCCCAAAGAGGTGGCACCGCTTTCGATGGTAGCGAACACGCGCGCGCCCCCCCGGTGACAAGCGCGCGATCAGTCGCCCCGCAACGCTCCGGCAGGGTTCGCCTTTTCCCGCGTCCTGGTCTAAAACGGAGGCATGGCGAACATCCCCCCTTCCGCCGTGCCCCCCGGGCGGACCGATGAGACGGCCGATGATCTCTATGAACTGGCCAACCGGCTGGCCGGGCAGGGGCGGCTCGGCGAGGCGGCGCAAGCCTACCGCCGCACGATCGACCGCGCCCCCGGCGCGCCGGAGGTTCACAACAACCTCGCCAACGTCCTGTCGGCACTCGGGCGGGGCGACGAGGCGCTCGATCACTACGACCGGGCGCTCGCCCTTGGGCTGGACCATCCCGTCGTCCACTACAACCGGGCCAACCTGCTGAAGGGGCTGGACCGCCTCGACGAGGCGGTCGCCGGCTATGTCCGCGCCCTGGAGCTCGACCCTGCCTACGCCGACGCCTTCAACAATCTCGGCAATGCCTTGCGCGACCTGCACCACAACGAGGCGGCGGCCGACGCCTATCTGGCGGCGCTGACGGCCCGCCCCGACCATCCGGCCGCCCACAGCAATCTCCCCCCCGTGCTCTACCTGCTGCACGAGGCGGGACAGGAGGCGATGGCCCGCGAACGGGTCGCCCGCTGGGTGGAGCTGGCGCCCGACAACCCGCTGGCCCGCCACACGGCGGCGGCGTTGGGGCAGGCGGGCGCCCCGCCGCGCGCCTCGGAGGACTATGTCCGCCAGACCTTCGACCGCTTCGCCGAGGAGTTCGACGCGCGGCTGACCGGCCTCGACTACCGCGCTCCGGCGTTGATCGCCGAGGCCCTGGGCGCCGAATTGCCGAGAGCGGCGGGCGATCTCGCCATCCTCGACGCCGGCTGCGGCACCGGGCTCAGCGGGCTGGGCCTGCGCCCCTACGCCCGCACCCTGATCGGCCTCGACCTCTCTCCCGGCATGCTGGCGCGGGCCGCCGAACGCGGCCTCTACGACCGCCTGGAGGAGGCCGACCTCACGGCGTGGCTGGCCGCCCCGCAATGCCCGGTCCTGGACGTCATCGCCGCCGCCGACGTGCTGTGCTATTTCGGCCAGCTCGATGAAATCATGGCGCGGCTGGCCGGCGCGCTGACCCCCGGGGGGCGGCTGGCCTTCACGCTGGAACGGGCTGACGGCGACGACGTCGTCCTGCGGCCGCACGGCCGCTATGCCCACGCGGAAAATTACGTGCGCCGCCGTCTGGCCGCCGCCGGCCTCGCCGCGCGTCGCGTTTCGCGCGAAATCATGCGCCGGGAAAGCGGCCGCCCCGTGGAGGGCTTCCTGGTGCTGGCGGTCAGGGATCGAGGCTGAGCAGGCTGGCCGCCACATGGCGGACACCCTCGCCGTCGCAGAAATAGTAGGCCACCGCCAGCCGCCCGTCGGGCAGCACCGCCGCCCAGGGGTAGCCGACGTCGCGGGTGGGCGCGTCGTCGCGGATCACCACCGGCGCGGCCTGATCGATTTCCTGGGTGGCCGGGTCCCACAGCCAGCCGCGGATGCCACAGGGATCATGCCGCCAGCCGCAGACGGCCAGACGGCGGCCGTCGGGCAGGTCGGTGACGTCCCAGGGGTGGCCCTTGATGCCCTCGTGCAGCCGGGGAGCCGACCAGGTGCGCCCGAGATCGCGCGAAACGACGGTGACCAGCCGGTCTTTCAGGGCGAAGGTGCGCACGTAAGCCGTCAGCAAGCCGTCGGCGGCCAGATGCAGCGACGGTTCGACGTAGCCGGCGTCGCCGTCGGCGTCCAACGCGATCAGGCTGCGGTATTCCCAGGCCTCGCCGCCGTCGGGGGAGGCGAACAGGTGGCAGGCGTGGCGGCCGCCGGCCTTGGGGTGGGTGGCGTAGGTCGCCAGCAGGATCGTGCCGTCCGCCGCCTCCACCGCCCGACCGCGCACCGCACCGCCGTGCAGCGGCCGCTTGCCCGGCACCAGATCGGCATGGCCGGGCAGGCCGGGCAGCCAGCGGCGCGGGCTCCAGCTTCGCCCGCCGTCGACGGACAACCGGGTGTAGCCGCCCCAGAACAGGAACAGGCAGCCGGTGTCCTCCGTCGAACCGATCCAGCCGCCGCCCCAGCCCCGGATGGTGTCGGCGTGGCCCGGCGGAAAGGGATACCAGCCGAACCCGGCCTGCAACAGGCGACCGTCGCGCAACACCAGAAGATTGGCATCCTGGTCCGCCGCCTCGATGTCCGGCGGCAGGATCTCGGGCTCGCCCCGGGGGGTCAGGTCGGCGGACAGGCGCAGGAGCGCCAGATGCGACCGGGGATCGACATGGTCCACCCGATCCAAGGCGGCGGCATCCGCCCCGGCCACCCCGCGCCCCAACCAACGATGATCGCGGGCCCGGCGGAACAGCACCAGGATGTCGCCGTCGCGCGACACCACCAGGGCCGGGAAAGCGGCGTAATGGCGCGAATCGCGGTAAAGCACCCGATCGGCGAGCTTTTTCAGCATGGCTACCATCTTATCGTTGGGGGCAGGACCATAGCGGATTCAAGATTCCCTTGCACCTCCGCCCTGCCCCTGCCGGAGCCTGTCCGCAAAAGGACTCCCACCTCTTTACGAATTTCCCGTATCGCGCTATGTTTACCATTATGGGAGTGGCCTTTTTGAGGCCGGAACCGAGGTCGCAAACCATGATGGCAACCGCAACCAGTCTGGCGTCGCCCGCCGCGGCAGGCTATCGCATCGGCCCCGCCGATGCGGCGCGGGACTTTGCCGGCGCCAAGCCGATGGAAGGAAGCGAAACCCTGCTCGGCCGCTACCCCAGCCTGACCTTCACCTACAACCAGCCCGCGTCACGGCTGGTGATGCTGATCCGCAGCCCCGTCACCGGCGAAACCGAGAACCAGGTTCCCTCCAAGGTGGCGTTGCGGATGTACCAGGAACTGGCCCGCAGCGAGCCGCGAGCCGTCAAAACGCCCGAAACCGGCTTCGGCGACGCTCAGGGCGGCGAGCCCGGCTACAAGGCGGTTGACATCGTCATCGCGGCGCCCCCCACCGCCAAGCCCGGCGGCGAACCGGCGGCCGCCTCCCCGACCTTCACCCCGTCGGCCGAGAGCGGCGCGGAACGGCTGGACGTTCGGGTCTAGGACGTGCCCCCCGTAAAGGCCGCGCCATGAACATCGACACCCAGACGGCCGCTGTGGCGGCAAGCCAGACCCGGGCCCGCCAGGATTTCATGGTTTCGGCTCTGCGCCAGGATGCCCAGCGGCAGGCCGCCGTGATAAGCGAGCTGGAGACGTCGGTGAAAGCGGCCGCACCGCCTTCCGAAGGGCGCGGCCAAACCGTCGACCTGCTGGTCTGATCTTTACGGACGCCAAACGGCGAAGCCCCGGGCGCTGACCCGGGGCTTCGCCGTTTGGCGAGGCGTCATCCGTATCAGATGGAAATGCGCAACGGCTCCGGCGGCGGCATGTCCAGGCGCTTGGGCTCCGGCGCCCGCGCTTCCGGCCCACCGACCTTCTGGGCCAAGCCGGCGGCGACCGAACGGTTGATCTGGATCAGGGTATCGAGTTTGGTGCTGTCGAGATCGGCCAGCCGGGCGACGGTCTGACGATCGACCAGCAACGACAAGGCGGCGATATTCTCGCGCAGATCCCGGGGCAGGGTGCAGTCGGGCTCGGTGATCGCCGCCTGGAAAATGGTCCACAGGCGCTGGTTCAATTGCAGCGCGGCCTGAAGCGCCGCGCTGTTTTCAGGGGCGCGTGCCGCATCGACCAACCGGCGCGCCGCCTCTGTCAGCGCCCAGGCTTCCGTATCCCGGGGATCGTCCGAAAGCGGCCGGTTCACGTACCGCGTCGCCTGTTTCATCGCCGTTCTCTCCGCCGTCTCCGCCGTCGTCGTGTCAGGTGCCCCAGGCAGGTGGTCCGCCAATACTCGGCGATGGAAAGTAGTTTGTCAACTTTCCCACCATAAAGGGAATTTTTGCCGGCCGCCGGTCGCCGTGTTCTACACAGCAAACGCGACGGTAAAGGGCAAACCCGCCCCAAGCGCCCCCGAAACGGTCGCGGAACCTTTTCCCGCACCGTCGAATTTGGCCTCCCGGGCGATGCGCCGAAACAGGGCCGGGAGGGGATACGGAGGCCACGAAGACGGCCGCGCCTTTTTGCCTTCCCCCGCGCCACCTCGCCTTTGGCGAGCATTTTGGGTCGACGGGCGGGGTTGGGTGAAGCGGGGTGTTTGTGGTTATGGGGTGTGGGGTCTGCCGGTCGACTGGAAGGTGGCAATGGGGTGAATCTGTTATTCAGTTAAAATGGATTTTGTTAAAGCGTTATGGCTGGAAATAGCTTTTATTTTTCAATTGGTTACCGGATGTTTCGTCGCCCGCCCCTCGATGAAGTGTCGGCAGGAACCCGATTCCGGTACCGGGGTTCCGTTCGCCGGACCTCGAAAAAACGTCGCCCGAACCTCGACCGCGCCGAAAGCGTCCGCCCAGCCTCGACCGACGGCCGCCCAGCACCCTCCTTGAATCGGACGAGTTATCCACAGAAATGCCCGAGGGTGGGGCGACAACGGCGAAAACGTCGCCCCACCCTCGATTCAGCGTCCCCCGGACCTCGAATGCTCCCAGCGGCTGGCCGGGCCGGTCCGGATTCTTCGCGAGTCAAGAGCCCCAGAGTCGAGGGATGGGCGACATTCACCGCGCCGAGGCGCGCCACTCCCGATCGGGCTGCCTCCTTGGAGGCGCGGATGTTCGAGGGTTGGGCGACATACCACGTTTGACGCGTGACGATGCAGGCGCGCCTGCTATCGTGACCTCGCGACGTGAAGAAAAAGGGCGAGGAGCTTCAAGACTATGGAACAGACTGTGTTGGACCTGTCCCTCGTCGAGGCTGCCGGCGCCGAGCAGCCGGTCATGGAGCGCCAGGTATCGTCCGACCAGTCCGACCTGTTCGACAGCCCGCTGCACGGCGGGGTCAAGAACGACCGCCGGATGATGGTGTGGAACTTCTTCTCGCTCGACACCTCGCGCTCGCGCACCGAGACCATCCGCTACCAGGACAGCGACGTCGCCATCGAGGTGCGCGCCGGCCCCATGGGCATGGCGACGATGGCCGACAAGGAACTGCTGATCTACATCGCGTCCTTGATGGTGGAGAAGATGAACCGGGGCGAGACGCCGGGACAGAACTTCACTTTCACCGCCCATGATTTCTTCCGCGTCTGCGGCACCGCCGCCGCCGGCACGGCCTACGAGCGCATCAAGGGTGCCCTGGAGCGGCTCCAGGGCACCCAGGTCCGCACCAACATCGAAACCGGCGGCGAAGGCCGCGACGAGTGGTTCTCGTGGATCAAGACGGCGCGGCTCGACTACCGCCGCACCACGTCGGGCAAGCGCATGCTGAAGTCGGTTACGGTCGAGCTGTGCGACTGGCTGCACCGGGCGATCCTCAAGGACAACCGGGTGCTGACCTACGACCGCAAGTACTTCGAACTGACGCCCCTGGAACGGCGCATCTACGAGATCGCGCGGGCGCACTGCGGCCACCAGCGCGGTTTCCGCATGAACCTGGAGAAGCTGCGCCTGCGCGTCGGCGTCGAAAGCGACCTGCGCCGCTTCAAGTACGATTTGAAGAAGATCGCGGAATCGGGGCGCATCCCCGAGTACGGCATTATCCTCAAGAACGACCCGTCCTCGCCCGAGGTGAAGAAGGCGCTTGAGTCCGGCGCGCTGAAGCGCCGGCCGAAGAACGCCCAGGTGCTGGTCGTCTTCTGGAACAAGAAGCGCTACTTCGAGGAAGGCGGCATCAAGGCCGCCGACGGCTGGAACTTCGACGGCTTCGAGATGGTGGAGTAGGGTGGGAAAAGGCGGGCTTACGCCCGCCGGAACAGCCACTGGTACTGGAGGATCGGCTGGCCGTTGATGGTGATGCCGGCCGGCTGCTCGCCCGTCTGAAGCACCCGCACATAGCCTTGGCTTTCCAGGCTGTTCTGGAAGGCCGCGATGTTGGGAAGCACGAGCGGATACTCCACCATGCGGTCCTCGAAGCCCGGCGGCAAGGGTCCGGGACCGTTCGCGCTCAGCGTGGAGCGCTGCATGCACCGGATCACCGGGCCGTCCCACAAAGGCATGCGGGTGATCCCCAGCCAGCGGGCTTTCAGGCCGAGGAGTTCGGCCAGGGCCGCCATCGGGTCCGGGGTGTACTGTAGCGAACTGGAGGCGATCACCACGTCCACCGTGCCGAGGGCTTGGGTCGCCGACGCGACGCTGTCGTAGAACCGGACCGGCCGCAACGCCGGATCGGCAGCGCAATATGACGCCATGGCCGGCGTTTCCACTACGGCCCAGTTCAGCGGAACATGCGGGAACTTGCCAGCGAATTGGTGATAATGCGCCCCCGCCGCCCCTCCGAAATCGAGAATGTTAAGAGGGCGCCACACTTCGCCATAGGCCGCCAGCAGACCGGCAACCCAGGGAGCGGCCTCGCCGCCGCACGGGCTGTTGCTCACCGAAGAACGGTAGTTCTTGGTCTTGTCGATCACGCAACGGACAAGGACATTGTCTTCGTATGAGGCGGTGTCTTGCGGCATGGGGAGACTTCCTTGCTTTGGCGAGGGCAGCGGAAAAGCTATCGGCAGCAAGGCTTGTCCTGTCAATTGATTAACAACACGGGGGGAGGGGAAGGGGGCGCTTGCCTCTCCTTGTCGCAAGACGGGCCGTGGGTAACGTTTGACAAGCCCGACAGGCCAGGGATACCGTGCCAATCGCCTGCTCGCGGCCCGTTTACGCCGGTTCGCCGCCACTTTAACGACCGCGCCTCATGATCTTCCAGACCTTCCCAAAATCGACTTACGACGAATACCGGGACGAGTACGACACAGCTTTGCGTCAGACCCTGGACGCGGGCTTTTATATTCTGGGCCGCGAGGTCGAAACCTTCGAGCACGAGTTCGCCGCCTATACCGGCGTCCGCCACGCGCTGGGCGTCGCCAACGGCACCCAAGCCATTGAGCTGGCCCTGCGGGCGCTGGGCATCGGGGCCGGCGACCTTGTCCTTACCGTGTCGCACACGGCGGTGGCCACCGCCATGGCCGTCGTATCGACCGGCGCCACCCCGGTGTGGGTGGACGTCGATCCGGCCACCGCCGTCATGGACGCCGGGCGCCTGGAGCAGGCCATCGCCGCCGCCGGAGCCGCCGGTTTCAAGAACCGTCTCAAGGCGGTGATCGCCGTCCATCTCTACGGCAACCCGGTGGATATCCCGGCAATCATGGACGTGTGCCGGCGCCACGGCCTTGCCCTGGTGGAGGACTGCGCCCAGGCGCACGGCGCCGTCATCGCCGGGCGGCGCGTCGGCGGCTTCGGCGCGATCGGCGCCTTCAGCTTCTATCCCACCAAGAACATGCCGGCCTTCGGCGACGGCGGCGCCGTCGTCACCGACGACGCGGCGTTGCGCGCCCGGCTGGCCGAGTTGCGCCAGTACGGCTGGAAGCAGCGCTATGTCAGCGACACCCTGGGGTTGAACAGCCGGCTTGATGAGATCCACGCCGCCATGCTGCGGGTCAGTCTGCGCCATCTCGACAGCCTGAACGCCCGCCGCCGGGCGCTGGCCGCCACCTATGACCAAGGGCTGGCCGGGCTGCCGCTGGCCCGGCCGGCGACCACGTCGGGGGCGGAGCCGGTCTATCACCAGTACGTCATCCAGACCGACCGCCGCGACGCCCTGGCCGCCTTCATGGCCGAACGCGGCGTCCACACCGCCATCCACTATCCCGTGCCGGTCCACCGACAGCCGGCCTTCGCCGGCATGGCGCCGGTGGCCGGGCCGCTCCACGGTACCGAGGCGTTGGCCGACCGCATCCTCAGCCTGCCGATGTATCCGCAGATCACGGCCGGGCAAGCGACCGCCGTGGCGACCGCCGTTCAGGAATTCTTCCGCGCATGACCCCAAGCTCCCCCGCCGCGCCGCCGCGCCGCTATTACTGCACCTACTTCGACCAGCGTTTCGTGACGCCGGCCATGGTGCTGATCGACTCCGTCGCGCGCTTCGAGCCCAACTCCACCGTCTTCTGCCTGTGCCAGGACCAGAAGGCGTACGATTTTCTCAGCCGCGTGCGCAGCGACGTCATCGTCCCGGTTTCGGTCGCCGAGGTGGAAGCCCACGACCGCGAGCTGGCGGCGGCGCGGGCCAACCGCTCGCTGATCGAGTTTTATTTTACCTGCACGCCGTGCTTCCCGAGCTATCTGTTCGAGCGCTATCCGCACATCGACATCCTGACCTACCTGGATGCCGACCTGTTCTTCTACGCCCCGCCGCAGATCCTGTTCGACGAGATCGGCGACCGCTCCGTCGCCATCGTGCCGCACCGCTTCTCGCCGGTTTACGAGAACTGCCGTCCGTACGGCACCTACAACGTCGGCTGGATTTCCTGGCGCAACGACGCCGTCGGCCGCCGCTGCCTCGCCGACTATCGCCGGCAATGCCTGGATTGGTGTTACGACCGGCTTGAGGAAACCCGCTTCGCCGACCAGAAGTACCTGAACTACTGGCCCGAGCGGTACGCCAACCTGTGCATCGTCGAGAACATCGGCGCCAACGTGGCGGTCTGGAACGTCGACAACTTCGCCTTCTCCAAGGAGAGCGGGACTCCCCACGTCAACGGCCGACGGGTGGTGTTCTACCACTTCCACGGCGTGCGTCTGGACAACAACGGTGTGTGGATCGTGCGCACCCATCCCACCGTGTTTCAAAACCCGTTTCTGGTCACGGAAATGTACCAGCCCTACCTCGGCCGCCTGAACCAGATGCAGGCGCACCTGACGCGGTTGGGGCTGAACGCCATCGATAACGCCGAAATCCGTTATCCCGCGACCTTCAACGGCCAACCCGGCGCAGCACCGCCGGTCGCAGCACCGCCGGTCGCCACGCCGGTCGCCGCCGAACCAGTTCCGGTGATGGCCGCCGCCCTGGCCGCCGCCAGCCTGGGCTCTCCCGCCGAGAGCCGGTTGCGCGTGCTGCATTGGACCGCCGGACGGAGCGATCCGGCCCAGCGCCTCGCCCATGTCCTGCCGGACCACCGCCTCGACATCACCGTCCTGGAGCATCCCGCCGAGGCCGGTGGCCATGCCCAGGCCGCGCAGTCCTTCCAGCCCGACCTGATCCTTCTCGACACCGTGCCCGGCACCGTGGACCAAGTGTTGCGCCAGATCGCTCCCGCCGCCGGACGCGGTCTGCTGCTCGGCCCGCTGACGGTGGGCGAGGGGGCGGAAGAGGTGCGGGAGGCCGACCTTCTCGCCGCCGCGCGGGCCGGCGGCCTGGCGCTTGCCTGGAAACTGGCCGCGGACAGGGACGGTCCCGAGGGGCGCTTCCTTTACTTCTTCCGCAGATCTCCCCGCGTGACGGCGCCCTGAGCGACCTTTGGGACACGCCGATATTTGTGTTTTTGTGTCCCCCAATTGGGCGTAAAACTTTCAAAAGAAGACCTATCCGTAAGGCCAGAGGGGCTGCGAATGCGCTGTGTGGTGACCGGCGGCGCCGGTTTCATCGGTAGTCATCTCACCGAACTGCTGCTGGCCGAAGGCCACGACGTTACGGTCATCGACAACCTGTCCACCGGGCGCCGGGCCAACATCGCCGTGTTCGAGAGCCAGCCGGGCCTGCGCCTGCACGTCGCCGACATCGCCGACGCCGGCGCGCTCGACGGGCTGTTCGACGGCGTGGACTGGGTGTTCCATCTGGCGGCGCTGGCCGACATCGTGCCGTCGATCCAGAGGCCGGTGGACTATCACCGCGCCAACGTCGACGGCACCGTGGCGGTGCTGGAGGCGGCGCGCGCCGCCGGGGTGAAGCGGCTGGTCTACGCCGCCTCGTCGTCGTGCTACGGCATCCCCGACGCCTACCCCACGCCGGAAACCGCCCCGGCGCGGCCGATGTATCCCTATGCCCTGACCAAATACGTCGGCGAGCAGTACGTGATGCATTGGTGCCGGCTGTACCAGTTGCCCTGCCTGTCGTTGCGCCTGTTCAACGTCTATGGGCCGCGCTCGCGCACCTCGGGCACCTATGGCGCGGTGTTCGGGGTGTTCCTGGCGCAGCTTCTGGCCGGCAAGCCACTGACGGTGGTCGGCGACGGCACGCAGACCCGCGACTTCACCTTCGTCACCGACGTGGCCCGCGCCTTCCTGATGGCGGCGCGGAGCGACCGGGTGGGCGAGGTCTACAACATCGGCACCGGCAACCCGGTCAGTGTCAACCGCCTGATCGACCTCCTGAAGGCGCCGGAGGTGGTGCATATCCCCAAGCGCCCGGGCGAGCCCGACTGCACCCACGCCGACAGCGCCCGCGCCCGCCGCGATTTCGGCTGGAGCCCGCAAGTGCCGGTCGAGGAGGGGGTCGCCCGCCTGTTGGCCGAGATCGACTACTGGCGCGAAGCTCCGGTGTGGACGGTGGACAAGGTCGCCGACGCCACCCGCGACTGGTTCAAGCACCTCGGGCGCTAAAGCCGCCCTCCGCGACGGAAAGATTAAAAAAAGAACCCCGATGCACACCGAAGCCAATACCGTCTCCCCCAAGGTCCGCCCGGCGCGCGCCAAGATCACGACGGTCGCCGACCTCGCGGGCATCGCCGCCCAGGCTCGCGCCGCCGGCAAGACCGTGGTTCTGGCCCACGGCGTGTTCGACCTGCTGCACCTCGGCCACGTCCGCCACCTGGAGGCGGCGCGGCGCGAGGGGCATGTCCTGCTGGTCACCCTGACCGCCGACCGTTTCGTCAACAAGGGGCCCGGCCGTCCGGTGTTCTCCGAGCAGCTGCGCACCGAAATGGTCGCCTCGCTGGAGTACGTCGACCATGTTGCCGTCAACGAGCAGCCGAGCGCCGAGGATCTGATCCGCCGTCTCCGTCCCGACGTCTACGTCAAGGGCTCGGACTACGCGGCGGCCAGCGACGACGTCACCGGCAAGATCGTCGCCGAGCGCGAGGTGGTGGAGGCCCATGGCGGCCGCATCGTCTTTACCGAGGACATCACCTTCAGTTCGTCCTCGCTGATCAACCGCTACCTCAACATCTACGAGCCGACGCTCCAGGGCTATCTGGAGACGATGCGCGCCAATGGCGGCCTGGAACGGGTGCTGGAGGCGATCGAGGCCGTCAAGGACATGAAGCTGCTGTTCATCGGCGACGCCATCGTCGATGAGTACAACTACGTCAACCCGATGGGCAAGTCGGCCAAGGAGAACATGATCGCCACCCTGTTCCAGGGGCGCGAGCTGTTCGCCGGCGGCGTGTTCGCCGCGGCCAACCACGTCGCCAGCTTCTGCGCCAAGGTGGATATCGTCACCGGCCTGGGCACGACCGACGGCCACGAGGCGCTGATCCGCGACAGCCTGCGCCCCAACGTCTCGCTGACCAGCCTGTGGCGCGACGGGGCGCCGACCACGCGCAAGGCCCGCTTCATCGACGGCTACTCGTTGCGCAAGCTGTTCGAAGTCTACCACATGGACGACTCCTCCCTGCCGACGGAGATGGAGGAGGAACTGCGCCGCTTCCTGGACGAGCGGCTGGAGGAATACGACGGCGTGGTGGTCACCGATTTCGGCCACGGCCTGATCAGCCCGGCGACCATCGGGCTGTTGAACCGCAAGGCGCGGTTCCTGGCGGTCAACGCCCAGACCAACAGCGCCAACCACGGCTTCAACCTGATCACCAAATACCGCCGCGCCGACTACGTCTCGATCGACGCCAACGAGGCGCGGCTGGCCATGCAGGACAAGTTCAACGACATGGCCGATCTGGTCGGCCGGCAGATGCCCGCCGCCCTCGACTGCCCCAACATCATCGTAACCCAGGGCAAGCACGGCTGCATCGCCTACGACCGGCGCCACGGCGTGTGCCGGGTGCCGGCGCTGACCAGCACCATCGTCGATACCGTCGGCGCGGGGGATGCCTTCTTCTCCATCACCGCCCCCATGGTGGCGCGCGACGTTCCCATGGACGTGGTGGGCTTCGTCGGCAACGCCGCCGGCGCCATGAAGGTCGGCATCGTCGGCCACCGCACCTCGGTGGAGAAGGTGCCGCTCATCAAGTTCGTCACGGCCCTGTTGAAATAGGAGTGGGCGGCGCGTGGACCGGCTGATCGCACAATACGCCGCGACCCTGTCGCGCCTGATCGCCGCGGCCGAGGCGACGCGGCTGGGAGGTGCTGCCTTGCCGCTGGGCCAGGCCTTCACCGAGGTGATTGCCGCCCTGCGCGCCACGGCGGCGGCCGGCAACAAGCTGATGTTCATCGGCAACGGCGGTTCGGCCGGCATCGCCAGCCATTCGGCCATCGACTATTCCAAGAACGGCGCCATGCCGGCGCTGGCCTTCAACGACAGCGCGGCGCTGACCTGCCTGGGCAACGACTACGGCTACGACAGCGTGTTTTCCCGCCAGATCGAAATGCACGCGCGGCCCGGCGACCTGCTGATCGCCCTCTCCAGCTCCGGCCGTTCGCTCAACATCCTGCGCGCCGTCGACGCTGCGCGCGGCCGGGGCTGCGGCGTGCTGACGCTGAGCGGCTTTTGCCGCGCCAACCCCCTGCGCTCGACCGGCGACGTCAACCTCTACGTCGCCTCCGACCAGTACGGTTTCGTCGAACTGACCCACCAGTCCCTGATCCACGCCATCCTCGACATGGCCATGGGCTGGCAGGGGCAGGTCCACGCCGACGAAGACACCCCCGCCGCAAGCGAGTGATCCCGATGAGCAAGACCTGGAATGTGATGGTGACCGGCGGGGCCGGCTACGTCGGTTCCGCCCTGGTGCCCAAGCTGCTGGCCGCCGGCCATAAGGTGACGGTGCTGGACCTCTATCTCTATGGCAAGGAGGCGCTGGACGGGGTGCGCGGCCACCCGAACCTGACCGAGGTCGAGGGCGATCTGCGCGACGCCCGGGCGGTCGAACGGGCGTTGGCCGGCTGCGACGCGGTGATCCACCTCGCCTGCATCTCCAACGATCCGTCCTTCGAGCTGGACCCGGAGCTGGGCAAGTCGATCAACTACGACTGCTTCCGCCCCCTGGTACGGGCGGCCAAGGCGGCCGGGGTGAAGCGCTTCATCTATGCCTCCTCCTCCTCGGTCTACGGCATCAAGGACGGCGACGTCACCGAGGAGACCGGGCGCGACCCGCTCACCGACTATTCCAAGTACAAGGCCCTGTGCGAGGACGTGCTGGCCGAGGAGCGGGAGCCGGGCTTCGTGACGCTGACGCTGCGCCCGGCCACGGTGTGCGGCTACGCGCCGCGCCAGCGGCTCGATGTGATCGTCAACATCCTGACCAACCACGCCCTCAACACCGGCCGCCTCAAGGTGCTGGGCGGCGCGCAACTGCGCCCCAACATCCACATCGCCGACATGACCGACCTCTACCTGCAATGCCTGCAGTGGAAAGACGCGGCCATCGACGGCAAGGTGTTCAACGCCGGCTACGAGAACCACTCGGTGATGCAGCTGGGCGTGATGGTGCGCGACATCGTCGGCGCGGCGCTGGGCCGCCCGGTGGCGCTGGACGTGGTACCGACCGACGATAACCGCTCCTACCACGTCAACTCCGACAAGATCCGGCGCGAGCTGGGCTTCCAGGCCACCCACACCATCGAGGAGGCGGTGCGCGGCCTGGTGGCGGCGTTCCAGGCGGGCAAGCTGCCCAATTCGATGACCGACGACCGCTACTTCAACATCAAGACCATGCAGACCCTGAACTTGAAGTAGGGCGGGGCGGGCGCGGCCATGCGCATCGGCATCGACTTCGACAACACCATCGCCGGCTACGACGCCGTGTTCGCCCTGGCCGCCCGCGAAGCGGGGTTGGCGCCGGCGGAGGGGACGACGACCAAGCGGCAGGTGCGCGACGCCGCCCGCCGCCGGCCCGACGGCGAACGGGTGTGGATGGGGTTGCAGGGCCAGGTCTACGGCCGGCTGATGCCGCACGCCGCGCTGATCGACGGGGTGGCGATGTTCCTGCGCCGTGCCCGCGCCGCCGGCGCCACGGTCTTCGTGGTCAGCCACAAGACCGAGCACGGCCACTTCGACCCGGCCCGCGTCAACCTGCGCGAGGCGGCGCGCGCCTGGATGGAGGCGCGGGGCTTCTTTCGCGCCGACGGCTTCGCCCTGCCGCGCGACGCGGTGTTCTTCGAGGCCACGCGGGCCGACAAGATCGCCCGCATCGCCGCCCTGGCCTGCGACCACTTCATCGACGACCTGGAGGAGGTGCTGGGCGACCCGGCCTTCCCGGCGGCGACGCGCCGTCACCTGTTCGCCCCCGATGCCGACCCGCCGCCGGGTCCCTTCACCGTCCACCGGCACTGGAGCGCCATCGCCCATGCCATCCTCGGCTGACGCCGCCATCGCCGATCGTCTGGAGGTGGGCCGCGCCCTGGCCGGCACCGCGCGGGCCGACTTCACCCACATCCGCCGGGGCGGCAACAGCCGGGTCTACCGGATGGACACGCCGGGCGGCCGCTTCGCCCTCAAGCTCTACCCCGACACGGCCGGCGATCCGCGCGACCGGCTGGGCACCGAATGGGCCGCCCTGGCCTTCCTCGCCCGCCACGGCGACCGCCGCGCGCCGCGCGCCCTCGCCGCCGACCGGGAGCGCCGCGTGGCGCTGTACGAGTGGATCGACGGCCGCCCCGTCGAAGCCCCCTTGCCGGACGACATCGACGCCGCCCTGGCCTTCGCCGGCACGCTGCACCGCCTGCGCCGGGCCGAGGGGGCGGCGGCCCTGCCCCTGGCTTCGGAAGCCTGTCTGTCGCTCGCCGAGCTTGCCGGCCAGATCGAGCGCCGCCTGGACCGCCTGCGCGAGGCCGCCACGCGGCACGACGACCTGCGGGACCTGCTCGACCGGCGGGTGGCGCCGGCGCTGGCCCCGGCCCTCGCGACCGTCGCTCTCGACACGGTGGGCGCGGTGCCGCCCGACGCCCGCACCCTCAGCCCGTCCGACTTCGGGTTCCACAACGCGCTGCGCCGCCCCGGCGGCACGCTGGCCTTCCTCGATTTCGAATACTTCGGCTGGGACGATCCGGTGAAGCTGGCGGCCGACTTCGTGCTGCATCCCGGCATGCGTCTGACCGGCACCGACCGGCGGCGCTTCCTGGCGGGTTGTGACGCGCTCTACGGCGACGACCGGGATTTTGCCCGTCGACTGAAGGCGCGGCTTATGCTTTATGGCCTGCGCTGGTGCATGATCCTGTTGAACGAGTTCCTGCCCGAGCGCTGGGAGCGCCGGGTGCGCTCCGGTCAGTCGGCCGACCACCGGGGCGTGCTGACCGGACAGATCGCCAAGGTGATCTCCATGCTCGACACCGTCCCTATCATCGAAGGAATGTTGCATGGCGGCTGATCCCATCGCCCTGGCGCGCAGCCCCGCCAGCCTGCCCCTGGACGCCCGCTCGCGGCAGCTGCGCCGTCTGGTCCTCGACGCCCTGGCCGGCGGCGGCCGGGGCCACGTCGGCTCCTCGATGTCGCTGATCGAGATCCTGCGCGTGCTGTACGACGATGTGCTGCGCTACCGCGCCGACGCCCCGCGCTGGCCGGCGCGTGACCGCTGCATCCTGTCCAAGGGGCACGGCTGTCTGGCGCTTTACGCGCTTCTGGCCGACAAGGGTTTCTTCCCGGCCGACGCGCTGAAGACTTTCTGCCGCGCCGGCGCCTTCCTGGGCGGCCACCCCGAAGCCGGCAAGGTGCCGGGAGTGGAGGCCTCCACCGGCGCGCTGGGCCACGGCCTGTCGATCGGCGTCGGCATGGCGCTGGCGGCGCGCATGCAGCGGCGCGACAGCCGCGTCTTCGTCATCATGGGCGACGGCGAGATCAACGAGGGCTCGGTGTGGGAGGCGGCGATGTGTGCCGGCAAGCACCGGCTGTCCAACCTCGTCGCCATCGTCGACTACAACAAGATCCAGTCGGCCGGCGCCACCGCCGAAATCCAGGAACTGGAGCCGCTGGCCGACAAGTGGCGGGCCTTCGGTTTCGCCGTGGCCGAGGTGGGCGGCCACGACGTGGCGGGCTTGCGCGACCGGTTCGCCCGGCTGCCGCTGGACACCGGCAAGCCCACGGCGGTGATCGCCCATACCGTCAAGGGCAAGGGCATCGCGTTCGCCGAGCACGATCCCAACTGGCACCACAAGTCGAAGGTTCCCGCCGACATGGCCGACAAGCTCTACGCCGCGCTGGAGGCCTACCCATGCGCCTGACCTGCATCAACCGCATCCACGATCTGGCGCGGCGGGACGAGCGCGTGGTGTTCGTCGGCTCCGATCTCAGCCCGGGCCTTCTGTCCGGGATGAAGGAGGAGTTTCCCGACCGCCACTACATGGAAGGGGTGGCCGAGGCCAACATCATCGGCCTGGCCGCCGGTCTGGCGATGGAGGGCTACATGCCCTACGTCAACACCATCGCCACCTTCATCACCCGCCGCTGCTACGAGCAGGTGGCCATCGACGTCTGCCTGCACGATCTGCCGGTCCGCCTGATCGGCAACGGCGGCGGCGTGGTCTACGCCCCGCTGGGGCCGACCCATCTGGCGGTGGAGGACATCGCCATCATGCGGGCGCTGCCCAACATGACCATCGTCGCTCCGGCCGACGCCGAGGAGATGACGCGCGTCATGGACACCACCCTCGACTGGCCGCACCCCATCTATATCCGCCTCGCCAAGGGCGGCGATCCGGTGGTGACGCGGGCGCCGGACGGCTTCGCCATCGGCAAGGCCATCCGGCTGCGCGAGGCCGCCGGCGGGCGGGGCGCTCCGGTGCTGCTGGTCGGCACCGGCGTCGGCACCACCCAGGCCCTGGGGGCGGCGGAGCGGCTGGAGGCCGACGGCATTCCCTGCCACGTCCTGCACATGCCCACCGTCAAGCCGCTGGACGTCGCGGCGCTGACCGGACTGGCGAAAGGGGCGCGGCTGGTGGTGACGGTGGAGGAGCACACGGTGATCGGCGGCCTGGGCAGCGCGGTGACCGACGCGCTGGTCGAGCGGCTGGACGGCGCCGTGCCGCGCATCCGCCGCGTCGGCATTCCCGATGCCTTCGTCCATGACTACGGCAGCCAGGACCACCTGCTGCAAAGCTTCGGCATCAAACCGGAACCGATCGCCGCCCTGGTACGGGAGACGCTTCACCCCGGCGGGTGATAGCCTTCCGGCAACAGGCAGTCGAAGCTGAGGTCGCGCCGGCGGATGTAGCGGCAGCGGCGGCATTCGGTGCATAGGGAAATACGGGTTTCCTCGCCGGCCCGCGTCTTCTCGATCAGGCGCGGGTCGGCGATCAGCGCCTGCGCCATGCCGATCAAATCGCCCTGACCGGCCTTCAGCACCGCCTCGCCCTGACGCAGGGTACGGATGCCGCCCTGCGCCACCACGGGTGCGCGGGTGATCGCCTTCAGCTCCCCGGCATAGCGCCAGTAGTCGCCCAGCTTCATGTGGACGTATTTCTGCTTCGCCGTCTCGTAGACGCCGGCCGACACCACCCAATAGGCGATGCCGCAGGCGTCGAACAGCTCGACCAGCGGCCGGTTCACCGTGATGGTCAAGCCGTCATCCTGGAAGTCGTGACCGGAGATGCGTGCCCCCACCCGCCGGAACGCTTGCCCGTCGCGGGCGGCGATCTTGTCGGCGATGTTGCGCAGGATGCGCAGCCGGTTTTCCGCCGAGCCGCCGTAGGCATCGGTGCGGCGGTTGAAGAACGGCGACAGGAACTGGTGCAGGAGATAGCCGTGCGCCACATGCAGTTCGACGAAGTCGAAGCCGTAGCCCAGCCCGGCGATGACGGCGTCGGCGAAGCCATCCTCGATCCGCGCGATCTCGGCGACGGTCAATTCGCGCGCCTCGATACCGATGCCGGGACAGACATAGGGCGAGGGTCCCAGCACCGGCTGGCCGGTGTAGTCGGAATTGCCCTGGGCGCCGACATGGAAGACCTGCAACGACACCGCCGCCCCGGTCGCCTTGACCGCCGCCGCCAGTTGGCGAAGGCCCGGCGCGTGACGCCTCTCGCCGATGTGCATGCCATTGGCGGTCGAGCCGCCCTCGGCGGTCACGGCGGTAGCGCCGATGGTCACCATTCCGGCGCCGCTGCGGCCCATGGCGGTGTAGAAGTGCAGCACCTCGGGCGTGACGGTGCCGTCCTCCTCGGCCATGTTGGTGGAGACGGGAGAGCCGACGATGCGGTTGCGCAAGGTCAGGCCGCCCACCGCGACGGGCTCGAATACCCGGCGCGGCCGCGGCCCTTCGGTGGGGGAGGGCAGGCGGTCGGCGGCGCTCACGACGCCTTGACCCCGAAGCGGTTGACCACCGACAGCCAAGTGTGAAGGTACAAGGTGGTCGGTGGTTCCGGCAGGTTCTCGACGAACGACAGGCAGGCGCGGATTTCCGCCTGCTGCGCCTGGATTTCGGCCTCGCCATCGAAACCGGGCAGGAAACGCGCGGCGGGGTTGTCGAGCAGGGACTGGAAGCCGTCGCAGTACAGCCCGCTCAGCCTGGCCTTGCGCTCCTCCAGTCGGTCGCGGAAGCCGGTGAACGCCGCCCCGGCCTTTTCCAGATAGGCGGCGTTGGCCGGATTGAGCATCCGCGATTCCAGGTTCATCGCGTCGTAGATCAGGTTGTTGAGGCGCGCCAGGGCCGGGCGCTCGCGCTTCAGCGTGTTGACGGCGCGGTCGATGACGGCCACCCGCCCGTCGCGGAAGCGATAGGGGGCGTAGCCGAGCTGGGTCGGCCCGTCGTCGGCCAGACCGGCGTCGATCAGTTGGCGGTGGATCGCCGTGCCCCAGAACACCAGCACCCGGTTGGTCAGGTTGAGGAAGTCCCAGCCGCGGTTGATGTCGCGCAGGAACTCCACCTTCTCGCGCAGAATGTCCACGGTGGAGATCGGCGAGAACATCATGTAGCCGAGGATATTGCAGAACAGGCGCGGCGCCTCGATGTGGTTGAAGGCGGCGCGCGACACCTCCTTGGCCGCGATCTTGCGGAAGAAGTCCAACTCCACCTGACTGCCCGATTCCAGGCCGACCACCAGCACGTCGACGCCGGCGGCCTTCATGGTGCGCAGCTCGTCCGGGGTCAGGCGCAACGCGTTCTCGGCGCGCAGGTGCAGCTTGAACGACAGCCTCAGCCCACGCTCGACCACCAGCCGGCAGAATTTCCCGAGATCGGCCAGCCCCTTGCGCCCCGGGTCCTCGAAGCTGGAATCGATGACGTTGATGAAGAAATACCCCTGGGCGGCCAGATCGGCGAGCTGATCGACGAACCGCTCCACCGGCATGCCGTCCCAGCTGCGCTCGGCGGTGGTCGCCTTGTTGGCCTGGCCTTCGATGCAATAGGTGCAGGACGACAGGCAGCCGCGCGCCCGCTGCACCCGGATGGAGCGGTCGCGGTTGATGCCGCCCGATGGCGGCTCGGCCGGGGGCAGCGAGGCCATGGTGAAGAAGCGGGCGGGCTCCCCCCCCGGACCGGCGCGGCCCTCGGTGGCGTCGTTGGGGCGGCCGAGCAGCAGCGCCAGCAGCGCGTGCTCGGCGAAGCCGCGCACTACCCAGTCCACTCCCGGCACCCGCGCCATCAGGGCGCGGGCCAGCTCGGCGCTGCGCGGGCCGCCCACCAGCTTTTCGTGCTGGTGCTGGTCGGAGTTCTGCATCACCACCCGGCAGCCGGGAAACCGCGCCTTGTACGCCGCCACCAGGGTCGGCAGATGTTCCAGGAGGTTGATCATCGGGTGGATCACCACGACGTCCGGTGCCATCTTCGGTTCGGCGGAGAAGACGGCGGTGCCGTCCACCACCTGGGCCATCCCGCTGTCCACGGCGCAACCGACGGCGCGGGCCACCGCCATCAGCAGGCGTTGCGACACCGGATGCTCGGCCAGTTCGTACTCGTTGGCGCTCAGCACGGGATAGCAGAACAGCACGCGGGTCCGCCGCAAGGTCTCGCGGTCGGCCTCGCTCAGCCCGTCCCGGAACTCGGCGAAATCCACGTAGGTTGCGGCGGCGTCTTGCGTCATGACGATCCTCACAGGTCGGCGCGCTCCAGCAGCGCCAGGGCGGCGGCGGCGATGTCCTGCGGCCGGAAATGCGGCATGCAGCCGCCGCAATCCTCGACCCCGGCAGACTGCTGGCACGGACGGTACGGGCAGGGAACGGGAGGGTAGAGCACGCGCGCGCGCGCGTAGTGGTGAATTTCCGCGAAATCCGTGGGACCGGACAGCATCACCAGCGACCGGCCGTACAACATGGCGATATGGCAGCCAAGGCCGACCACCGACACCAGCACCCGGCAGCCCTTGACCCATGCCACATAGGCGTCGAGGCCGCCGTCCTCGGGCTGCCACGTCACCGTTACGCCGGGGGGCAGCCGCCGCGCCACGTCCTGCCAGTGTTCGGGCGGCAGAGCCTTGATGCCCCAGGCCGGCGGCAGGCGCAGGTTGAAGCCGATGTCGCAACGCGCCGCTCCCGCCCGGGCGACCGGAAGCGGTTCCACCGTGCCGATGCCAAGACGCCCGGCCAGCAGGCCGGGCAGGTCGAAGGTGCGCTCCTTCATCGTGCCGTTGCCGGCCAGCAGGGCGCGGATCTCGACCGTTTGCTCCGGCGGCGCTCCCGGCAAGTCGGCGAAGGTCAGGTTGATGATCCGCTCGAAGCGGGACAGGGCGGCGGTCAGTTCGCCGCCCGGGATCATCTCCGACAGGAAGGCGCAGTCGCGCACCAGCGCGAACAGCGCCGGGTCCGAGCACCAGGCCACGGCGCGGGCGCCCAGCACCGGCACCATCATCACCACACGCAGGAGGTCGCCAAGGCCGAGGGCGGCAGAGGCCGCCGGCCCGCCGCCGGCCACCAGCAGGACGGATCGACCGGCGCAAAGGAGGGGAGCGGGCATCGCGGTCAGTGGAGCAGGCTGCCCTTCATCTCGGACTGCTTGGCCAGCATGGCGGCCAGGGCGTGCCGCTGGTCCCGCGGTATGGCGCCGGGAACGCCCAGCACGCGGTCACGCGCGGCCAGCAGGACATAGCCCAGGCCGTTGACTGCCGTGTCGCGCAGCTGGCGGCCAAGCTCGCCCAGCTTGCGGCCCGACAGGCCGGGGCTCAGCCACCACGCCCTCACCTTGGTCAGCGCCATGCTGTAGCGGATGAACGCCCGCAAGGCATCCTTGGAGGAAAAGTCGGTGAGGTTGATGTCCGAGCCGTGGTGCTTGGAATGGTTCTTCAGGAAGTAATGGGAATAGGCCTCGCGATCCAGGCGCGACAGGTACAGGTCCATGTCGGGGATGAGACCCTTTTCGACGATGCGGTCGAAGACCTCCGAGGTGGGCAGCGCCATCAGCACGCTGTAGCTGTAGCCCGACGCGGCGGTGTAGTGGATGCCGCGGGCGCGGAAGTCGGCCTCCTGCCGGGTGATGACCTTATCCAGTTCGAACATGAAGCGCCGGGTGTCGCGGATGGTTTCCTTGCTCTCTCCGGGCATGCCGAACAGGAAGTTGCCGTAGATGACGATGCCGGCGGCGGCGGCGTCGCGGGCGACCCGCAGGACCGTGTCGATGTCGGTCTTCTTGCGCATCACGTTCAGCATCTTGCGGCTGCCCGACTCCCAGCCGAAGATGATGACCTCGACCCCGTGCTCCTTCAGCTTGCAGAACATCTCAAGGTTGCCGAAGGTCGGCCGCACCTCGGCGACGATCTTGAACGTGCAGCCGCGTTCGCGGTAGGTCCGGCAGTATTCCTCCACCTCCCGTTCATTGAGAAACAGGTTGGTGTCGTAGCTGTAGACGCCTTCCAGGCCATAGCGCTTCACCAGGAATTCGACCTCGTCGAAGAAGTCGTCCCACTTGCGGCGCAGGAACTTGCGCCCGTACATGTGGCCGCAGAAGGTGCATTCGAACGGGCAGCCGCGCGTCACCAGCAGCGGGAAGCCCTTGACCGGAATCCCGTCCAGACTGGCGACGTTGCGGGCCAGTTCGGTCAGTTCCTTGTCGAAGTACTCGTACGCCGGCCGCTCGCTGTTCTGGTATTCCTCCTTGGACATGGTCGGACGCACGGGCGTCCGGATCACCTGCCCGTCCCGCCGGTAGGAGATACCGGTGATGCCGGACAAGTCGGCGTCGGGTCCCCGGTCAAGCGCGTCGAGCAGTTCCGGCAGGACGAACTGGCCGTCCGCCGCCGTGACCGCGATGTCGATCTCGGTGCACTTCAGCAGCGTCTCGTCCGACTTGGCCAGCAGCCCTCCGGCGATGATGACGGCATCGGGATGCCTGGCCCGGATGGCCTGGGCGGTTTCCTTGGCGAACTTGTAGCCCTCGGAGTAGGCGCTGATCCCGTAGACCTTGGCCTCGCAGGCGGCGAGATGATCCAGAAGCTCCCGGCGGGTCTTCTTGTGCAGGTGCGTGTCGACCAGATCGAAAGTATGGGAGGTTTTCTGAAGCTCGCGGATGATCACCGGGAAGGCGTAGGGGAATTTCCAGATCTTCCCGTCTTCGCATTTGGGCTCGACGATCCCGATCAGCTGAATGTGAGCCATCGCTCGATCTTCCTTAAAAAGCCGGCCCACCGCGTGGGACGGCTACCACCTAAGATATCGTGATCCATCATCTCTCGCCATACCAGCGGGCCATGGCCGGCAGGAAGGCTTCATAGGCGGTAAGGACTTGGGGGCCGAAGTCTTGCCGCAGCCGTCGCCGGTCTGCTCGACGAAGGTGACGGCGGGGGCCGCCCGCCCCAGGCCGGCGCCGATGAGCAGGACCGTCGCCACGGTGCCTCCCTTTGGATCAGAAGGCGTTGATCGGCACGAAGATCTGGCGCGGGTTCAAGGCCCGCAGCCGGTTCATGATCGGCCGCACCCCGTCCAGCGCCAGAATCATCGCGCCCGCGTCGTCCAGCCGGGTGTCCTCGGCCGGCGTCCGGATCACCGGGGCGAGGTGCGGCCACACCAGCCCGGCCCGTTGCGGGTTGTCGTCGAACACGCCCTCAAGGAACGACAGGTCGGAGTCCAGGTGGTAGGCCACCGCCGGCACCATCTGGCCGGCGCCGTAGCCCCACAGCGGGCCGTCGAACCGGGTGGCCTGGCGCATGACGTCGGCCATGCGGCGGCGGAACATGCCGTAGTGCTCGGCCAGATGCGCCGGCGTCGGCTGGGGCGCCTGGATCGCCGGACGCTCGCCCTGCCCCTTGCGGAAGGCGACGATCAGCGAGCCGCCCCAGTTGCGGTAATCGAAGGCGTGGTCGACATAGTGGCCGCCGATGCGCTCAATGAACGCGATGAACGAGGCCAGCCCGAAGTAGTGGACGTGCTGGTGGAACACCTGATCGAAGCGCAGGTTGCGCGTCATGATGTCGATGTCGGGCACCTCGATGACGAACAGCGCGTCGTCGGCGGCGGCCTCCATCAGCCGGGCGAACTGCTCGGCCGGCTCGTCGATGTGCTCCAGGTTGTGGGTGGAGAAGATGAGCTGCGGCCGGGCCGGCAGGTCGCGGGCGAAATCCACCTCCTCGATGAACTTGCCGATCATATGGATCGGCGTCGGCGCCTCGTGATCGCGGCCCTTCCAGATGGGATCGATGCCCACCACCGTACGGCCGCGCGGCGCCATCCGCTTCAACAGCATCAGGTCGTTGCAGCCGATCTCCAGGATACAGTCGAACACGCGCCCGCCGGTCAGCCGATCGACGTAATCGATGAAGAACCGGGTGGCCGCCGGCATGAGGTGGCAAATGGTCGAGCGATGCGAATAGCCCTCGCCATAGAGCCGGGCCGGCGGCACCGTGCGCTGAAGCTGGGCATGGCCGCAGTCGGGGCACGACAGCAGCGCCTGATCGTATCCCTGAACCGGGCCGGAGACGGGCCGTTCGACGAAGATGCCGGTGATGGGGAAGTTAGGAAGCTCGAAAACCGTTTCGAGGTTGCCGCCGCCGCACACCGAGCAGCGCGTCTTACGGGGAAGAATGTCCATGGCGGGATTCCGGAATGGGGAGGCTTCAGGCCGGCGCCTGGAGGCCGTTGTCGACGTAGTCCTGGAGCGCCTCGCGCCATGGACGCAACGGCGGCAGCTTCACGGAGCGCATGGCGGTGCGCTGGGCCTTGGGCGCCAGGGTGGGGAAATCGGCGTCCTTGGCGGCGACCAGCGGACTGGTCGAGCCCAGCATCGCCTTCAGCGCGGCAATCAGCTCGAAGTAGCCGACCTCCCCGGCGTTGGCGACGTGGTAGAGGCCGTAAGGGCGCCGGTCGAGCAGCAGGCCGAGCACGGCGTCGGCGGCGTCGAGCGCGTAGGTCGGGCTGTCGATCTTATCGTCGGCGACCCTCACCTCCAGCCCTTGCCGCAGACGTTCGATCATCTTGTCGACGAAGCCCGGCGCGTTGTTGCGCCGCCGGCCGAACATGGTGGGAAAGCGCACGACGTAGTGCTTCGGGCACTGGTGGGCGGCGATCAGTTCCGAGGCCAGCTTGGAGATGCCGTAGATGTTGCCCGGGTTGGCCGCGTCGGCCTCGGTATAGGGCTCGATCCTGGCGCCGTCGAACACCGCGTGGGTGCTGGCCTGGACCAGGACGATGCCGCGCCCGGCGCAGGTCTTGGCCATCGGCAGCACCGCCGAGGCGTTGACGGCGAAGCTGCGGTCGGGCTGTTCCTCGCACAGGTTGATGCCGATCAGCGCCACCGCGTTGACCACCGCGTCGGGGGCATGGCCGGCGATGGCCCGCCGCACGGCGCCATGGTCGGTGATGTCGATGTCCTGGTGCGACAGGCCGACCAACGTCACGTTACGCCGGGCGCAGGCGGTTTCAAACTCGGTGCCGAAGCAGCCGGTGGCGCCGAACAGCAGTACCTTCATGCGGGCCTCAGATGAAATTCATGTGGGTCGGCGTCTGGTTGACCTGCCACAGGAAGCGGTTGATGTAGTGCTGGCGGCAGTTGCTTTCGCAGTCGTGGTTGACGTTGACCGTCTGCACCCGCTTCTGGACCTCCCAGTAGCGTTCACTCTCGACGATGTCGCGGAATGACTGCTCGATGACGTTGCCCATGCGGAACTCGTCGCGCCGCACGTCGAACCAGTGGCCGCAGGGGAAGACGCCGCCGTTGCCGGAAATCGCCAGCAGGAACTGGGTGCCGAAGCAGGTGCCGTAGTCCTTCCAGCCGGCGTTGGTCAGCTTGTGCCATTTGATCGACACGGTGTAGTCGGCCGTGCCGTAGGATTCAGCCTCCTTGAACAGGCCGGTGATGTCCTTGTACTCCTCGCGCGGGCCGTCGAGCAGGCCGTCGTAGGTGTCGGAGCAGGACTTGACCACAAGATAGTCGACGCCGAGATCGCGCCCGAGCTTTGCCAGCGGCACGATCTCGCCCATGTTCTCCTTGGTCACCACCATTTGCAGGCCGATGGTGCAGGGGAAACCGCCCCGGCGCTTGGCGGCGACCAGGGCCTCGACGTTGCCGATCACCCGCTCGAACTGCGGCACCTGATGGATCTTCTGGAACGACTCATCCGAGGCGGCGGAGATGTTGACGCGCAGCCACTTCAGCGCCGTCAGCATGTTCTCCAGCTTGTCGGGCTCGCGGTCGATGCGGATGCCGTTGGTGGCGAGGCTGATGTCCAGCCCGATGGTGCGGGCGTGCGCCAGAATCTCGTGGAAATCGGGGTGCAGGGTATTCTCGCCCTCGCCGATCAGGGCGATGGAGCGCACGCCGATCGTCTTGGCGTCGGAGAAGGTGCGCATCACCGCCTCCTTGGGCATGTTGAAGCGGCCCTTCTTGTCGGTACCGTAACCCGACCGCCCCTGGATCACCCCGTAGCAATAGGTGCAGGCCATGTTGCAGCCGGTAGTGATGCCCATGTCGATGTGCAAGGGCGCGATGCGCCGGCCCTGCTGCCACTCGACGACGCGGTCGAGGTGCCAGAACAGCTTGTGGCCATCCATGTTGTACCTGTCGCGGGGAGCGGTCTCGGCTGCCGGCGGAGCGGCGGAGAGTTCCGGCTTGGCCTCGTCTGTCATCGGCGCCCACTTTCCGGCTGGTTGACGGCAACACCCGATCCAGCCCCAACCCGCCGTGACCTTGCCGCGAGATAGGGGTGGATCCATTCATCATCCAGCAACTTAGAACCCTTTCCGAAGGGGTTCAATCGCGCCATCTCCCCCCCTTCTGGATCATTTTAAGGAAGCGCCGAGGCCGCCACCTTCTCGTAAAACCGGGCCAGACGGCCGCCGTGCGCCGCTACCGCGTACCGCGCCCGCGTCTCCAGCGCCCGTCGGCGCAAGTTCTCGTGGGACAGCGCCTCCAGGAAGCGGCGCAGGCGGGGAAGATGGGCGGGCGTCAGCATCACGCCGGCGCCGTAACGGTTGGCGACAAAGGAGATGAAGCCGGTTGACGGACCCAGCACAGGCAGGCCGGCATCGAAGTAGTCGAACAGCTTGTTGGTTGTGCAATATGGGTGCTTGTGCTCGTTATAGGCGTCGTCGGCCAGGGTATCCAGCTTCCGGGAGGACAGGTGGATGCCGTAATCGTACTGGCTGAGTTCCTCAAGCAGCCGCTCGGCCGGGACGGGGCGGTGCAGGTGGAAGTAGGGGGTGGCCGCTTCCAGCGCCAGATAATCGGAGTAGACCTCCTCGAAGGCCGTCTGCTGTCCCATCGGGGCCGGATAGAGGTGATAGTGGATGCGCTGCGTCGCCCACTGGCGGGCCAGCCCCAGATGGATGGCGGTGGCGTCGTTGGCCGCCAGCTTCTCGACGCCGAAGTTGCCGCAATAGGCGATGTGGATTTCCGCCGGATCGCGCCGGGGACGCTCCGGCAGGTCGCTCCGGTTCCAGCAGCCGTCAAGGAACAGAAGGCTCGGCCCCTTGAGGCGGTAGCCGAGGTGCCGCTTGGCGACTTGGGCTTCCAGCGACCGGCAGCACAGGCCATCGGCGTTTTCCAGGGAAAACCGCTCCAGCGGGATGACGGCCGCCGCCGGGTGGGTCGGCTGGAGGATGCCGGCCAGCACGTCGTAATCGTCGAACACCACCGGCCCCGGCCGATGCCGGATGAAGAAGGCCGGGGTGACGTGTTCCCAGCTGACGAACAGATGGTAGGCCAGCGGCGCGTAGCGGCAGGCCAGGGCCACGGCCTCTTGCGGCGAGCGGTAGGCGTGGGTTTCGACGAAGTAGCGCGCGGCGTTGAACTTGGGCGGCTGGTGGTGGAGGAGGACTGTCGATATCCCCTGGGCGCGCAGGGCCAGGGCGGCCTTCGCCACCCGCCCGAAGGGATTGTTGGCGACAAAGACCACCAGATCGTGGCGGCGCGGCCGGCTGAAGGCTTGCCGGCACAGGGCCGCCAGTTCGGGAACGAGCGGGATGCCGGGCGGCGGCGGGGCGGCCGGCGCCGCCGCCACGGGCCGCTCCAGGTCCGCCAGACGCTCCCGCGCCACCGCCAGATCGGGCTTGAACGCCAGGGCGCGCCGGAGATGCTCCGCCGCCTCGTCGCGCCGCTTGAGGTCTGCCAGCACCGTCGCCGCATTGACGTGCCATTCGGCCGCCCCGGGCTGGAGGGCCAGCGAGCGGACAATGAACGGCACCCCCTCGTCGCCACGGCCAAGCTGGTGCAACGCCACCCCGAGATGATGCAGGGCGAACGGATGCTCCGGCACCGCCTGGAGAATCCGGCGCAACAGCGCCTCGGCCTCCGCCGGCCGCCCGGCCTGCTGGTGCTGCACGGACAGGGCGAAGGCCTGCTCAAGGGACAGGGTGGTGGTCATGGCCCCGGCGTCATCCCTTGAGGCGGACATAGGTCATCCACGAATAGGTTTCGGCCCAGGGGAACTGCTCTTTCAAATCCTCAAGCTCCGGCAGGTTCAGACCGGGGCAGAATGTCCCTTCCTTCACCATGTCCCACAGCGCGGGGAACAGGTCGTAGCGCTCGACGATCTGCGACAGGGTGGCCTCTCCCCCCTGCTTCACCATCATTTCCAGGGTATGGTGGGTGTAGGGGTAGGGCATGTTGTCATCGAAGATGACGTGGCGGATGCCGCGCGACCGCGCCAGCAAGAGCCTTTCGAACTTGTTGTTGTGGTCGTCGAAGATCACGCAGACCTTCTCGGGATCGAACGGGCCGAAGCGCGTCGACGAAAAGTCCTGGTGGCTGTAGGCGGCGCCGGGATGGCGATAGAAGGGGTTGTAGCTTTCCGGCGCGATGTGCTCGTGCAGGGCGATCACCGGGTCAAGGCAGATGATCTTGGCCTTGGGGACGCTTTGCCCGATGACCCAGGTGGAAAACCCCCGCCAGATGCCGGACTCGATAACGGCGTCTGGATTAAGCTCCTTCAGGAAGTAATAAAGGTGAAAAGCCGCGCTAGCTCCCACGCCGCCGCTGTTTTCGAAGGGACGCTTTTGATAAATCTCAACAAACGACCGCAGATTATCGATGATATTCTGCTTTTCTCCATTCCAGTCCCGGCGCGTCAGCATTTCAACCCCTTTTACATCTTCCATTAGCAGCATCTAGAGCTCTTGAATCAGTTCCGCAGCGCCGCCGCCACCACCTTGATCTGCGCCTCGGCCAGTTCCGGGAACATCGGCAGGCTGAGGATTTCCGCCGCCGCCGCCTCGGTCACCGGCAGGCTTCCCTCCGCCATCCCCAGGTGGGCGTAGGCGGGCTGGCGGTGCAGCGGGATGGGATAGTGCACGCCGGTCGATATCCCCGCCGCCTTGAGCGTGCTCTCCACGGCGGTGCGGTCCTTGACACGGATCACGAACAGGTGCCAGACCGGCTCGGCCTCGGGGCGGACGGTCGGCGGTACGAGATCGAGGCCCGCCAGATTCTCCCGGTAAAGGTCGGCGGCACGGCGGCGGCCGGCGTTCCAGGCGTCGAGGTGACGCAGCTTGACGCGCAAAATGGCGGCCTGCAGCCCGTCGAGACGGCTGTTCACCCCCTCGAGCTCGTGGGTATACTTCTCCAGCCGGCCATGGTTGGCCAGCATGCGTACCCGCCGCATCACCTGGGGATCATCGCCGACGATGGCGCCGCCGTCGCCGTAGGCGCCCAGGTTCTTGCCGGGATAGAAGCTGAAGCTGGCAAGGTCGCCGAAGGTGCCGGCCTTGCGGCCGTGCCAGCGCGCGCCGTGGGCTTGGGCGCAGTCCTCCACCACCTTGAGGTTATGGCGGCGCGCCACCTCCAGGATGCGGTCCATATCGCAGACCTGGCCGTAGAGATGCACCGGGATGACGGCCTTGGTGCGCGGCGTGACGGCCTTTTCCAAGGCGTCGGCGTCCATCAGCATGGTGTCGGGCCGGATGTCGACGAACACCGGCCGCGCCCCGGTCTGGCTGATGGCCTCGGCGGTGGCGATGAAGGTGTGGGACACCGTGATCACCTCGTCCCCCGCGCCGATGCCCAGCGCGCGCAGGGCGATGTACAGGGCGTCGGTGCCGTTGCCGCAGCCCACGCAGTCGGCGGTGCCGCAGTAAGCGGCGAACTCGGCCTCGAACCGCTTCAACTCCTCACCGCCGATGAAGGCTGTGCTCTCCAGAACGCGGGCGATGGCCGGATCAATCTCGGCCTTGATGGCGCGGTACTGGGCTTTGAGATCGACGAAGGGGATGTTCATGGAGCACTCGGCGCGTTTGATGGGAGTAATCGTGGAAAAGGAGCCGTGATCCGTCACAACCGACGCAAAAGCCGGGCCGGGTTACCGGCATAGACGCCGGGTTCGGCGATGTCGCGGGTGACCACGGCGCCGGCGCCGATGACCGCCCGGTCACAGATGCTGACCGGCATGATGGTGGCGTTGGAGCCGATGCTGACGTTATCCCCGATCCGGGTGGCCTGCCACAGCTCCTTGCGGCCACGGGCCGGACCGCCGACCCGAAAGGGGTCGTTGATGAACATGACGCCGTGACCGATGAAGCAATCGTCGCCGATCTCGACCAAATCGCAGATGAAGCTGTGCGACTGGACGCGGCAACGGGCTCCGATCACCGCCCCCCGCTGGATTTCGACGAAGGGGCCGATAAAGGTGCCCCCGCCGATGGCGCAGCCGTACAGGTTGACGGGCGCGACGACGGTGACATCCGGGCCGAAGGTGACATCGACGATGCCGCTTTGGCGGATGGTCGGGGCATGGCCGGGGGATGCCGGCAAACTCTCCGTCATCACTCTCTCTCCTTCAGGCGGTCATCGGCTCGATCGTCTGGACCTGACCGGTCTTGAGCGCGGTCTGGACGGCCGCCATCACCGTTACCACGGCGACGGCGTGATCCGGGCCGGTTATCGGGGTGGCGCCGCGGCGCACGCAGTCCAGGAAGTGCTCCACCTCGGCCTTCAGCGGCTCGACCAGCTTGACGCGCGGCAGCAGGATGTCGCCGGCGCGGTGCAGGAACTGGAAGGTGCGGGGATCGTCGAAGTCCATCCGCTCGCCGATGCGGGGCACCCGGTCCACCCCCTTGTCGTAGATGGCGATCTTGTCGTCGTTGACGTCGTCGTAGATCACCATCTTGCGGCTGCCGACCACCGTGAAGCGCCGCACCTTGCCCGGGTCGAGCCAGCTGACGTGGACGTGGCCGACGATGCCGCTCTTCCAGGTGAGCGTGGCGAACACCACGTCCTCGATGCCCTTCTGGATGAAGGCCGCGCCTTGCGCCGCCACCCGCACCGGCATCTCGCCGTTCATCAGGTGCAGCAGGATGCTGACGTCGTGCGGCGCCAGGTTCCACCAGGCGTTCACGTCGGTGCGCACCTGGCCCAGGTTGAGGCGCTGGCCATAGATGTAGAAAAGGTCGCCCAGCGCGCCGTCGTCCACCAGCTTTTTCATGTAATGGACGGCGGAGTTGTACAGGAAGGTGTGGCCGACCATCAACACCCGGCCGGTTTCAGCGGCCAGCCGCCGCAAATCCTCCGCCTCGGTGCGGGTCATGGCCAGCGGCTTTTCGACCAGGGCATGCTTGCCGGCAAACAGGGCGTTGCGGGCCAGCTCGAAATGGGTAGAGGCAGGGGTGGCGATCACCACGGCCTCCACCTCCGGATCGTCCAGCACCGTCCGCCAGTCGGGCGTTGCCTCGGTGCGGGGAAAATTCTGGCCGACGAATTGCCGGCGCGCCTCGCTGGCGTCGGCGACCCACTTGACCCGGCAGTCGGGCTGCGCGGAAAGGTTGCGCAACAGGTTCGGCCCCCAGTAACCGCAGCCGATCTGACCAACCACCGTCATGACGAACTCTCCCGGAAAAAACGTTGCCGGCGGGATCAGGCGGCAAGCGCCAGCAGGTCTTGCACCCGATGCCGGTAGGAATGGCGCGTCAGGGTCGCCCGCTGGCCGGCGGCGGCAAGCCGGGCCACGTCCTCGGGGCGGCTCATCAGGTCGCGGATCTTGGCCACGCCGTCTCGGACATCGTCGTAGACGACGATTTCCTCATCCGGCTGGAAGTATTCGCGGATGTCGGACTTGTTGTCGGTTACCAGGAGGCTGCCGACGCCGGTGACCTCGTACATTCGCAAGTTGACGGCGTAGGGGCCGGCGACGTCGATGTGCTTGTTCAGCGCCATCCGGCAATCCTTGAGGGCCTGATACATGTCCAGGCCCCAGACCGGCGGGCGGACGGTCAGCTTGAGGCTGGCGGCGTCGAACCCCTCGGGCCACGCCACCTCGCCCCACAGGTCGATCGGCACCGCCCGCGCCAACTCGACGATCAGGCGGACCCGTTCGCTGTGGGCCGCCGACAGCTGGCCGGTGAAGCCGACCTCGTAGCGCTTGCCGCGCTCCTCAAGATGGGGGAGCAGGCGCTCGTCGAAGGCCAGCGCCACCTTCTCGCAGCGCAGGCCACGGGCGCGGAATTCCTGGATCTGGGCGGGGCCGGCGGAAATAATGAGGTCGTAGCGGCTGAGGCTGGTCTTCGGCATGGGGGCGGCGTGCTGCCCCACCGCCTTGCCGTAGAACCCCTTCACGCTGTCCAGAAAACTGTCCTCGAACATGTAGAGATTGGCGCACAGCAGCACGTCGGGCCGAAACGCGCGGACCTGCGCGGCGACGATGGCGCGCTGCCAGTTGCCCAGGGCGACCTGCTGGCGTACCTGGAAACCGCCGAACTGGAAAGTGTCGGCGCAACGGCGCAGCTCGTCGGCCAGGCCGTTCTCGACCATCCAGCGGACCTGCATCGCCGCGTTGTTGGCGCTGACATCCAGCACCTCGTGCCCCAAGGCGCGCAGGGGCGCGGCCCACGCGCTGGCGCTGTGGAAGAACGCCTTTTCCTGAGTCTCGTACTGTTCCTGGAACGACTTGCCGGCCAGCCCCGGCTCCCGCTGCTGGTAAAGCCAGTGCAGGAAGCCTTCATAGATCGTGTCGACGACTAGAAAACGCACCGGAAATCTCCAAAGCCGGGCCGGCTGAAGCGGGCAGCCGCAACGAATGATATCCGCCCTATCGATTGGCGGCACGGGGAAATTTCAAGACAAAAGGACGAATCAGGGACAGCTTGTGTGACAAGCAACAGTCAGTACTGGATCTCGACGGCCGGCGAAGGAGTTCTCTTGCACCACTCTCCCACATGCCCGATACATACGGGAAAGGGTGGGCCGCTCCGCCCCGGTCGCGGCACCAACGGTCAAGGTCCCGGATGATCAGCATCAATACCGCCGATGACGGCGTGAAGGTCCAAGTCGATGTGCAGGCCCGAACCGTTTCCGTGACGTTCCGGGACGCGGCCAAGCGGATCGAAGTGAACTGCGTCTCCGACTTCGGGGCCGTCGACGACTTCACCGAGGCGTATCTGCACCGGATCGATGCCGCCGCCCGGGCCAGCCAGCCGGTTTCGACCGACGATATCGGCACCGTCCACTTCCGGGCCATGCCGGTGCGGCTGAAGCTGGCCATGTCCTACTACACCGAGCGCCTGCAGCGGATCGCCGGCTGGCTGGTTTCCTCGCGCGAAACCACCAACTTCACCTACGGCCTGACCGACATCAGCCTGGGATACCTGTCGCATGTCGTGGCCGTCACCGCCGGTATCGACCAGCCGACCGCCCTGGCCTACATCAAGGAGCCGCTGGCCGATGCGGAACTGCTCGACCATCTTCATCGCCTGACCACCGCCCATTCATTGCGCTGGTGCGCCGACGACCGGCCGCAGTTCGGCCGCCGTCTCGGCTGGTACGCCATCGTCCGCGCCCGCAAGCCCGCCGTTCTGGTCGAAACCGGCGTCGATAAGGGGATGGGGTCGGTGCTGCTGTGCGCCGCCCTGCGCCGCAACGCCGCCGAGGGCCGGGCGGGCGTCTACTACGGCACGGACATCAATCCGGCGGCGGGCTACCTGCTGACCGCGCCCTATGCCGAGCATGGCCGCATCCTCTATGGCGATTCGATCCAAAGCCTGATCCGCCTGGAGCAGCCGATCGACATCTTCATCAACGACAGCGACCACAGTGTCGAGTATGAGCGGCGCGAGTATGCGACCATCCAGTCGAAGCTGGCGCCCGGGTCGATGATCCTGGGCGACAACAGCGGCCATTCGCCGGCCCTCATGGAGTTTGCCCAGGTCACCGGCCGGCGCTTCCTGTTCTACCGGGAGGAACCGCGCGATCACTGGTATCCCGGCGGCGGCATCGGCATCGCCTACTGATCGTCGTTCACAGATAGTGCCGGAGATGGTCGCGGTAGAAGGCGACCGTCCGGCGCAGTCCCTCGGCCAGCGGCACACGGGGCTGCCAGCCTGACAGCCGGCGAAACAGGGAGTCGTCGGCGTAATAGTCGCCGATGTCGATGCGCTTGCGGTCGGCGGGGAACTCCCGGATCTCGAAGCGGCTGTTGCCGGCTTCGGCCAGCAGGGCGGCGGTGTCGCGCAGGCTGATGACGCAGTCGCCGCCCAGGTTGAACGCCTGCCCGTCCACCCCGTCGGTTTCCGCCAGCGCCAGCAGCGCGTCCACCGCGTCGTCGACATAGGTGAAGTCGCGCAGCTGCGCTCCGCCCCACACCTCGAAGGGCCGACCTTCGACCACGGCCCGCACCCAGACGCCCAAGAAGGTCTGGCGGGCATCCTTGACGCGCATGCGCGGCCCGTAGGTGTTGGTCAGCCGCAGCACGCTGGAGCGCAGGCCGTACACATTGTTGTAGAGAATGTGATAGTGCTCGCCGGCCACCTTGTTGACGCCGTTGACGTCGACCGGATTGAGGCGATGCCTCTCGTCCACCGGCAGGTAGTCGGGCTTGCCGTAGATCTGGCGAGTGCTGGCAAAGACGATATGCACACCGGGATTGTGGTGGCGGCAGATCTCCAGCAGGCGCAACTGGGCAAGGCCGTTGATCTCAAGATCGTTGAACGGGTCGGTCATCGAATCCATATGCGAGGTCTGACCCGCAAGGTTGAAGATCACCTCGCGCCCCTCGATCATATGCCGCATGCTGTAGGGATCGCGGATATCGGAAATATTGATGCGAACCCGTGACGCGATCTCCTGAACATTGAAGGGGTTGCCACCGTATTCCGGCACCAGGCTGTCCACCAACAGCACGTCGGCGCCCAAGGCAACCAGACGGTGAGCCAGAGAGGCCCCGATAAACCCCAGCCCTCCGGTGATCAGCACCCGTCGCTTCTGCCAGTCCGGGCGCAGAGCGAGGCGGTCCTCGTGCCGTGGCGTCGCATCCGTCATGGCAGGGATATCCTTCCTCTCGTAAGTTTTCCCACCGAAAAGGTTAACACTATCAGTTGAGGTGAACACGGCACTTTTCTGGGCCGAAAGCACGATCCCGCCCTCTTCGCCAGGGCGTGTCGTCAGTTGAGCCAGAAGAAGGCGGAAGGTGCTACGGCCGACCTCTTGCCGCTGGCGGTGCCGAAAATCCGCCGGTTCCCCGCCCGCCTGGTCCCTCTGGTGACAACGCCATCAACGACGAGCGCGGCGCTCCCATTGGAAGCGCCGCGCCCAAGCCGATAAAAAGCGGGGGCGGTCCCTGTGAACCGCCCCCCCTTGATCAGAACTTGATCAGAAGATGATCAGAAGATGATCAGAAGATGATGAAGTTGCTCGCCGTGAGCGACGTGATGGCGCTCTTATCCTTCAGCGTCGTGAGGTGGAAGATGTCGCTGGAGCCATTGCTCGCGCCGGCCTCAATATCGAACACCACCTCGTAATCGCCACCGGTAGTCGAGTGGAAGACCACGAGAACACCAGTCGTCGCCGAGGGGCTCACGAAGTTCGTAAGGGCACCATCAACCACCGTGGCCCCGGTCCAAGTTGCCGTGCCGACCATATCGGTGATGACGATGACGTTGGCGTCCAGTGAGGCGGAGGTGTAGCTCTGCCCCGCCGCCAAACCGCTGCCGCTGGCCTCGGTGATGGTGAAGGCCGTACCGCTCCAGGTGCCCTCGGCATACTTCACCGTGGTGCCGCCATACACGTCGAGATTGGCATTGTCGCTTAGGGCGAACTTATCGCTGCTGAACTCGAAGCTATGGATGATGTCACCGCCCGTGATGTTCGCGGCACGGCCTTCCGTCGTGCTGACATACACGAAGTAGTCCGCGCCCGAGCCACCCGCCAGCGTATCGTTGCCGTCACCGCCGACCAGCGTGTCGTCACCCGAACCGCCGGTGATGCTGTCATGGCCAGCGCGGCCGGAGAGGCTGACGCTGGTCGAACCCGCCACCACGATATAGTCCGTACCCGTGACGGTGGCGCCAATCAGCGTTTCGACCCCCGATACGGTCAGCACGGAATTCTGCGTCTGCTGCACGGTGATGATATCGCTGGAACCGTTACCACCATAAATGCTCTCGGCACCATTGACCGTCAGTTGGTTGTCGCCGGCCAGCAGGATGAGATAGTCCGCTGCCCCCGTCGTGCCGATGTCGATGTAACCAGTGGTAAGGGTGGTGGCGAGATAGATGGTGTCGCTGTTGCTGCCGGTGATCTTGATGGTTTCGGTGTTGCTCACCGTGACAATGTTGCCGTAGTCCGACAGCGTGAGCACATCCTGCGAACTGTCGCCAAAGTTGACGTGAGCCCGATCAAGGCTGGAACTGATCACAATACTGTCAGCCTGCGAACCGGCCATGCCGTGGATCGTTTCCACGCCGACCACGGAGAGAACGAAGGCCCCCGAAGCCCCCAGCACCAGCGTATCGCTGCCGCTGCCCAGGGAGAAGAGCAGCGAGCTTTGCGACGCCGCCATATAGACCGTGTCGCTGCCGGTCCCGCCGACGGTGGATTCGACCTGCTGAACGGTAATGCTGTTGTCGCCGCCCAGCAGGATCACCTGGTCCGTCGCGGCGCCACCCAGGCAAATCCACGCATTGCTGGTGTTGGCGGCCAGAGAGATGACGTCGTTACCGCTGATCGTCGTCGTGATGGTTTCCGCGTTGCTCACGGTCAGGGTGAAGTTGGCGCTGTTCAGGTGCAGGATGTCGGCCGTTCCCCCCGCCAGATTGATGTAACCGCCGCTCTGGTTGGGAGTGAGGATGACCGTTTCGTCGTTGTCGGAGGCGATCAGCGTCTCGACGTTCGAAACGGTGAGGTTGCCCGACACCGTCGTCATCAGCGTGACGACATCGGTGCCGCTGGTCGTGTGGCCTACGATCTTTTCAATTTCGAACAGGGTGACGGTGTTGTTGCCCTGGCCCAGGTTCAGCGTATCCACCGCGGCGCCCAGATTGATCAGCATGCCGTTGACGGCGGTGCTGAGGGTCAGGGTGTCACCGCCCGAGCTCGTCCCGCCATACAAGGTTTCGACGCCGCTTATGCTGAGCGTGAAGGAGCCGGTTTCAGTCAACGTCAGGACGTCGCTGCCGTTGCCCAACCCCACATAGAACGTCCCCGCGGTCGCGGTCAGCATGATCTGGTCAGAGCCGCTGCCACCCACGATGGTTTCGGCGTCACGGACGGTGAGCGTGTTTTCGCCACCCAGCAGCGTCAGCTTGTCATTGGTGCCGCCCCCCAGGCAGAGCCATGCGCTTCCGTAACCGGACGTCAGGACGATGGTGTCGGAGGCATCGCTGGTGTGGCCGATGAAGGTTTCCACGCCCGATACCGTCAGGGTGTAGGGGCCGCTGTGCGCGAAGGCAAGCTGGTCGGCCGTGCCGCCGCCGAGGTTGATGGCCCCGGCGGACTGTCCGGCGATCAGGGTGATTTTATCATCCTCCCCGGTGCCGAGGAGTGTTTCGACATAACCGACCGAGAGCCATTTGGTGTTGGACTCACCCATCACGATGACATCCTGGCTGGCGGTGCTGCTGCCATGGATGCTCTCGACCCCGACCACCGTCAGGTTGTTGGCGCCGCCGACCGCCAAGAGCAGAGTATCGGCCGTACCGCTGCCCAGGTTGACGAGACCACCGGTGAGCGACGCCGTCAGGAAGACGGTATCCTCCTCGGAGCCGTTGCTGATGATGGTTTCCGCGCCGTTGATGGTGAGGACGGCGGTGGAGGTGGAGACATCCAGCACCAGGATATCGCTGCCCTGGCCAAGGTTGAACACGCCGGTAAGCTGCGAGTTGCCGATCAGGATGAAGTCGTTCTCGTCGCCGCCGATGATGGTTTCGGCGTAGAGAACCGTGACCGTGTTGTCGGCATCGTCCAAGGCCAGAACGTCTTTGATGCCTGTCCCAAGGTTGATGTAGCTGTTCGCAACGGTGCTGAAGATGATGGTGTCGTTGCCGCCGACACTGTGACCGATCAGGGTTTCAATCCCTCCGACGGTCAGAGTATTGGTGGCCGAACCGCCCAGGTACAGGACATCGCTGCCGCCTTTCAGGGCGATGAACTCATTTCCCTTCGACATGTCGTTGGCGAGCGTGACGGTATCATCGTTGCTGCCGCCTACCACCGTTTCGACGTCTTGCACCGTGAGCGTGTTGCTGCCGTCGTAAAGGCTCAGACGGTCGCTGCCGATGCTCAGACAGATAAAGCCGCTGCTTACGGCCTCGCCCAGCGTGATGCTGTCGTTGCCGGCTACGCTATGGCCGTAGAGGGACTCAACGCCGCTGACCGTCAGGGTATTGTTGTTCGCACTCAACTTCAGGGTGTCGAGACCGTCACCAAGGTTGATGCTGCCGCTGGACTGCCCGCTGCCCAGGACCAGCATATCGGCGCTGACACTGCCAATGAGAGTTTCGGTGTTGCTGATGGTCAACGCCGCCCCGTTGGAACCGCTGCCGCCGAGGGTCAGGCTGTCGGAGCCGCTGCCGAGGTCGATGAGGCCCTGCGCCAGGGTTGCCGCAAACACGATGGTGTCGTCGGAGGACGAGCCGACGATGCTCTCGACCGCTTCCACCGTCACATTGGTGGCACCGCCAAGCAGCTTCAGAACATCCTGCGTGCCGCCGCCGAGGTTGATGAACCCCTGGGACAGGGCGGTGAGGACCGTGACGGTGTCATGACTGGCGACGGCGTGGCCGGCGATAAGGGTTTCCACACCCGCCACCGTCAGCGTGAAGGCGCTGCTGTGGCTGTAAACCAAGGTGTCGCTGCCACCAGCCAGCCGGATGAAGCCGTAGACTTGGCTGCTGGCCATGTCGATGTAGTCGGCGCCGCTGCCGCCCGTAATCGTCTCGACACTGGAGATGGTCAACGTATTGTCGCCATCGGCGAGCTTCAGGGAGTCGCTCCCCCCGCCCAGACAGATAACCCCGGTGGTCCAATTGTTGGCCAGGGTAATGGTATCGCTACCACTGTTCGTCGCGTTGATGGTTTCGACGGACGCCAGCGTCAAGGTGTTGGCTCCCGACGCCAAAGTCAGCTGGTCGCTTCCCTCACCTAGGTTGATGTAACCGCCCGCCAGGGCCAAGCTGAGGGTGATGTTGTCACCGGCCTCGTTGCCGATGATCGTCTCGACGTTGAGGGCATAGATGGTGTTGGCCTGGTTGCTCAGGACCAGGCTGTCCGAGCCGGCGCCGAGATTGATGTGGCCGTACGAAGCCGTCAGGGCGGTGTCGAGGAAGACGGTATCGCTGCCGCCGCTGCCGACGATCGATTCCATGTCGGCAATGGTCAGGGAATTGGAACCATTGAGCAGATAGACGATGTCGGCCGTGCCGCCGCCCAGGTTGATATACCCCCCGGAGATCGCGCGGCCGACGGTGATGGCGTCGTTGCCGCTTCCCCCCTGAATGGTTTCGATGCCGACCACCGTCAGCGTGTTGCCGGAGGCCGCCAGACTCAACTGGTCGCTGCCGCCGGCCAGGGTGAAGACGCCGGCGGTCACCGAGGCGGTGAGGGTCACCGCGTCGGCCCCGCCCGAGGCCACCAGGGATTCGACCGAGCTCAAGGTCAGGGTATTGGTGGCGTTGGCCAAGTACAGGGTGTCGCTGCCGCCGCCCAGGCAGACGTAGCCGGCGGTCAGGCCCAAACCCAACGTGATCTTGTCGTCGCCGGCGCTGCCGCAGATGGTTTCGACACCACGCACCGTCAGCGTGTTGGTACCGTTCCCCAGGTTGAGGACGTCGTCACCCTCGCGCAGGTTGATGACGCCCTTGGTCACACTGGTCGTCAGGGTAACGATGTCGGCACCGCTGTTGCCCTGGAGCGTCTCGACGTCCCCCGCGCTCAGCGTGTTGGCGCCCTCGGCCAGTTGCAGCACGTCGCCGCCGATGCCGAGATTGATCTTACCGGCGGTCAACGCCTGGGTCAGGGTGATGCGGTCGCCCCCCGATCCGCCAATAACGCTCTCGACCCCGGTGAGGGTGATCGCGTTGCCACCGGCGGCCAGGGTGAGGGTATCGGCGGTGCCGTCGCCCAGATCGATGACGCCGCCGATCTGCGCCTTGGTCAGGGTGATCTTATCGATACCGGCCGCCGCCGTCAGGGATTCCACACCGCCGACCGTCAGGGTATAGCCGCTCGTATGGTTGAGGGTCAGCTTGTCGCTGCCCAGACCAAGATCGATGGTGCCCGTGGTCAAGATGGTCTGGAGGAGAATGTCATCGTTGCCGCCGGCGGCGGTGATCTTCTCCACCCCTTCCAGGGTCAGGGTATTGGCCGCGTTGGCCAGGATCAGAGTGTCGCTGCCGTCGCCCAGGCAGATGTAGCCGCCGGTGGTTCCCGCCCCCAGGACGATGGTATCGACCGACGATCCGCCGTTAACGATGGTTTCAATGCCGCGAACCGTCAGGGTGTTGGAGTTGTTGGAAGCCAGCGTCAAGCTGTCGTTGCCGCCGGCGAGCGCGATGATGCCGCTGGTCAGCACCGTCCCCAGGGTGACCAGGTCGTCACCGCCAAGACCGATGAGCGTCTCGGCCTCCGACACGGTTACGGTGTTGGCGCCGTTGGCCAGGGTCAGACGGTCCTTGCCCGTTCCCAGGTTGAGACCGCCACTAAGCGTGGTCGTCAGGGTGATGGTATCGGCGCCGCTTCCGGCCACCAGCGACTCAACGCCGGTCAGGGTCAGGATGTTGGTGCCGTTCGCCAGGATGAGAGTGTCGCCGGTACCATCCTTCAGGTTGACGGTGCCGCCGGCCACTCCGGCGGTCAAAGTGATGCGATCGTCGCTGTCGCCGGCGATCAGCCGCTCGACGCCGCCGATGGTGACCGTGTTCGCCACGTTCGTCGCCAGCCGCAGGGTGTCGTTGCCGGCGCCGAGGTTGTAGACACTGTTAACCAGGGCGGTCGTCAGGGTGATGGTGTCGTTGCCGGCCTCGCCGATGAGGCTCTCGACGTTTTCCAGGGTCAGGGTGTTGGCGCCGTTGGCCAGCTTCAGGCTGTCGCTGCCGCTGCCGAGGTTGATGACGCTGCCGGAAATGGCCCCCTGCAGGACGATGAGGTCGGCGCCGGAGTTGCCCACCAGGCTCTCGACCCCGCCGATCGTCAGCGTGTTGGCGCTGTCGTCCAGGTGCAGAACATCATCGCCACCGCGCAGGGTGACGATGCCGCTCGTCGTCGTGAGGACGATGTTGTCGTTACCGGAACCGCCGATGATGGTTTCAATGTTGGAAAGGGTAACGGTGTTCTCGCCGTTGGCCAGGGTCAGGCTGTCCTTGCCCGCCTCAAGGTCGATGACGCCGCCCGAGGCGATGGTGCCCAGCAGAATGGCGTCGGAGCCGGAGCCGCCATTGATCGTCTCGACGCTGCGCACGGTGACGGTGTTGGTGCCATCCCCCAAGGACAGGATGTCATCACCCTCCTTCAGGTTGACGACGCCCGCAAAGGCGGCGGAGCCGGTCAGGATGACCTTGTCGGCGCTGGAACCGCCGATCACCTGCTCGACGGCGCTGATCGTAACCGTATTGCTGCCTTCATTGCTCAGCTCAAGCCGGTCGGCGCCCAACCCGAGATTGATAAAGCCACTGGCCAAGGCTGAACTCAGGATGACCGAGTCCCTGCCGACGCTACCGACGATCGACTCGACGTCCTTCGCCGAGACGGTACCCGTGCCGATCAGAATCAGGGTGTCGCTGCCGGCGCCGAGATCGAAGATGCCGCTGGTCGCCAGGTTCAAAGCGACGACGACGTCCTGGCCGGTGCCGCCGACCAGGCTTTCGATGCCACCGACCGTCACCGTGTTGCCGCCATCCTTCAGCGTCAAGGTGTCGAGGCCGGCGCCGAGGCTGACGACGCCCGTGGTGATGCGATCGCCCGCGGTCACGGTGTCGTCGCCCGTCCCGCCGGTCACCTTCTCGACGGCCGATACCGTCAGCTTGTTGCCCCCGTTGGCCAGCCGCAGCTGATCGGAGTCGCCGCCGCCCAGATTGACGACCGCGCCGTCCATGGCGCTCCCGAAGACGAGGGTATCGGCGGAACTGGCGCCGGTCACCGTCTCGACTTGCAGGACCGTCACGCTATTCTTGATGCTGGAGTCGCCGGAAAGGACCAGGATGTCGTTGCCGTCCTCCAGGTTGACGGTGATGGCCGTCTGCCCGGCGCCGAGCGTGACCCGGTCCTCGCTGTCGCTGCCGACGACCATTTCGACGCCGCTCACCGACAAGGAGCCGGCCACCCCCATCGTCAGCCGGTCGGCGCCGCCGGCCAGGTTGTAGAGGCTGTTGGTCTGGATGGAGGCGACGAACACGGTGTCCGCCCCCGCGCCGCCGGTCAGCGTCTCCAGATTTTCCACGGTCAGGGTGTTGTTCCCGGCGGCCAGCGTCACCGCGTCGCCACCGGAGCCCATGTTGAAGATGACACCGTCCAGAGCCGTCGCGAGGCTCAACGTGTCGGAGTTGCTGGTGCCCGAGATTGACTCGACGCCGGAAAGCCCGAGCAACGAAACGGTACCGCCGGTCACGACGGTATCGGTTCCGCCGCCGCCGCTCGCCGACGACCGGGAGCCGGTGCTTCCCTGGCTGAAATCGAGAACGTCACTGCCATCGCCACCGATCAGGATGTCGACCCCACCATTGCCAATGAGGGTGTCGTCACCTCCCGTGCCGACGAGGGTCTCAGCAGCTGAGGTGCCAGTTTGGACAGACATGTGACTCTCCCGATCGCGACTTTTTCACAGGGCTCGAAATTTTGGCTAGAAGGCGTGTCGAAAGTCAACAAAGGCTTATCGACACGGTTCTACGCCCGACGGATGTCGAAGAACCGCGCCCCAGTGGCGTTCTTGACTTTTGGTGTCGCTCACGATCACCGCGACGATAGAGCCTCCGCCTGCGCCGTCGCTGAGACGCGCGTGCCGTATCGGCTGGCCGGCGGCCAACCCCGGGGACTGTCAGGACGGGGGCCTGATCCAATCCTCCCGCGACAACGTCGCCAAAGCGGACGGTCATGATCGGTGCTCCTTCTGAGGCTACCTTTACCAGAGGATGCCGGCGCATGACCGACAAACCTGCGTCAAACTCATACAAGCAAAAACCACGCCGCGAAACAACTTCGGTAACCCACAAGGATCGGCTTCTCATACCCGCTCAATACCCGGAAAAAAATGCCCACCTCCCGGCAAAAAATACCGGGCGGGAGGCACGGTTTGCCGGGTTGCGCGACGGGCGCGGGAATAATCCGGATACTCGCCCTGGTTCGCCGCTCTCCGGAGCCGGTCGCGCCCGCCACGCGGGTCAGGCCATCCGATGCACCTTCCGGACGAATCGAAAGGCGCGTGGCGCGACGATTTTCCGCCCGGGCATGGAATTTGCTGACCATACCGGATGAAACCGGCGTATCCTTGTGACCGCTGGACTTTGAGGGACCTCGGCCATGGCTACGGACAGCATTTCGTCAGCGCCCAGCGCCGGGTCCATGCTGTCGAGCGTCGGCAGCCTGCAGAACTCCATCAACGCGGCCATCAGCAGCGTGACGAAGGACAAGGGCACCGATCAGGCCGCCAAGGCCCCCGAGGTCCAGGAATTCCGCAAGGACGTCCGCAAGTCGCCCTTCAACACGCCCGGCGCTGCCACCGACATCGGCATCCTGGTCAAGAACAAAAGCCGCCTCAACGCGGTCAGTTCGCTGGCGGCCAAGGACGCGGCCGACTTCTACAAGTTCAAGGCGGTCAACCGGGGCGACCTCAGCCTGGGCCAGGTCGGCGACGAGGGGCTTCGCGTCCAGGTCATGACCAGGACCGGCGTCGTCATCGCCGACAGCAACGAGGACGCCGGCTCGCTCAACGACGCCTACAAGAAGATGAAGGACGGCGCGTACGAGGTGAGCCCCGGCGACTATGTCCTGCGCGTCTCCCGCCAAAAAGGCGTGGACGACAAGAAGGGGCTGAACTACGCGCTGCAGGTCCGGATGGGGAACTACACCCAGGACTTCGATACGGTGGCCAAGGCCCCCCGGCCCGGCGACGGCCTGCCCAACAGCTCCGCCGCCCAGCAGGGATTGCAGGACATGCTGAACACCTCGGTCAACACCATCAACAACCTGGACCCTATCGGCACGTCGGCCACGCAAAAGCTGCAGAACGCGATGGGCGGCGGCTCGATTTTCGGTGTCCGCAATCTCGGCTCGATCAAGGGCGGCAGAGTCAACCTGCTCTCCTGAGCCTCCCCCATGGCCCTGGTCCTGTTCCGCGCCGACGCCGACCCGGTGATGGGCACCGGTCACGTCATGCGCTGCTTGGCCGTGGCCGAGGCGCTGGCCGATCTGGGCCACGCCGCCCGCTTCGCCGCCGTCGCGCTGACGGCGACGCTGGAAGCGCGGCTGGCCGCCGCCGGCTTCCCGTCTCACCGGATCGACGCCCCCGCCGGCTCCGCCGCCGACGCCGGCCGCACCCTGGCCTTGGCGTCCGGGCTGGAAGCCGCCACTGTGGTGATCGACGGCTATCACTTCGACGAGGCATTCCGCGCGGCGCTGCGGGCCGGAGGCGGCCGGCGGATGGCAACCTTCGACGACCTGGGCGCGACGCCGCTTCACGCCGACGTGGTGGTCAATCCCTCGCTCCATGCCGCCGCCCTGCCGTACCACCGGCTGGCGCCGGGGGCACGGCTTCTCCTGGGGCCGAACTGCCTGCCGCTGAGGCGCGACATCCGCCGGGCCGCGCGATCGCCGGCCCCGCCGCTGCCGGAGCGCCGGGCCCTGCTCCTGAGCTTCGGCGGCTCCGACCCGTTGGGACTTACCCTGCCTTGCCTGGAACGCCTCGCCCCGGAACTGGCCGAGGGTGAGCGGCTCCTCCTCGTCGTCGGCGGCTCCGACCCGCGGGCCGGCGCGGTGCTGGCGCGCGCCGTCGCGCTGGGCGACCGCGTCGAGGCCCACCACGATACCCCCGACATGGGCGCGCTGATGGCGCGCTGCGGTCTGGCGGTGTCGGCCGGCGGCGGCACCATCGGCGAGCTGGCGGCGATCGGCGTCCCGCCGCTTGTCGTCGTGGTCGCCGACAACCAGGCGCCGGCGGCGATGGAAGCCGCCGGCCAGGGCTGGTGCCGGATGATCGACGCCCGCGGCGACGATCCGTCACGCGCCGCCGGGCGCATCGCCGCCCAGGCGCTGGCCCTGTGGCGCGCCCCGCCGACGCGCGTCGCGATGGCCGCGCGGCTGGGCGGCCGGGTTGACGGGCAGGGGGCCGAGCGCGTCGCCCGGGCGCTGGCACCTTGATTGGAGGCGGGCGGCAATTGTCCCGGCGATGTCACGCCGGGGCGGTCATTTTCGCGCCCTGGGCCAAAGCGGACGCCGGCCGGCTTGGACCTCGCGAGGCCGGCGTGCTAATTCACGAAAACCGAACCGTTCACGTGAGTCTGGTTGCCCCCATGTCCCTGTTCAGAGATCTGAAGCGTCGTCTGTCGTCCACGTTGCCCAACCGCGGCAAGGGAAGCGACGGCGCGACCGACGACGGGAACGTCCAAAGCCATGCTCTCCTGCATGAGCTGCTGCCGCAGGCGATGCAAGGCGATGCCGAGGCCCAGTACCAGCTCGGCATGATCTACGCCTCGGGCCAGAAGGTGCTGCGCGACATGGCCGACGCCGCCGCCTGGTATCGCAAGGCGGCCGAGCAGGGCCACCTGGAGGCCCAGCACCAGCTGGCCATGATCCTGCTGACCGGCCAGGGCGCCCTGCCCGCCGGCACCTTCCAGCTGCGCTGGCATCAGGCGGCGCTGGAGGCCAACAAGGCGGTGGCCCGCGCCAATCTTGATCTTTTGTACCCCAGCGGCCTGGGCGTGCCCAAGGACCCCGAGGGCGGGCTGAAGTGGCTCCATCAGGCGGCCGAGGGCGGACACGCGCAGGCCCAGTTCAGCCTGGGCCAACTCTACAGCCAGGGCCAGGGCGTGGCGAAGGACATCGAGGCCGCCGCCGGCTGGTTCCGCCGCGCCGCCGAACAGGGCAACCCCGCCGCCCAGTTCAGCCTGGCCCTCATCCACCACTTCGGGTACGGCCTGACCCCGGACCCCGCCCAGGCGGCGGTCTGGTACCGCAAGGCGGCCGAGCAGGACAACGCCAACGCCCAGTTCAATCTGGCCATCCTCTACGCCAACGGTTTGGGCGTGGAGCAGGACCACGCCGAGGCGCTGACGTGGTTCCTGAAAGTCGCCGACCAGGGCAACGTCAACGCCCAGATGAACGTCGCTTTGATGTACTCGCGCGGCCAGGGCGCCCCCCAGGACCTCGGCGAGGCCCAGGCGTGGCTGCGCCGGGCCGCCGAACAGGGGCACGGACCGGCCCATTGGTACCTGGGGCAGATGTATCTGAACGGCCAGGGCGTGCCGGCCGATCCGGCGGAGGCGGCCCAGTGGTTGCGCCGTGGCGCCGAGCTTGGCCACGCCGACTCCCAGCTCAGCATCGCCCAGCTTTACACCGAGGGCCGCGGCGTGCCGAAGGACCTGGAGGATGCCTTCGCCTGGATGAAGAAGGCGGCCGAGCAGGGGATGGCCAACGCCCAGTACAATCTGGCCCTGTGCCACTCCAAGGGCTGGGGGGTCGCGGCGAACCCGGCGGAAGCCGTCGTCTGGTTCAAGAAGGCCGCCGAGCACCGCTACGTCCAGGCCGAATTCGCGCTGGCGCAGGTCTACATCCGCGGCCTGGGCGTGGAGCGCGATTCCACCGAGTCCCTGTCCTGGTACCGCCGCGCCGCCCGCAACGGCCACGCGCTGGCGATGGCGGCGCTGGGCGAGATCTACAAGGCCGGCACCGTGGTGCCCAAGGACCTCGTCCAGGCGCACATGTGGTTCACCTTGATGATCGAACGGCTGCCCGAGGGGGCCGAGCGCTCCCGCGGGCTGGCCCAGGTCGATGAGCTGGCGACCATGATGGAGCCCGAGGAAGTCGAGGCCGCCGGCCGTCTGGTCGAGCGCTTCCACGCCTCCGGCGAACTCCCCGGCGCGCCCGAGGATGCCGCCCAGGCCCAGGCCCAGGTTCAGGTTCAGGTCCCGGCCGGGGAGGGGCCCCCGCATGGCGACGGTGCCGGGCATCCTTAAGCCGGTCGGCCTGGACGGCCGCCCGATCGGCCCCGGCCACCCGCCGTTCCTGGTGGCCGAGCTGTCGGGCAATCACGGCGGCGAGCTGGCCCGCGCGCTGGCGCTGATCGACGCCGCCAAGGCGGCCGGCGCCGACGCCGTCAAGCTCCAGACCTACACCGCCGACACCCTGACCCTGGACCACGACGGCCCCGGCTTCCTTCTGGAAGGCGGCCTGTGGCGCGGCCGCACCCTGCACGACCTCTACCGCGAGGCCCACACGCCGTGGGATTGGCACCCGGCGCTGTTCGCCCACGCCCGGTCGCTGGGCCTTGCCGTGTTCAGCGCGCCGTTCGACGCCACGGCGGTGGACCTGCTGGAGAGCCTGGGCGCCCCGGCCTACAAGATCGCCTCGTTCGAGCTGGTGGACCTGGGCCTGATCCGCCGCGCCGCCGCCACCGGCAAACCGCTGATCCTGTCCACCGGGCTTGCCACGCTGGGCGAGATCGACGAAGCGGTGGCCGCCGCCCGCGACGGCGGGGCCGACGAGCTGATCCTGCTGCACTGCGTCTCCGGCTATCCCACCCCGCCGGAGGACGCCAACCTCGCCACCCTGCCGCATCTGGCCGCCGCCTTCGGGGTGCCCGCCGGGCTGTCCGACCACACGCAGGGGCTGGCGGTGCCGGTGGCCGCCGTGGCGCTGGGGGCGGCGCTGGTTGAAAAGCACCTGTGCCTGTCGCGCGCCGACGGCGGGGTGGACGCCGCCTTCTCACTGGAGCCGGGCGAGTTCCGCGCCATGGCCGAGGCCTGCCGCGCCGCCTGGAAGGCTGTGGGCCGGGTAAACTACGGCGTGAAGCCCAGCGAGGCCGGCGGGCGCTCCTACCGCCGTTCGCTCTACGCCGTCGCCGACATCGCGGCGGGAGAGGCGTTCACGATGGCCAACGTCCGCTCGATCCGCCCGGGCTTCGGCCTTGCGCCCAAGCACTTGCCGGCGGTGCTGGCACGCCGCGCCGCCCGCGCCATCAAACGCGGCGAACCGCTTTGCTGGGAGGTGACGGCATGAACCGGCGCGTCCTCTGCGTGTCGCAGGCGCGGATGGCATCCACCCGCCTGCCCGGCAAGGTGCTGATGGACGCGGCGGGACGGCCGCTGCTGGCCCACCACCTCGACCGGCTCCGCCGCTGCCGGCGCATCGATGCGGTGGTGTTGGCGACCTCCGACGGCACCATCGATGATCCGGTGGCGGCCCTGGCCGACAGCCTGGGCGTGACGGTTTTCCGGGGCTCCGAGCACGACGTGCTGGACCGCTTCGCCGGGGCGGCGGCGCTGGACCGGGCCGAGATCGTGGTCCGGGTAACGGCCGACTGCCCGCTGATCGATCCCGCCCTGGTGGACGCCGTGGTCGGCTTCTTCCTCGCCCAGGCGGTGGACTACGCGCATCTCGACGTGTCGCTGTTCCCGCGCGGCCTCGATACCGAGGTGTTCACCCGCGCCGCCCTGATCGAGGCGGAATCGCACGCCACCGATCCGGCCGAGCGCGAGCACGTCACCCCTTACCTCTATCGCCGTCCCGATCGCTTCCGCTTGGCCTCTTTCCGGGAAGGGGCGCCGGCCCGCCACGGCGGTGAGCGCTGGTGCGTGGACGAGCCGGCCGACCTGGAACTGGTCCGGCGCCTGTTGGCGGTGCTGCCGCCCGGTTTTGGCTGGCAGGACGTTTGCAAGGTTTTGGACGATCATCCCGAGTGGACGGCGATCAACCGCGCCGTCGCCCAGAAGGATGTCGGACATTGACGAGGAGAGTGCCATGAACCGGCCGGAATTTTTGCGGGCGCTGGACGAGCTGCTGGAACTGGACCCCGGCACCCTGAAGGGCGACGAGGTCCTGGAGGCGCTGGAATCCTGGGATTCGCTGGCGGTGATCAGCTTCATCGCCCTGGTGGACGAGACGTTCGGCACCGTGGTGGCGGGCGAAAAGCTGGCCAAGGCGGCGACCATCGCCGACCTGCTGGAACTGGCGGGCGTAGCCGAGACGGCGTGATTCCTCGCCCTCCCTTCGTCATGGCCGGGCTTGACCCGCGCATGACGACTTAAGAGCAGGCCCACCCATGCAAACCCCCATGCACCTCACCGGCCGCCATGTGCTGGTCACCGGCGCGTCCGCCGGGATCGGCCGGGCGACGGCCGTGCTGCTGTCGCGGCTGGGCGCGCGGGTGACGCTGACCGGGCGCGACGAGACCCGATTGGCCGACACCCTGGCCGAGCTGGCGGGGGATGGTCATCGGATGGCCGCCTTCGACCTCGCCGACATCGACGCCATCCCGGCCTGGATCAAGGAGCTGGCGACATCGCACGGCCCGTTCGGCGGGCTGGCGCATTGCGCCGGGTTGCAGGTGTCCAAGCCGGTGCGCGGCGTCGATCTCGCCTTCTTCGACCAGATCCTGCACGTCAACCTCGCCAGCGCCCTGGCCCTGGCGCGCGGCCTGCGGCAGAAGGGCTGCCATGGCGACGCCGGCGCGCTGGTCTACGTCGCCTCGGTGGCGGCGTGGGTCGGCCAGCCCGGCAACGCGGTCTACGCCGCCTCCAAGGGCGGGCTGATCTCGGCGGTGCGCTCGCTCGCCATGGAACTGCTGCGCGACGGGCTGCGCGTCAACGCCGTCGCCCCTGGCCTCGTCGAAACCGAGATGACCGAGCGGTTCCGCGCCACCACCACGGCCGAGCAGTTCCAGGCTATCGTCGACCGCCATCCGCTGGGCCTGGGTAAGCCCGAAGACGTCGCCAACGCCGTCGCCTTCCTGCTGTCCGACGCCAGCCGGTGGATTACCGGCGTCACCCTGCCGGTGGACGGGGGCCATCTTGTCCGCTGAGCACCTGACCCTGCGCCTGCGCCGGCACAAACTCGACCTGGCCGGCGGCCCGGCCGGCTGGCTGGCGCTGGGCGACGGTGCCGGGGTGCCGGCGGTGCTGGTGCATGGTTTTGCCGGCGACCTCACCTCCTGGCAGTTCAATATGACGGCACTGTCCCACCGGCGCCGTGTCATCGCCATCGACCTGCCCGGCCATGGCGTCTCGACCCCCGACGTCGCGGGCGGCGACGTGCGCGCCTTCGCCCCGTGGCTGGTGCGGGTGCTGGACGCCCTGGGCCTGGAGCGCGTCCATCTCGTCGGCCACTCCATGGGTGGCCGGGTGGCGCTGGAACTGGCCATCCAGGCGCCCGAGCGGGCGGCCAGCCTGTCGCTGCTGGCGCCGGCCGGCATCTATGCCGGTTTCGATCTGGCCTTCCTGCGCCGCCTGCTCGCCGTGCGCGAACCGCAGGAGGCCGAGGCGTGCGTCGCCCGGCTGTTCGCGCGGCCGACGCCGTATGCCGCCGTGCTGGCCCGGGGCCTTGTCGCCCGGCTGACGGTGCCGGGGTTCCGCGAACCGCTGGCGGCGATCCTGGAGGCGTCCTTTGCCGCCCCGCCGCCCGGCCCCGACCTCGACCGGCTGGCCTGCCCGCTCCAGCTCATCTGGGGGGCCGAGGACACGGTGATCCCGGTGCCGCCGCCGGAGTGTCGGCCCGCCCTCGCGCCTTTCCATCTTTTGCAGAGTGTCGGCCACCTGCCGCATCTGGAGGCGGCCAGCCGGGTCAACGGGTTGCTCGGCACCTTCTTCGCGCAAGCCGGGGAGGGGTGATTCCATGCCGTTCCGCTTTCGTCGGCCTACCCTCGAAGATGCCCCCCTCCTGCTCGACTGGCGCACCCGGCCCGACATCACCCGTTATATGTACACCGATATGACGCAGGACCTCGACCGCCAGCGCGACTGGCTCAAGGCGTGCGAAACACGCAATGATTTCAAGCACTTCATCATTGAGGCGGAGGGCGAGCCGGCCGGCTATCTGAATTACGCCGAGATCGACCGGACCCACCGGCGGTGTTCCTCGGGCTCGTATCTGACCGATTCTTCGAGGGTCCGCCGACTCGCGGGCTTTCTCTACCCGTTCATCCTCGACTATTGCTTCTTCGGGATGACGATGCACAAGCTGGTCAATACCTTCCTCGAAGGCAACGACAAGGTGATCCGGCTGCAAAGACTTCTGAGATTCCGTGAAGTCGGAGTCTTCCGCCAGCACATCCACAAATACGGCCGCTGGCACGATGTCACCGTGTTCGAGATGCTGTGCGAGGAATGGGAAGCCCGACCGCGTCTTTTTCCCGTCGAACACACGCTCGCCGCCTTCGAGGAATGAGAACCACCATGACACCGTTGGAGCTGGTCATCGCTGAGGCCGCCCGCATCATCGAAGACAAAGGCGAAACCGTTCCTTCGCTTGGATCGGACACCGCCTTCCTCGATGGTGATCTGCCCTTCGATTCCTTGGATCTCGCCACGCTGGTGGTGGTGCTGGAACAGAAGACCGGCCGCGATCCCTTCCGCGAGGGGCTGCGCCAGTTCCGCACCGTGGGCGAGCTGGCGGCCCTTTATGCCCCCCTTCACGCCCCATGACGGCGTTCCGGCCCGACCCGCGCTTCCGGCTGGTCGAGGGAGGGGCGACGATTCCATGGGGCCATCTGCTCGCCCTGGCCGACCGTCTGACGCCGGAACTGGCCCATGCCGGCGGTCGCGCCGCGGTGGCGCCGGGCTCGGTCGCTACTTTGATCGGCGCCCTGATCGCCGCCGAGCGGTGCGGTATCGAAGTTTTTCCGTGTCGCCCGGACCTCGAACCGAGCGCCCAGGCGGTCATCCATCCCGACGGCGCGGTCGAGGGTCGGGGAACAGCTCCGCTCCCCGGCTTTTCCCTGCTGCTGGCCACTTCCGGCACCACCGGCACGCCCAAGCTGGCCCGCCACGACCTTACCCGCCTGACCGGCCGGCTGCGCCGCACGGCGCCGGACGCCCGCTGGCTCCTGACCTTCGATCCCGCCGGATTCGCCGGGCTTCAGGTGATCCTGACGGCGCTGCTCTCCGGCGCCACCCTGGTGGCTCTGCCCGGCGCGGATGCCGCCACCCTGGCTGTGGGCGCCGGGGCGCACGCCGTCACCCACGCCAGCGGCACGCCCAGCTTCTGGCGGGCCTTCCTGATGGCCGCCCCCGCCCCGCCCCCGCCGCTCGCCTCCATCACCCTGGGCGGCGAGGCGGCCGATCAGGCCACCCTCGACCGGCTGGCCGCCGCCTTCCCCGCCGCCAAAATCCGCCATCTCTACGCCTCCACCGAGGCCGGGGCGGCGTTCTCGGTCACCGATGGCCGGGCCGGTTTTCCAGCGGCATGGCTGGACAGCGGGGTGGACGGCGTGAGCCTGCGCATCCGCGACGGGCTGCTGGACATCCGCAGCCCCCGGGGCATGCTCGATTATGTCGGCGGAATGTCGAAGCCGCTGGCCGAGGACGGCTGGCTGGCCACCGGCGACCGGGTGACGGTGGAAGGCGACCGGGTGCTGTTCGCCGGCCGGGCCGACGGCGTGATCAACGTCGGCGGCGTCAAGGTGGCGCCGGAAGTGGTGGAAACCGCGCTGCTGGCGGTGCCCGGCGTGGCCGACGCGCTGGTGCGGGCGTCGCCCAGCCCGGTCACCGGCCATATCCTGACCGCCGAGGTGGCTTTGGTGCCGGGAACGGACGAGGCGGCGGTGCGGGCGGCGCTGCGCGCGGCGTTGGGGCTTCTGCCGCCCGCCTTCCGGCCGCGCCGGATCGACGTGGTGACGGGCATCGATCTGTCGGCATCGGGCAAGAAGCAACGGGGAAACGCGCCATGCGCCACGTAATCGTTACCGGCGGCAGCCGGGGCCTGGGCCTGGGCCTGGTGGAAGGGTTGCTGGCCGAAGGCTATTGGGTCTCGACATGCAGCCGCCGCCCGTCGGATGAACTTCAACACCTGCACGGTCCCCGCCTGTTCTGGCAGGCCGCCGACATGACCGACGGCGACAGCGTTATCCGCTTCGTCGAAGCGGCGGCGACCTGGGGAGTCGAGGGTGGAGCGACACTTTGGGGCCTCGTCAACAACGCCGGCATCGCGCGCGAAGGCATCCTCGCCACCTTCCCCGACGCCGAGACGGCGGCGGTGATCCAGACCAATCTGGTGGGGGCCATCCAGACCGCCCGCACCGTGCTGCGCCACCTGCTGCGCCAGGGCGGGGCGGGGCGGATCGTCAACATCTCCTCGATCATCGGCCTGCGCGGCTACACCGGCCTTGCCGCCTATTCCGCCTCCAAGGCCGGGCTGGACGGGCTGACCCGCGCGCTGGCCCGCGAGGTCGGGCGGCGCGGTATCACCGTCAATTCGGTCGCCCCGGGCTATCTCGACACCGAGATGTCGGGCACGCTGTCGGCCGAGCAGCGCCGCCAGATCGTCCGCCGCACGCCGCTCGGCCGGCTGGGCACTGCCGCCGACGTGGAGCCGGTGGTGCGCTTCCTGCTGTCCGACGCCGCCGCCTTCATCACCGGCCAGACCCTGGTGGTGGACGGCGGCATCACCGGCTGAGCAAAGGCGGCCCCATGAAGCTCGTCATCGAAGGCTGGCGCCACACGCTGCATTCCTTCTGCGTGGTCAACCACTTCCACCTGCTGGAACTGGCGCGGCGGCCGGACATCCTCGTCCATCATCGCGACCGTCCTTACTACGGCGCCTCGTGGCGGCCGATGGCCGGGCTGTTCTCGACCGCCGAGGAGGCCATCCTCAACGCCGTCCATCCGCCGCCCGAGGGGTTCGCCGCCGACGTCTGCCTGCGCCTGGCCATCCCCTACGACTTCTCCCCCACCGACGCCCGCCGGCTGGTGGTGTTCGCGACCTCGGACGCCGGCCAGTTTCCCGCCGACATGATCGTGGGCGGCCGCCTCCTGGCCGAGGCCCATCGGGACAGCGGCGCCCTGATCATCACCCCGTCCTCGTGGTCCAAGGCGGGGCTGGCGGCCGCCGGCGCCGACCCGGAACGTGTCGCCGTGGTCCCCCACGGCGTCGATACCGACCGCTTCCGCCCCGCCGATCCGGACTACCGGCGCCGGGCGCGCCAGGTGCTGGGCTGGGAGGGGAAGTTCGTCTTCCTCAACGTCGGCGCCATGTCGGGCAACAAGGGCATTTACCATATCGGCCGGACGCTGGCGGCGCTGGTGCCCGAGCATCCCGATATCCTGCTGTTCCTCAAGGGGGCGGACCACACCTACCGCTCGCAGGAAGGGCTGCAGGAAAGCCTGAGCGTGCTGACCCCGGCGGAGCGCGCCCGGCTCGACGGCCGCATCCTCTACAACGGCGGGCCGGTCCCCTTCGCCGACATGGCGATGCTGTATCGGGCGGCCGACGCCTACATCGCTCCCTACTCGGCGGAAGGCTTCAACATGCCGGTGCTGGAGGCGATGGCCTGCGGCCTGCCGGTGATCTGCACCGGCGGCGGCCCGACCGATGATTTCCTCCATCCCGAGGCGGCGTTGCGCATCGACAGCCGCGTCCAGCGCCTGCCGGACGGCGGCCGCGTGCTGCTGATCGACCCCGGCCACCTGACCGCGCTGACAGCGCGGGCGATCGAGGACGCGGCATGGCGCGAACGCGCCGCCTCCGTCGGCCCGGCCTGGGTGGCGGAGCGTTACTCCTGGGCGCGGGTTGTCGACCGCCTGCTGGAGGCGTGCCGGTTGTGATCGCGGGTGCCCCTTGTACCCAATTCCGATGAGGGGGCGAAACGCATCACCCGAAAATAAAATCGTCGGCGCCGAGCGAGGCCGCCTTCGTGCCGGTCAGGCGGATGGAGGTGCCGGCGAACCAGATCATCGCGTTGCCGTCGCTGTCGGCGATCGTCAGGTCCGCAAGGGCGGTGATGCCCGCCGCCGTCATGTTGATCCGGTCGTCCGTCGTTTTCCCGGTGTCGGCGAAATCGGTGATGATGTCGGTCCCGCCGGCATCCCCGAACATGAAGACGTCGGCCCCGGCCCCGCCGGTCAGGGTGTCGTCGCCCGCCCCGCCGCTCAGGGTGTCGTTACCGGCCCCGCCGTTCAGGCTGTTCTCCGCCTCGTTCCCGGTCAGCCGGTTGCCGAGGCCGTTGCCGATGCCGTGCGCCACCGTCGTGCCGCCCAGGATCAGGCTCTCGACATTGGTGGGCAGCGTCAGGGTGAAGTCGGCGATGATGGTATCCACGCCCTGGCCCGACGCCTCCACCACTGCGTCGCGCACGCTGTCGATATAATAGATGTCGTCGCCCGCGCCGCCGACCAGACGGTCATTGCCCGCACCGCCGGTCAGGGCGTCGTTGCCGGCGCCGCCCGTCAGGGTGTCGTTGCCATCGCCGCCGTTGAGCATGTTGTCGCCGCCGTCCCCGGTCAGCCGGTCGCCGCCGCTCCCGCCGACCAGATTCTCCACCTCCAGGAAGGTGTCGAAGCCGTCGCCGCCGGCGATGGTTTGCGCCGCGGCCGTGGCCAGGGACAAGGTCAGGGCCAGCGTGGCGGTACCATAATAGGCCGTATCGCTGCCGTCGCCGCCGACCAGGGTGTCGTTGCCGGTGCCGCCGATCAGGATGTCGTCGCCGAAGCCGCCGTCGAGGCTGTCGTTGCCGTCGCCGCCGACCAGAGTGTCGTCGCCCGAGCCGCCGTCGAGGGTGTCGCCGCCGCCGCCGCCGTCGAGAACGTCGTTGTCCTCCTCGCCGATCAGGAGATCGATACCATCGTTGCCGAACAGGGTATCGGCCCCGTCCAGGCCGGTGATGGTGTCGTCGCCGGTACCGCCGTCGATGCTCTCGGCCGCTCCGGTGCCGGTCACGTCATCCGAACCGCTCGTCGGCGTGGTGACGGCGGTCGAGGACGACGAGGCCAGGGCGGCGAGGAAGATGTCCGAGACGCGGTTGGTGTCCTGGTCGATGATGTTGGTCGCCGAACTCTCGAACACGATGGAGCGGCCATCGCCGGCCAGCATGGTCGCGGTGCTGGCGCCATCGGGCGGGAAGGCGGCGCTGTAGGGGCCGGCGGAGACGCGGGTGAGCGTGTTGCCCTGGAGGTCGCGCACGAACACCGTCCAGCGCCCGGCCGTGTCCTCGCTGATCAGGTTGGTCGCCAGGCTCTGGAAGGCGATGAGGCGCCCGTTGTCGGACAAGGAGGGAGCCCCCGCCCAGTCGTTGGGTTCGGTGCCCAGGGCAACCCGGGTGGTGGCGCGGGTATAAAGGTCGTGAATGAAGACGTCCGGGGCCTTGTTGCGGTCGCCGCCGTCCTCCTCGGGCACCAGGTTGGAGGCGGTGCTGGTGAAGGCGACGTAGCGGCCGTTGCCCGAGATGGCGGCCTCGTACGACATGCCCCGCGCCTGGGCGCCGTCGCTGTCCACCGAGACGCGCCGGAGGGCGCGGGTCCGCGTGTCGTAGACGAAAACGTCCACCTGCCCGTTGGTGTCGCCCGCCACGAGATTGGCGGCGGCGCTGGTGAAGGCGACGTAGCGGCCGTCGTCGGAGATGACCGGCCGGGACGACGGCCCGTTGGGCTGGGAGCCGCCGATGCCGTTGGTCACCCGGACGGTGGTGCCGGCCAGGGTGTCGCGCAGGAAAAGGTCGGGTTGCCGGTTGCCGTCGCCGCTCACCAGATTGGCGGCGGCACTTTCAAACACGACGTAGCGGCCATCGGCCGATACCGCCGGGTTGATGCACCAGCCGTCGGCCTCCTCGCCGGAGGCATTGACCGACACCCGCGTCGTGACGCCGGTCGTCAGGTCCTTGAGGAAAACGTCGTGGGTCCGGTTGGTGTCACCCTCCACCAGATTGGCGGCCAGGCTCTGAAACACCACGTATCCGCCGTTGCCGGCGATGCGGGCGTTGAGCGACAGGTTGTTGGCCTCCACGCCGCCGGAATCGACGGATACCCGGGCAACGATGCCGGTTTCCGTATCGGTCAGGAAGATGTCGCTACGGGAATTGGTGTCGCCCTCGACCAGATTGGCGGCATGGCTGGTGAACACCACATAGCGCCCGTCATCGGAAACCGACGCCTGGGTCGAGGCTCCGGCGGCCTGGGTTCCGCTCGCGGTGACGGAGGGGCGGCGAAGAGCCATGGCCTCTTTCCTGATGGCCGGTTGGCGGGTCCGAAGGAACCCACCCCCGAGGGTAGCCCACCGACGGGCACCGGATCAACCCGCACAGGCAAGGCCTACAAAGGCGTCTCTCCGGCGCACCAGTTCCGCCACAGGGCGCGCATGGTCTGCTCGAACTGGCGGGCAAAGCCGGCGCCGTCGCACAGCGGCGAGGCCCGCAGCCGGCCGCGCAGGTCCTGGCGGTAGCGCTCCAGCCGCTCCCTGTCGCCGGCC
>NZ_DASPMG010000391.1:0-2922 GCF_035627195.1 Azospirillum sp.
TGGAATTCCAAACGATTCCCGCCCGCCCGGCGACGCTTCCGCCGGGGCACGGGGCCGGGAAGGAGGGCACATGACGGGCATCGCCGCCATTTCCCAGCAGATCTGGGACATGAAGTACCGCTTCAAGACCCCGGACGGCGAGCCTGTGGACGACAGCATCCCGGCAACCTGGACGCGCGTCGCCCAGGCGCTGGCCACGCCCGAGGCGGAGCCGGAGCGCTGGGCCGCCGCCTTCCGGGACGCGCTGGCCGATTTCCAGTTCCTGCCGGCCGGCCGCATCCTGGCCGGCGCCGGCACCGGGCGTTCCGTGACGCTGTTCAACTGCTTCGTCATGGGCCGGATCGGCGACGACCTGGGCGCCATCTTCAGCCACCTGCGCGAAGCGGCGCTGACCATGCAGCAGGGCGGGGGCATCGGCTACGACTTCTCGACGCTGCGCCCAAAGGGGGCGCCGGTGCACGGCGTGGGCGCCGACGCGTCCGGCCCGCTGTCCTTCATGGACGTGTGGGACGCCATGTGCCGCACCATCATGTCGGCCGGCGCCCGGCGCGGCGCCATGATGGCGACGCTGCGCTGCGACCACCCGGACATCGAGGCCTTCATCGAGGCCAAGCGCGAGCCCGGCCGGCTGCGCATGTTCAACCTGTCGGTGCTGGTGACCGACGCCTTCATGCAGGCGGTGGCGGCCGACGCCCCCTGGCCGCTGGTGTTCGAGGGCACGGTGTACCGCGAGGTGCGCGCCCGCGACCTGTGGACCCGCATCATGCAGGCCACCTACGCCTACGCCGAGCCGGGCGTCATCTTCATCGACAGCATCAACCGGCTGAACAACCTGTGGTATATTGAGGAAATTTCTGCAACTAATCCTTGCGGAGAGCAACCGCTTCCCCCCTACGGCGCCTGCCTGCTCGGCTCCATCAACCTCGCCAGCCTCGTGCTCGACCCGTTCGGGGAGGCCGCACGGCTCGACACCGACCGGCTGAAGCGGCTGGTGCCGGTGGCCGTGCGGATGATGGACAACGTCGTCGACGTGTCCCGCTTCCCGCTGCCGGCGCAGACGGAGGAGGCGCGCGGCAAGCGGCGCATCGGCCTGGGCGTCACCGGCCTTGCCGACGCGCTGATCCTGTGCGGCGTGCGCTACGGCAGCGAGCGCGCCGTGGCGCTGACGGAGGAATGGCTGCGCATCGTGCAGAACGAGGCGTACCGCGCCTCCGCCCTGCTCGCCGCCGAGAAGGGCGCCTTCCCCCGCTACGAGCGCGAACCCTACCTGAACGCACCGATGGTGCGGGCGCTGGACGCCGACGTGCGGGCTCTGATCGCCGAGCACGGCATCCGCAACGCGCTGCTCACCTCCATCGCCCCCACCGGCACCATCTCGCTGTTCGCCGACAACATCTCGTCCGGGATCGAGCCGGTGTTCGCCTACCGCTACCAGCGCTCCGTCCTGATGCCGGACGGCACGCGCCGGACGGAGGAGGTGAGCGACCACGCCTACCGCCTGTTCCGCGACCGCTTCGGCGCGGACGAACCGCTGCCCGACTGCTTCGTCGACGCCCAGACGCTGACCCCGGCGGAGCACGTGGTGATGCAGGCGGCGGCACAGAAGTACGTCGACAGCTCCATCTCCAAGACCATCAACTGCCCGGAGGACCTGTCCTTCGAGGCGTTCCAGGACGTCTACCGGCAGGCGTACGAACTGGGCTGCAAGGGCTGCACCACCTACCGCCCGAACCCGGTGACCGGCGCCGTCCTGGCCGTGCGGAAGGACGACGCGCCACCGGCCCCCGCACCCGTCGCCGAACCCGCTGCCGCCGAACCCGCGGAGCCGCGGCCGGAGCGGGAGCCTTTGGACGGCGGCGCCGTTCTGCACTACATGACGAAGCCGCTCGACCGGCCGGAGGCGCTGCCCGGCGAAACCTACAAGGTGCGCTGGCCCGACAGCGACCACGCCATGTACATCACCATCAACGACATCGTCGAAGCCGGCCGCCGACGCCCGTTCGAGGTGTTCATCAACTCCAAGAACATGGAGCACTATGCCTGGACGGTGGCGCTGACGCGCATGATCTCGGCGGTGTTCCGGCGCGGCGGCGACGTGCATTTCGTGGTGGAGGAGTTGAAGGCGGTGTTCGACCCGCGCGGTGGCGCCTGGATGAACGGGCGCTACGTGCCCTCGCTGCTGGCCGCCATCGGCGACGTCATCGAACGCCACATGAAGGCCACCGGCTTCATGACGGAGGAGCACGACGGCCTGAGCGCCGAGGCCATGCGCAAGGTGACCGGCGCCCCGCCGGACGGCATGGACGCGCTGCGCGCCCCCCAGTGCCCCAAGTGCGGCCAGCCTGGCCTGATCCGCCAGGAAGGCTGCGACACCTGCCTGAACTGCGGCTATTCCAAGTGTTCCGGCTAATCCTCCAGCAACCAGCGCCCGCCTGACCGGCAGGCCCTGGCGGGCGCACCGGCGTCGCGCCCGGCCGGCGTCGTTACCACGTGCGTGAAGGCCACGCACGGGCGCTGCCGGCCTTTCGTGTCCTCGGCGCGGCCGGCCACGGTGATCCGGCCGGAACGCATGCCGTCGCCGGACGTCCACTCCCGCGCCACGCCCGGCGCCGCCGCGGCGGCGGCGAAGGCCTCGGCGATCCGCGGCTGGTCGTCGGGCGTCAGCTGCAGGCGCGTGGCGTTGCTCCAGCCCGGCCCGACCAGCCGGTCGGGCGTGGACAGGCGGACGGCGACGCGGTCGGCGGCCAGGGCGACCGCCTGGTCGAGCGGATCGTCCGGCATCCCCTCCGCCAGCCCGGCCAAGCCCGCGAGCCCGCTCTTCGTGCCCTCGCCCAGCTTGCCGTCGATGGCGCCGTCGTAGCGGCCGAGCCGGGCCAGCGCCCGCTGTGCCGCGGCGATGCGCTCCGCCGGGGTCAGCGCGCG
>NZ_DASPMG010000392.1:0-2757 GCF_035627195.1 Azospirillum sp.
CTGAAGGGGGCGGAGAAGGCCGGCCTCACCCTGGACCTCGACCCCGAGGCGAAGAACCTGCCCTGGCTCGCCAAGCAGGAGCACGAGCAGGCGCAGACCAAGCGCTACCGCGAGATGTCCGGCCGGCTGGCCGTGCGGCTGCGCAACGCGCTGTACAAGGCGGACGGCGTGCTGCTGGCGGCGGCGCTGGACGGCACGACGCCGGTGGCCGCGGCGCTGTTGCTCGGCCACGGCCATGCCGCCACCTACCAGATCGGCTGGTCGAACGAGGCCGGGCGCAAGGCCGGCGCCATGCGGCTGGTGCTGTGGCGGGCGATCGGTACCTTGCGCGAGCGTGGCTTCACCGCGCTGGACCTCGGCGGCATCAACCCGGACACCGCGCCAGGCGTCACCGAATTCAAGCTGAACACCGGCGGAGCGGTCTATGAATCGGCCGGGCTTTACCGCTGACCGCAATTGCCGCATGCTGGGCGGCGTTCAAGGAGCCGACCGATGGCCGACGACGACGATTTCATGAAGCCGGAGGATGCCGAGAAGGCCATCGCCCGCGCCATGACCAAGACCCCGCAGGTGTCCGCCGTGCGCACCAAGCTGCAGAAGCTGGTGGAGGAGGACGACAAGGGCCTGCAGATGCTGGCCGCCGCCATCCGCCGCATGCTGCACGAAGGGTGAAAGCGTAGGTTGGGCCAAGCCGAAGGCGCGGCCCGACACCTCGGTCCTCAGCAGATCGTCCCCTTGCTGCATCCCTTGTCCTCGCCCGCTGGCTGGTTGCTGCGGGCCAACTGCATGCCGGCCTTCGCTTCCGTGTAGGCGCGGTCCAGGCTGCGCACCGTCTGCTGGAAGGCCTGCAGCTCGCGCCCGGCCAGCTTTTCGCCGGTGGGCAGGTCGATGGCCTTGGGGTTCACCTGATGCCCGGCCTTCAGCACCTCGTAATGCAGGTGCGGCCCGGTGGAACGGCCAGTCGAGCCGACGAAGCCGATGACGTCGCCCTGGTCCACCCGCATGCCGCGCTTCACGCCTTTGGCGAATCGGCTGAGGTGGGCGTAGGCGGTGGACACCTCGGTGTTGTGGCGGATGCGGACGTAGTTGCCGTAGGCGCCGTTGCCGCCCGCTTCCTCCACCACGCCGTTGCCGGCGGCGTAGACCGGCGTGCCGGTGGGGGCGCCGAAGTCCATGCCCTTGTGCATCTTGCTGTAGCCCAGGATCGGGTGGTGGCGCATGCCGAAGCCCGAGGTCAGCTTGGCGCCGTCGATGGGCGTGCGCAGCAGGGCGCGGCGGATGCTCTCGCCGTCGCGGTTGTAATAGTCGATGCGCCCGTCGCGCACCGCGTGGCGGTAGATCGGCGTGGCGTCGCCGCTCAGGATCAGGTTGGCGTACAGCACGTCGCCCTCGCCGGCGACCTGGCCGTCCTCGGTAACCTTGCGCTCGTACAGCACCTCGAACCGGTCGCCCGGCTGCAGGTCGCGCTGGAAATCCACTTCGTAGGAATAGGTGCGGATCACCGCCATCATGACGGACACCGGCACGCCGGCCGCGCTGCCCGCCTCGAACAGGCTGGACTTGATCACTGCCTCGGCGGCGACCAGCTCGCGCCGCACCTCCTTCTTCACCTGGGCGCTCTGGAAGGTTTCGCCGCCTCGCCGCGCCACGGACACGGAGCGCGCCACCTCCGGCTCGAACTCCAGCCCGACGAACCGGTCGGGGGCGCCCCGGCGTGGCTCGAACAGGACGGTGACGCGCTGGCCGACCCGCAGCTTGCGCGGGTCGTACACGTCGCGCAGGGCCGAGATCGCCTCGGTCGCCTCGTCGCGTGGCACGGAGGCGCCGGTCAGCATCTCCATCAGCGTGTCGCCGCGGCCGACCGACAGGACCTGCCGGTCCAGCGCCGTGCCCCTGGCCGGGCGCGCCCGGTCCGAATCCTTACCTGCGGCTTCCTTCCGGGCAGCGGCAAGCGCCGCCGCCAGTTCGGCCTGGGCGTCGACCGCGGCGCGGGGAGCGGTGGCGGGGACCAGAAGGCCGGCAAGGCCGGCGGCGCACACAACGAGCGTGGGAAGGCTGGCGACCCTCAGACGCACGAGCGTCCTCCTTAGTTCTCTATACCCGGTAGTTCTCTATACCCGGTCGTGTTCGACGGAAGACCCGGCCGCCTCGCGCTTGCACGCCGGGTGCGGATGGTCGTCATGGGCCGTTGCGCCGGAAACCTTGCGCGCGGTCCTTGCACCTGTCAACGGACATCCGCGTTTCCGGCGCGCCGAAACCCTTATCGGCGCACGGTTTTGGACGCCGTTTCCGTCACCGGAACCTCGGCGGCCCGGCCGGAACACCCCTACCACCATTGCGTGGAGCGGGCCGGTCAAAAAAACTTCATCGCCATGCAAAAAAGCGCTTGCGTCGTTCCGGGAAGCCCGCATATAAACCGCTCCACCGACGCGGTGGCCGGTTGGCCGGCGGGTCGGAGCGAAGCACGAAGATGGAAATGAGCGGTTCGCCGCAAGCGACGCCGGTTTGGCGTTGCGCTTCTCGTCTCCGGGCTCACCCAGAAAGACTTCTGGCGGCTCACGGTCGGCTTCTCAGGGAAGCGGACGCAAGCCGCTGCGGCTCCGGGTCCTCCGGCGTCACGGATCTTTGACAATCGCATATCGTGTTGTGAGAAGGGATGCGCAGGCGGCGAGACCTGCGGTTGGGGTCCTCCGGTAGAGAGGGGCCTGGCACATTCGGGGTCGTTTGACCGCGCATTCCAAGCCAAGCAGAGATACA
>NZ_DASPMG010000393.1:0-11799 GCF_035627195.1 Azospirillum sp.
CGCGCCTACCGGCAAGAGTTCGCGTCGCCCTACCAGTCGGCCGGGCGGCTGTTCGTCCACGACGTGATCGAGCCGCGCCGCACCCGCGCGGCGGTGTCGCTGGCGTTGCGCACGCTGCTGTCCAAGCGCGAGACGCGGCCGCCGAAGAAGCACGGCAACATCCCGCTGTAGGCGCCATGCAGCACGTCCTCTTCGTCCTCGGCGGCTTCACGGTCGTCATGAGCATCCTGACGCTGCTCGCCGGTGCCGTGGCGTTGCTCGGCCGCCTGTTCACGGCGCGGGCGGCGCCACCCGTCCCGGCCCCCGTTCCGGCCCCCGTGCCGGCGGCGCCCGGCATCCCGCCGCACCACCTTGCCGCCATCGCCGCGGCGGTGGCGGCGATCACCGACGGGCGGGGCCGGGTGGTGCACGTCGCCGCCCCGCCGCACCGTGCCCCCGCCTGGGCGCAGCACAGCCGCGCCGTGGAGTTCGCCTCGCACCGCGTGCGCTGGGACTGGACGGTCGCCGGCCCGCCGCACCTCGACCCGCCCCCAACCGGAAAGCCCGAGAGCAAGCCATGAAACGCTACCGCATCACCGTCGAGGGGGTCGCCTACGAGGTCACCGTGGAGGAACTGGACAGCCCGGCATCCACCGCGGCATCCACCCCGGCCGCCGCCGATCCGTCCCGCGCCCCCTATCCCGTCAGCAGCGCCGCCCCGGCCACCGGGGAGCACGTCCGCCCGCCCAAGGCCGCCCAGGTGGAGGCCCGCCCCGCCACCCCCGGCGACGTGGTCAGCCCGCTGGCCGGCGTCATCGTCTCGGTCGGCGTGGCGGTCGGCGGGCGCGTGGAGGCGGGGCAGCCGCTGCTGGTGCTGGAGGCCATGAAGATGCAGACCACCGTGTCCGCCCCGCACGCCGGCACGGTGGAGGCCATCGCCGTGTCGGCGGGGGCCGCGGTGCAGGAAGGGCAAGTGCTGATGACGCTGCGCTGAAGGGGGCCAGACCCGTGACCGCCCTGTCCGACCTGCTGGCGCTCACCGCCATCCCGCACCTGACCTGGAGCATGGTGGCCATGTGGGCCGTCGTGGCGGGGCTGCTCTACCTCGCCGTCTGGCGGAACTTCGAGCCGCTGCTGCTGCTGCCCATCGCCTTCGGCGCGCTGCTCGCCAACCTGCCGACGGAGGGCGTGGTGAACCCGCCGACGGCGGAAGCGGCGGGCGGGCTCTATTACTACATCTCCCAGGGCGTGCACCTGGAGCTGTTCCCGCCGATCATCTTCCTGGGCGTGGGGGCCTTGACCGACTTCGGGCCGCTGATCGCCAACCCGCGCACGCTGCTGCTGGGCGGCGCGGCGCAGGCGGGGGTGCTGATCACCTACCTGGGCGCGGTCGCCATCGGCTTCACGCCGGAACAGGCGGCGTCCATCGGCATCATCGGGGGCGCGGACGGGCCGACGTCCATCTTCCTGTCCAACAAGCTGGCGCCGGAGCTGCTGGCCGCCATCGCGGTGGCCGCCTATTCCTACATGGCGCTGGTGCCGCTGATCCAGCCGCCGATCATGCGCGCGCTGACGACGCCGGACGAACGGCGCATCCGCATGCGCTCCCTGCGCCCCGTCTCGCGGCTGGAGAAGATCGTCTTCGCGGTGGTGGTGACGGTGGCCTGCGTGCTGCTGGTGCCGGCCGTGTCCTCGCTGATCGCCATGCTGATGCTGGGCAACCTGCTGCGCGAGAGCGGCGTGACCGAGCGCCTGTCCAAGGCCGCGCAGAACGAGGTGATCAACGTGGTCACCATCTTCCTGGGCACCAGCGTCGGCATCACCATGACCGGCGAGCGATTCTTGCAGGTGGAGACGCTGGCCATCCTGGCGCTGGGCGTCGTCGCCTTCGCGGTGTCGACGGCGGCGGGCGTGCTGATGGCGAAGCTGATGAATCTGGTGTCGGCCGAGAAGATCAACCCGCTGATCGGTTCGGCCGGCGTGTCGGCCGTGCCGATGGCCGCGCGCGTGTCGCAGGTGGAGGGGCAGAAGGCCGACCCGCAGAACTTCCTGCTGATGCACGCCATGGGTCCGAACGTGGCGGGCGTGATCGGCACCGCCGTGGCGGCGGGGTATTTCCTGGCGATGTTGCGGTAGAAGAACATAAGCCCCTCTCCCTTGAGGGGAGAGGGGTTGGGGTGAGGGTGATTACGGCCGGATGGCCGGAAAAGAGTCTTTGTCCGCCCTGCCGGGCGTAAATACCCCTCATCCCAACCCTTCTCCCTCAAGGGGAGAAGGGCTTCAATCTTCCTTCACCCTCAGGCCGCCACGGCCTCTTCGACCGGCAGGCGGATCAGGTGGTCGAAGGCGGACAGCGCGGCCTTGGCACCCTCGCCCATGGCGATGACGATCTGCTTGTACGGCACCGTCGTCGCGTCGCCGGCGGCGAACACGCCGGGGACCGAGGTCTGGCCGCGGGCGTCCACCTCGATCTCGCCGCGCGGGGACAGTTCCACCGTGCCCTTCAGCCACTCGGTGTTGGGCACCAGGCCGATCTGCACGAAGATGCCTTCCAGGTCGATCCGCTTCAGCTCGCCGCTGGTGCGGTCCTTGTAGGACAGGCCGGTGACCTTGTTGCCGTCGCCGTGCACCTCGGTCGTCTGGCCCGACGTGATGACCGTGACGTTGGGCAGCGAGCGCAGCTTGCGCTGGAGCACCGCGTCGGCGCGCAGCTGGCTGTCGAACTCGATCAGCGTCACCTGCGCCACGATGCCGGCCAGATCGATGGCCGCCTCGACGCCGGAGTTGCCGCCGCCGATCACCGCCACGCGCTTGCCCTTGAACAGCGGGCCGTCGCAGTGCGGGCAGTAGGCGACACCCTTGTTCCGGTACTCCTCCTCGCCCGGCACGCCCATCTGGCGCCAGCGCGCACCGGTGGAGAGGATCACCGACTTGGCCTTCAGCGAGGCGCCGCCGGCCAGCTGCACCTCGATCAGGCCGCCGGGCGTCCTGGCGGGGATCAGCTTCTCGGCGCGCTGCAGGTTCATCACGTCGACGTCGTAGTCCTTGACGTGCTGCTCCAGCGCCGCGGCCAGCTTCGGCCCCTCGGTGTGGGGGACGGAGATGAAGTTCTCGATGGCCATGGTGTCCAGCACCTGCCCGCCGAAGCGCTCCGCCGCCACGCCGGTGCGGATGCCCTTGCGCGCTGCGTAGACGGCGGCCGCCGCACCGGCCGGGCCGCCGCCCACCACCAGCACGTCGAAGGCGTCCTTGGCCTTGATCTTCTCGGCGGCACGGGCGGTGGCGCCGGTGTCCAGCTTGGCGAGGATCTGCTCCAGGCCCATGCGGCCCTGGCCCCACGGCTCGCCGTTCAGGTAGACGGACGGCACGGCCATCACCTTGCGCTGCTCGACCTCGCCCTGGAACAGCGCGCCGTCGATGGCGACGTGGCGGATCCGGGGGTTGAGCACGCTCATCAGGTTCAGCGCCTGCACCACGTCCGGGCAGTTCTGGCAGGAGAGCGAGAAGTACGTCTCGAACAGGAAGTCGCCGTCCAGCGCCTTCACCTGCTCGATCACCTCCGGCGACTCCTTGGGCGGGTGGCCGCCGACCTGGAGCAGCGCCAGGATGAGGGAATTGAACTCGTGGCCCATCGGCAGGCCGGCGAATCGCACGCCGACGTCGGTGCCGGCGCGGTTGATGGCGAAGGAGGGCTTGCGGGGGTCGTCGTCACGGCGCACCAGCGTGATCTTGTCGCTGAGTGCTGCGATCTCCTCCAGCAGCGTCCGCATCTCCTGCGACTTGGCGCCGTCGTCCAGGGAGGCAACCAGTTCGACCGGCTGCGTGATGCGCTCGAAATAGGCCTTCAACTGGTCCTTGACGGTGCTGTCCAACATGGCGGGGCTCCCAAGGCAAAATCGGTGGAGCGGGTCCGGCGCTTGTCCGGCGCCGGGCGCGCAGAGTTTTTCGCACCCGGGGCCCGGAAATTCCGGGCCCCGAGCCGTCCACGGTTCACATGGAATGGCCGGCGGTTCTCATGGAACGGGCCGGCCGGTGCGGCTTAGATCTTGCCGACCAGGTCCAGCGACGGGGCGAGGGTCTTCTGGCCCTCCTCCCACTTGGCCGGGCAGACCTCGCCCGGGTGGGCGGCGACGTACTGGGCGGCCTTCACCTTGCGCAGCAGCTCGGTGGCGCTGCGGCCGACGCCGCCGGCGGTGATCTCGACGATCTGGATCTTGCCGTTCGGGTCGACGACGAAGGTGCCGCGGTCGGCCAGGCCGACTTCCTCGATCATCACGCCGAAGTTGCGGGTGATGGTGCCGGTCGGGTCACCGACCATCGTGTACTCGATCTTGCTGATCGCCGGCGAGGTGTCGTGCCACGCCTTGTGGCAGAAGTGCGTGTCGGTCGAGACGGCGTAGATCTCGACGCCCAGCTTCTGGAACGCGCCGTAGTTGTCGGCGAGGTCTTCCAGCTCGGTCGGGCAGACGAAGGTGAAGTCGGCCGGGTAGAAGAACACGACCGACCACTTGCCCTTGAGGTCGGCGTCCGAAACCTCGATGAACTTGCCGTTCTTGAAAGCAGTGGCCTTGAACGGCTTGATCTCGGTGTTGATCAGAGACATCAATTCACTCCGCTGAGTTAAATAGGTGGAAGGCGCGTTGTCCTGGTGTCCTCATCCGCGCCCCGCACCCCCTGGGGGCCTGGGCCGCGGTCGTCCGCCAAGAGCCGGCTTCTCCTCGTTGGCCGCTTGACCACAGCGAAAATAGGGGGACCCGGTCATCACTGGAAACAGAAAATTCAGATCGCGTTGATCGAAAAAACCGATTAGAATGGTTCCATGAAACCGCTTCCGACGTTGCGCCAGCTGCGCTACCTCGTCGCCGTCGTCGACCGCTGCCACTTCAGCCGCGCCGCCGAGGCGTGCCTCGTCAGCCAGTCGACGTTGAGCGCGGGAATCCAGGAACTGGAAGACCTGCTGGGCGCCCCGCTGCTGGAGCGCACCAAGCGCTCGGTCATGCCCACGCCGCTCGGCCGCGAGATCGCCGAGCGGGCGCGGGCGCTGCTGAAGGGGGCCGAGGATCTGGTGGACATCGCCCGCTCGGCCGAGGATCCCATGTCCGGACCGCTGCACCTGGGCGTGATCCCGACCATCGGGCCGTTCATGATCCCGCGCGTGATGCCGGGCCTGCGCGCCGCCTTTCCCCAGCTGAAGCTCTACCTGCGCGAGGATCAGACGGCGCGCCTGCTCGACCGGCTCGACACCGGGGAGCTGGACGCCGCGCTGCTGGCGCTGCCCTATCCCTCGGGCGACGTGGAGAGCGTGGACATCTTCGAGGACCGCTTCTCGGTCGTCTGCCCGCCCGGCCACCGATTCGAGCGGCTGGCGGCGGCCCACCCCGCCGATGTGGCGGTGGAGGACCTGCTGCTGCTGGAGGATGGGCACTGCCTGCGCGAACACGCGCTGGCCGCCTGCGCGCTGGAGGATTCGCGCCGCAACACCACCTTCCAGGGCACCAGCCTGCACACGCTGGTGCAGATGGTGGCGAACGGCCTGGGCATCACGCTGCTGCCGCAGATGGCGCTGGACGCCGGCATCCTGCGCGGCCTGGATCTGGTGGTGCGCCCCTTGGTGGGGGAGCGCCCCTACCGCCGCATCGGCCTCGTCTGGCGCCGCACGTCGGGCCGCAAGGAGACCTTCCGCCGCCTCGCCGCCGCGCTGAAGGAGGAGATGGAGCGGCAGGCGGACGCTCTGGTGATGGCGGGGGTAACGGCGGGCTGAGAAGCCCCGCGTCCACCGCGCTTCATGCCCGCCGCCACCGCGACAGCCGGGATGCGAGCCGGTCGAACCCGGCGTCGAGGACGACGGCGAGCGCCGCGACCACCACGGCCCCCTGGACCACGTAGGCCGGATTCGCCCCGTTCAGTCCGACGATGATTGGCAGGCCCAGGGTCTTGGCCCCCACGGTCGAGGCGATGGCGGCGGTGCCGACGTTGATCACGACGGCGGTGCGGATGCCGGCGATGATCACCGGCGCCGCCAGCGGCAGCTCGACCCGCACGAGGACCTCGGCCGGCCGCATGCCCAGGCCCCGCGCGGACTCCAGCACGGCGTCCGGCACCCCTTCGAGGCCGGCGATGGTGTTCTCCACGATGGGCAGCAGGGCGTAGAGCGTCAGCGCGATGAGCGCCGGTTCCGGTCCGAACCCCATGACCGGCACGGCGACGGCGAGGACCGCCACCGGCGGAAAGGTTTGCCCGGCGGTGACCACCGCCTCGATCAGGCCGCGGAATTCGGTACCCGCCGGCCGCGTCACGGCGATCCCGGCCGTGACGCCGACGATCGCCGCCGTCAGGCCCGACAGGCCGACCAGCGCCAGATGGCCGGCGGTGAGCGCCAGGAAGCTGTCGCCCTCGTACAGCGGCCGGTCGAGCGCCGGGTAGAGTGCTGCGAACAGCGGCTTCAGCACCGGCATCCCGAGGACCAGCGCCGCCAGCGCCAGCACCGCCAGCACCAGGCGGTCGGCCAGCATCGCCATTCCCCGGCCCCCGCGCGGCACGCCGCCGGTCATGGCCGCACGAGGTCGGTAAGGTGGAGGACGCCCGCCGCCCGCCCGTGCTCGTCGACGACCGGCAGGCGGTCCGTCCCGCGCGCGACCATCTCGGACAGCGCCCGGCGCAGCGGTGCCGCGCTGGGCAGCGGCTCGCCGGGCGGCGGGGCGGACGTCCCGTCGGCCGGCCGGGCCCGGTCGCCCACCGTCTCGACGGCCAGCCGCTTCAGGCCCCATTCCTCGCGGCCGACGAGGTCGCGCACGATGTCCCGGGCGGGCCGGGTCAGGATGTCGCGCGGCGTCGCGCACTGGACCAGCCGGCCATGCTCCAGGACGGCGATCCGGTCCGCCAGCCTCAGCGCCTCGTCCATGTCGTGGGTGACGAAGACGATGGTCTTGCAGGTCTGGCGGTGGATGTTTGCCAGTTCCCCCTGCAGGGTGTCGCGGGTGATCGGGTCGAGCGCGCTGAACGGCTCGTCCATCAGCAGGATCGGCGGATCGCCGGCCAGCGCGCGGGCCACGCCGACGCGCTGCTGCTGGCCGCCGGAAAGCTGGTGCGGGAACGCGTCCCGGAAGCGTTCCGGGTCGAGCTTCAGAAGGTCCATCAGCTCGGCCACCCGGTCGCGCACGCGCCCCTTCGGCCAGCCGAGCAGGACCGGCACGGTCGCGATGTTGCGTTCGACCGTCCAGTGCGGGAAAAGCCCCACCGACTGGATGACGTAGCCCATGCGCCGGCGCAGTTCCTCCGGCGCGACGCCCGCGATGTCCTCGCCGGCCACGCGGATGGCGCCGGCATCCTGGGCGACCAGCCGGTTGACCATCTTCAGCAGCGTGGACTTGCCCGAACCCGACGGGCCGATCAGCACGCAGAACTCGCCCTCGCCCACGGTGAAGGACACGTCGTCCACCGCGGTCCACGGCCCGAACCGTTTCGTCACGCGCTCGAACGCGATCATGCCGGGTGCCTCCCCCTGGACGCCCCGCCCGCCGCCCCGATCATCGCCCCGATCATGGCCGTGACCAGCCGCAGCGACGCGTCGACGGCGACGGCCAGCAGGATCACCGGCACCGCGCCCAGCAGGACCAGATCCAGGGCGTTGGCGAACAGCCCCTGGAACATGATGGCGCCGAGGCCGCCCGCGCCGATCAGTGCCGCCACCGCGGCCAGCCCCACCGCCTGCACCAGCGTGATCCGCAGGCCCGACAGGAAGACCGGCAGCGCCAGCGGCACGTCGACGCGCAGGAAGACCTGGGCCGGCGTCATGCCCATGCCGTGCGCCGCCTGCCGCACCGGGTCCGGAACGCCGTCGAGCCCGGCCGCCGTGTTCCGCACGATGGGCAGCAGGGAGTAGAGGGTCAGCGCGATGACCGCCGGTGCCAGCCCCACGCCGCTGATCCCCAGCCAGGGCAGGGCGCCGGCCAGCGCCGACAGCGGCGCCAGCAGCAACCCGAACAGCGCGATGGACGGGATCGTCTGGACCACGTTGAGCACCGGGAACACCAGCCGGCCCACGGCGCGGCGGCGCTGCGCCAGCACCCCCAGCGGCACGCCGACGAGCAGCGTCGGCACCAGCGCCGCAACGACGATGACGCCGTGCCGCACCACCGCGTCGGCGAAGACATCCCGGCGGCTGGCGTATTCCTTCAGGATCGACAGCTGGTCGAGGTGCCCCGCCGCCAGCGGCGCCACCATCAGCAGCGCCGCCCCCATCCCCACGGCGACCCGCGGGGCCGGCGCCAGCCCCAGGCGGCGCACGCCGTCCAGCGCGGCCAGAAGCGCCGCCGCCTCCATCACCCAGAACCCGCTGCCGAACGACGCGCGCGCCGCGGCCGAGGCCGATGCGCCGAGGTGCGCCGCGTGGTGTCCCGCCAGCCAGAGCAGCCCGGCGGCGAACAGGATGGCGGCGGCGGCGCCCGCCGCCAGCACGCCCCGCGACGGCCGCAGGAACGGCGCGGCCAGCAGCACGCCGCCGGGCAGCAGCGCCAGCCCCCACGGCAGGTCCAGCGCCGCCGACAGCGGAACGCCCCGCCCCGACAGCAGCCGGTTGGGCGCGAAGCTCAGGAACGGCAGGGCGGCCGCCGCCACCGCCGCCGCGGCCAGCACGAACAGGACGCGGTTGCGGATCATCCGGCGGCTATTTCAGGAACCCCTTGGACGTCAGGTACGCGGTGGCGACCTGCTTCACGTCCTGTCCCTCGACCGAGATGCGGGCGTTCAGCGTGCGCAGGGTTTCGGCGTCCAGCGAGGCGAAGACGGGGGCCAGCGCCTCGCCGATCCTCGGGTGCGCCTCCAGCACCGCGGCACGGATGGTCGGCGCCGGCTCGTAGACCATCTGCGCGCCCTTCGTGTCCCCCATCACCACGAGGTCCAGCGCGGAGATGGCGCCGTCGGTTCCATAGACCATGGCGGTGTTGACGCCGGAGGTCCCCTCGGCCGCCGCCCGGATCGTCGCCGCGGTGTCGCCGCCCGCCAGCACCAGCATCTGTTCCGGCCGCAGGGTGAAGCCGTAGGTCTTCTGGAAGGACGGCAGCGCCGCCGGGCTCTCGACGAACTCCGCCGAGGCGGCGATCTTCGCCTTGCCGCCGGCGGTGACCCAGCGGGCGAAATCGTCCATGCTCGCCAGCCCGTTGGGCGCCGCGACGTCCTTGCGCACGGCGATCGCCCAGGTGTTGTTGGCCGGCGCCGGCTTCAGCCAGACGATGTTGTTCCGCTCGCGGTCGAGCCGCCGGACCATCTCGTAGCCGGCCTGGGCGTTCTTCCACGCCGGGTCGCTGTCCATGTTGAAGAAGAAGGCGCCGTTCCCGGTGTATTCCGGATAGATGTCGATCTCGCCCGCCAGCAGCGCGCCGCGGACGATCTTCGTCGGGCCGAGCTGGATCCTGTTCTCGGTCGGGATGCCGTTGGCCTGGAGCACCTGCAGGATCATGGTCCCGAGCAGCCCGCTCTCGGCGTCGAGCTTGGAGCCCACGCGCACCGCGTCCCCGGCGCGGGCGCTTCCGCCCGCCAGGACGAGACCGAGCATGAGCGCGATCACCATTCGCATCACGGCGTTCCCCCGTTCCTTCGACTGCCCTAATCTTTGGAAACAAAGATGGCCGGCATCGCTTCCGGCAGCAAGCCGGCCTTTGCGCCGGCCGGCCGCGGCGCGGGGCGTCCGACGCGGGTGCGCCCATTTTTCGCGGCAGGCAATGCGGGCAAATGGCGTATTCCCCATGGTCCTGCCACGATTCCGACGAAATTTTGCTGCACGGGCTCCAAAGTCTGGAATAAACGATGAGCGGGCGCGTTTGTGCAGGTGACACCGGTTCCTCGGGCGACCCTGGGCAGCGTGGCCGCGTCTTCCTACCTCTGGGTGGGCCGCACACGTAAGAGCGGACCATCCGAACCACAGCAGGTGCGCGGTTGAGCAGTTTCGGGGCCGAGCTGGAAGTCCACATCGCGTCGCTGCGCCGCTATGCGCGCGCACTGCTGCGCAACCGTGCGGACGCCGAGGATCTGGTGCAGGAGGCGCTGGCACGCGCGATCGCGCGGGCCGACAGCTTCCAGACGGGGACCAACATGCGGGCGTGGCTGTTCACGATCCTGCACAACGTCCACGTCAATCAGGTCCGGTCCCGCGCGTCCCGCCCGGACGAGGTGACGGTCGAGTCGGTGGAGAACCGCCTCACCACGCCCGCCCGGCAGGAGGAACGGGTCGAGGTGCGCGAGATGATGCGCGCCCTCGACGAACTGCCCGACGAGCAGCGCCAGGTGCTGCTGCTCGTGGCGCTGGAGGGCCTGAAGTACGAGGAGGTCGCCGAGATGATCGGCGTGCCGATCGGGACCGTCATGTCGCGCCTCTCGCGGGGCCGGGAGGCGGTGCGGGCGAAGCTGGCGAACGGGGCCTCCGTGGCCCTGCGAAGGGTGAAGTGATGGAAGCGCATCGGGTCAAGGACGAGGAACTGCACGCCTACGCGGACGGCCAGCTGGAGGGCACCCGCCGCATCGCGGTGGAACGCCATCTGGCCGAGGACCCGGAGGCGGCCCGCAAGGTGGAGGACTACCGCGCCCAGGCGGCCCTCCTGCACGAGATGTTCGACCCGGTCCTGCGCGAGGATCCGGGGCCGGAGGTGAACGAGCTGGCGACGCGCCTGAAGGGCCGCCTTGCCGGCAACGACAACCGCCCGGCCTGGCACGCACGCCCGCTGACCCGCATCGCCGCCACCGTGGTGCTGGTGGTGGGCGCCGCCGCCGGCGGCTACTTCGGCCGCGGCGTCACCGCCCCGCCGCAGCAGCGCCAGACCCTGCAGACCTTCGCCAACGAGGCCACGCAGGCCCACCGCTTCTACACCTCCGACGAGCGCTATCAGGTCGAGATGGGGGCCGAGGACCCCGGCGCCCTGGACAACTTCCTGTCCCAGCGCGTCGGCAAGTCGATCTTCGGGCCGGACCTGTCGAAGGCCGGCTACCGCCTGATCGGCGGCCGCTCGCTGCCCACCGACACCGGGGCGGGCGCCCAGTACATGTACATCAACGACCAGGGCAAGCGGATCACCCTGTTCGTCGGCCCGCCGCCGGCCGGCAAGGAGACCTCGTTCAGCTTCGCCCAGCAGGGCGACATCGCCACCTTCTACTGGGTGGAGGGCCAGCTGGCCTACGCGCTGATCGGCCGGCTGTCCAAGGACGAGCTGATGGGCATCACCAAGGCCGTCTACGACGACGTCAAGGCCGGCCCGAAGCCGCGCGAGCAGCATCAGCAGCCGCCCCAGCAGCCGCCCCAGAACCCGGAAGAGCGCAAGCCCGACCAGGCCCAGCAGCCCGACCAGCAGAACGGCGTCCAGCCGGTGAGCGACAACCACCACAAGCCCAAGGACAGCTGACCCCCCTCCCGTCTATTGGCGCGGGCGCGGCGCACGCAGCGTGCCGCCGTGCCCCGTGCCGCCCAGCGTCGGGCCGTCCGGCCCCGCACCCTCCACCACCGTGCCCGGCTGCTGGCCGCGCACCGCCGTCTCGCCGGGCCGGCGCAGCTTCGTCTCCCGGTTCAGGTCGCGGAGTGCGGCCGCCGCCTCCTGCGTGGCGCGCGCCCAGTGCTCCTCGTGGCGGCCGTGCGGGCGGCCCTCCTCCTCCCAGATGGCGTAGGCGCGCTCGCGCAGCCGCTCCTCCTCGGCCACCACCGGGTCGCCCAGCCCCAGCGCCACCAGCACGTGGTGCGCCACCAGATCGGACGATTGCGGGTTCTGCCCGGTGATCAGGCAGCCGTCGCGCACCGCGAAGGGCTGCCAGTCCGGCCCCTTCTCGTACCGCGCGCCC
>NZ_DASPMG010000394.1:0-4404 GCF_035627195.1 Azospirillum sp.
CGCACGGTGCCCTTCGTCGCCAAGGCCACCGGCACCGCCATCGCCAAGATCGCCGCCCGCATCATGGCCGGCGAGAAGCTGTCGGACTTCAAGCTGAACGGCCCCACCCCGCCGCACACCGCGGTGAAGGAAGCCGTGTTCCCCTTCGCCCGCTTCCCCGGCGTCGACATCGTCCTGGGTCCGGAGATGAAGTCGACCGGCGAGGTCATGGGCCTGGACCACAACTTCGCGCTGGCCTTCGCCAAGTCGCAGCTGGGGGCCGGCACCCAACTGCCCAAGGAAGGCACCGTCTTCATCTCGGTGAAGGACCGCGACAAGGCGTCGCTGGTTCCCATCGCCCAGAAGCTGCACGGCATGGGCTTCCGCCTGATCGGCACCACCGGCACGGCGGATCACCTGCGCGCGGCCGGCCTGCCGGTGGAGCGGATCAACAAGGTCGTCGAAGGACAGCCGCACATCGTCGACTCGATGATCAACGGTGAAGTCCACCTCGTGCTCAACACCACGGAAGGTGCCCAGGCGCTGGCCGACAGCTTCAGCTTGCGGCGCACGGCGCTCACCTACAACGTTCCCTACTACACCACGGTCGCCGGCGCCCGCGCGGCTGTGGAAGCCATCGCCGCACTCCGCAACGGCAGTCTTGAAGTCGCGCCGTTGCAGTCGTACCTTAGCGGATCGTACTAGGGATGGTTGACGGCGCGACGGCACCCCCCGTCGCGCCGAAATCATCTGTCCCTTGCGCTGCGCTGCATGGTGATGGACAGAACAACATGGAAAAAGTCCCGATGACCGCTGCGGGCTACAACCGCCTGCAGGAGGAACTGAAGCACCTCAAGACGATCGAGCGCCCGGCCGTCATCAAGGCGATTGCCGAGGCCCGCGAGCACGGTGACCTGTCCGAAAACGCCGAGTACCACGCCGCGCGCGAGCGCCAGAGCTTCATCGAAGGCCGCGTAGGCGAGCTGGAGGACAAGATCAGCCGCGCCGAGGTGATCGACCCGTCCAAGCTGTCGGGCGACACCGTGAAGTTCGGCGCCACCGTCACCCTGGCCGACCAGGACACGGACGAGGAGATCACCTACCAGATCGTCGGCTCGGAAGAGAGCGACATCAAGAACGGCTTCCTGTCCATCACCTCGCCGCTGGCCCGCGCCCTGATCGGCAAGTCGATCGGCGACAGCGTGGAGGTCTCCACCCCCGGCGGTTCCAAGCTGTACGAGATCGTCACCGTCGCGTTCCGCTGACGCCCCATGCCGGAAAGCCCCGGTCCGCAGCGCGGGCCGGGGCTTTTTCGTGCGCGGGTCACGCCGTTGGGTTTTCACCTTCGGTTCAACCCAACCTACGGTTCTTTTTTGTCGTCCTGCCCGGCCTTGTGCCGGGCATCCACGCACTCCGACCAATCCAAGGTGCGTGGATGGCCGGGACTGGGCCCGGCCATGACGATTATGGAATGTTTTCAGTAGGTTGGGTTGAGCGCCAGCGAAAACCCAACGGCAGGCGCCCCCTACTCCTTCAAATACCGCTCCAGGAATCCCGCCACGCGCGCCAGCGAGTCGGCGCGGGCGGCCTCGTTGGTGCCGATGTGCACCTCCGCGCCAGCCGCCGTCGCCACGTCCTTGCGCGTGCGCACCGGCGTGCGCGGTGCGTCGAAGCCGTGGTGGGCGTCGGGGTAGACCACCAGCTCCACCCGGTCCTTGACGTTGCCGCGCTCGGCCAGCTCCATGCAGGGCTCGGGCGGCGTCCAGTCGTCCTGGCCGCCGACCAGCAGCAGCACCGGCCCCTGCGGGCGCCAGTGCACGTTGGCCAGCGGCGTCCTGCAGCCAGGGTAGAAGGCGACGGCGGCCCGGTATCCCGCCCCCGGCCCGTCGCCGTAGGCGGCCAGCACGGCCGCGGCCCCCTGCGACCAGCCCATCATGGCGATGTGGTCGCGCCGCACGTCCGGGCGCCGCTCCAGGAAGGCCAGCGCGGCCCAGGCGTCGCGCTTGCGCTCCCGCCCCGCGAGCACCGGCCGGTCCTGGAGCGTGCACACCTCCTGCACCCCGCGCGGGCCGAAGCTGTCGACCAGCAGCACCAGATGCCCCTGGTCGCGCAGCCGCAGCGCCCAGTCGCGGTGGCGAGTGGTGAGCTGGCCGTTGCGTTCGTACATCCCGCCGCAGCCGTGCAGCAGCACCACCGCCGGGAACGGCCCGCGCCCGGCCGGGCGCAGGATGCGGCCGGACAGGGTGGTCGGCGCGCCGCCCTCCGTCAGGTCGCCGTCCAGCGACGGGAAGCTGACGATCTCCTCGGCGTGCAGCAGCGTCGCCGCCCGCGCGGGCGGCGCCGTCGGCAGCGCATCGGCGATAAGCAGGGCAAGGGCGGCGAGGAGCGCAGCGCGCGCGGGCAAGCGGGCCATCATGGCGGACTCCCTTGGGGTCCGCCGATCATAGGCACTGGCTTCGCCGACGGGAAGCGGCCTGTTGCAGCGCGGCGAACCGCACTGCGACAGTCCCGGGGAAGGAGCCGTTACCGGCGCACCGCGCGGGTGGTGGTGCTGGCGTCCTCGTCCTCCTCGTCGTCGTCCTCCGATCCCTCGGGGATGTCCGGCGAATCGACGTCGATCGGCACGCCCGGCAGGTATTTCGACCCGCGGATCGACAGCGCCGACTTCACGTGCGCCACGTTGGGCGCGCTGGTCAGCTTCTGGGTCAGGAAACGCTGGTAGTCGTCCCAGTCCTCCGCCACGATCTTGAGGAGAAAGTCGTACTCGCCGGCGAGCATGTTGCACTCGCGCACCATCGGCCAGCTATTGACCAGCTCCTCGAATTTCTTTAGGTCCGCTTCCGCCTGGCTCGACAGCCCGACCTGCGCGAACACGGTGACACCGAATCCCAACGCGTCGGGATTGATGTCGGCGTGGTAACCGCGGATGAAACCCGCCTCCTCAAGGGCGCGCACGCGCCTCAGGCAGGGCGGGGCCGAGATGCCGGCGCGCCGCGCGAGCTCCACGTTGGTCATCCGGCCATCGTTCTGCAGGTCGCGCAGAATCCGCCGGTCAATTCGGTCGAGTTTGACCCGCCGCATGATGTACTCGTTTCGCTCCAGGGGGGATGGGTTTGAGAAAGGATATTACACGGTGACCCCATTTAAGCCAAGACGCAAGCCCTTACAAGGCTGACCCGGAATACCCCCGTATCGCCGCCGCCCGGACGCGCCCCGCCCCGAACGCGCCCCGAACGCGACGACCGGCCGCACCCCGCCCCCACCCGCCCGCAATCGGAAAACGGCACCCCGCCATGCAGAATCTCACCTGTTGGGTCGTCAGCGACGGCAAGCCGGGCATGGAGAACCAGTGCATCGGCCTGGCCGAGGCGCTGGGCCTCACCCCCGTCGTCAAGCGCGTGCAGCTGCGCAGCCCCTGGCGCGAGTTGAGCCCGTTCCTGCGCCTGGGCTCGCGCTTCGCCGCCTCGCCCAAGGGGGACCCGATCCAGCCGCCCTGGCCGGACCTGCTGATCGCCACCGGCCGGCAGAGCATCGCGCCCTCGCTGGCGGCGCGCAAACTGTCGCGCGGGCGCACCTTCACGGTGCAGATCCAGGACCCACAGATCAGCCCGCGCCATTTCGACCTCGTGGTGGTGCCCCGGCACGACCGGCTGCGCGGTGACAACGTGCTGGTCACGCGCGGCGCCGTGCACCGCGTGACGCCCGCCGTGCTGGAGGCGGCGGCCGGCCGCCTCGGCCCGCGGCTGGCGCCACTGCCGCGCCCGCGCGTGGCCGTGCTGATCGGCGGCAACAACGCCGTCTACCACCTCACCCCCACCATCATGGGCGACGTCGCCGACAAGCTGGCGGCGCTGGCCCGCGACCGGGGGGCCGGGCTGATGGTCACCCCGTCGCGCCGCACCGGGGCGGACAACGAGGCGATCCTGCGCGCGCGCCTCGCCGGCCTGCCGGCCGAGGTGTGGGACGGCAGCGGCGAGAACCCCTACTTCGCCTACCTCGCCATGGCCGACGCCATCGTCGTCACCTGCGACAGCGTGTCGATGGTGTCGGAGGCGTGCTCGACCGGCAAGCCGGTGTACGTGATCGAGATGGAGGGCGGCTCGGCCAAGTTCCGCGCCTTCCACGACGGGCTGTACAAGGACGGCATCACCCGCCCCTTCACCGGTGCCTTGGACAGCTGGACCTACCCGCCGCTGGACGACACCGAACGCGTCGCCGACGAGGTCCGCCGCCGCATGGCCGCGCGCCACCGTTAGAGCCAACGCCCGAACAGCGGACCTGCCGACGTTGGGTTTGCGCCTGCGGTGTATAGACCGGAGACATCCTTTACAGGTGTTCGGGGACATCATTGACACATATGGGCGTGGACGAAGCTTAGCGAGGGCTTGGCCATGCCATTCCAGGAGGTGTCGAAGATGTCCCTGC
>NZ_DASPMG010000395.1:0-3323 GCF_035627195.1 Azospirillum sp.
GAACGAGTTCCGGGCGCTGGACCTGAAGCGGGTCAAGGGGCTGCTGAAGGCGCCGGTGATGGTCGACCTGCGCAACATCTACAACCCGGCCGACATGGCCAAGGCCGGATTCGACTACACCAGCATCGGCCGCCCCCACACGGCCCCCACATCGGAGGACGCGACGATATGAGCCTCGCCCACGCCTTCCATCCCACCGTCCTGCGCGAGTACGACATCCGCGGCATCGTCGGCAAGACGCTGACCGAGGACGACGCGCGCGCCGTCGGCCGCGCCTTCGGCACCATGGTCGTGCGCCAGGGCGGCAAGACGGTGTGCACGGGCTATGACGGCCGCATCAGCTCGCCCGCGCTGGAGGCGGCGCTGACCGAGGGGCTGGTCTCCACCGGCCTGCACGTGCTGCGCATCGGCCTGGGGCCGACGCCGATGCTGTACTTCGCCACCCGCGACCGCGAGGCGGACGCCGGCATCATGATCACCGGCTCCCACAATCCGCCGGAGTACAACGGCATCAAGATGATGCTGGGCAAGGGCCCGGTGTACGGCCGCATGATCCAGGACCTGGGCACCATGGCCGCCGACGCGGACTTCGTGTCCGGCCAGGGCTCGTCCGAGGAGATCGACGTCAAGGACGCCTACGTCGACCGCCTGCTGCGCGACTACGACGGGCCGCGCGACCTGAAGGTGGCCTGGGACGCCGGCAACGGCGCCAGCGGCGAGATCCTGCGCCGCCTGACGGCCCGGCTTCCCGGAACGCACGTCCTGCTGTTCGACGAGATCGACGGCACCTTCCCGAACCACCACCCGGACCCGACGGTCGAGAAGAACCTCGTTGACCTCAAGCGCGTGGTGGCCGAGCAGGGCTGCGACATCGGCATCGGCTTCGACGGCGACGGCGACCGCATCGGCGCCATCGACCACAAGGGCCGCGTCGTGTGGGGCGACCAGCTGGTGGCGATCTACGCGGGCGAGGTGCTGAAGACCCACCCCGGCGCCACCATCATCGCCGACGTCAAGGCCAGCCAGGCGCTGTTCGACGAGATCGTCCGGCACGGCGGCCAGCCGCTGATGTGGAAGACCGGCCACTCGCTGCTCAAGGCCAAGATGGCGGAGACCGGCTCGCCGCTGGCCGGCGAGATGTCCGGGCACATCTTCTTCGCCGACAAATGGTACGGCTTCGACGACGCGCTGTACTGCGCGGTGCGCCTGATCGGTCTGGTCAGCCGCTCCGGCGGGTCGCTGGCCGACATCCGCGACCACCTGCCGGATCTGGTCAACACGCCCGAGACCCGCTTCCAGGTGGACGAGGAGCGCAAGTTCGCCGTGGTCGAGGAGGTGAAGGCGCGCCTGCAGGCGGCCGGGGCCGACGTCAACGGCATCGACGGCGTGCGCGTGAACACGCCGGACGGCTGGTGGCTGCTGCGCGCCTCCAACACCCAGGACGTGCTGGTCGCCCGCGCCGAGGCCCGCAGCGAGGAGGCGCTGGAGCGCCTGAAGGCCACGCTGATCGAACAGCTGAAGGCGTCGGGGCTGGAAGCCCCGTCGTTTGAAGACGGCGGCGGCGGGCACTGAGGGGCGTCGGAACCCCGTCACGAAAAAGGGGGCTGCCGACGGCAGCCCCCTCTACGTTTTCGGAGCGGGACGATGGCCCGGATTTGGGACGTCCTCAGTGCCGCGCGAGGCGGTCGATCTCCTCTTTCACGTGGAGTTTGTCGAGCTTCCAGCGCGCAAGCGCCTGCGAGTCGGGGAGAGGGCGGGTCTGCTCCAAGCGTATCTTTTCATCGAGAGCAGCGTGCCGCGTGCGGAGAGAATCGATGCGAGACTCAAGGCTCATGTGGCTCTCCTCTGTTAGCCGGTACGGGCTACGCGGAACAGGATAGACCGACTCAGTTGCGGGGTCTACGGGTTCGATTCGCATAGGACGGAATAATTTGGTGACATGAAATTACCGATATAGTTTTAATCTATTACCGAGTCTTTCGACGCATCCAATTTACGTCCGCGCAGCCGAGGCCCGGCGCGGGGTGCGGCGGGGGGCGTCCTCGTCCTCGCCGCTGCCGGGGCGGCGGAAGGTGCTCAGCTCGGCGATGCGGTTGATGGTCAGCCCGGCCAGCCGGCACGGCGCCACCTCCACCACCTCGAAGCCGTGCTTGCGGGTGAAGCGGTTGCCGACGCGCTCGCGGGCGTCGCGCTCGGTCTCGGCGACCAGCAGATAGCGGCGCACGCCGGTCCAGGCGCGGTGCACCACCCGCTCCTCCGACGCGGCGTTCGGGTCGTAGCGCACCGCCGCCTCGTAGAAGCGGCCCTGCCGCGGCTCCATGCGGTCGAAGACGTGGTAGCGCTGCACCGGCCCGGTCCTCTTCGCCTCGTACTCGGCCAGCGCGGCGGCCAGCTCCTGCTCGGCCTTGGCGGCGCGGCGCTCGGTGTCGGCGATGTGGCGGTCGACGGCGGCGTACTCCTTGGCGGCGTCGCTCAGCTCCTTGGACGCCTCGTCGGCGGCCTCCTTCAGCTTGGTCAGCGAGACCCGCGCCGAGACCAGCTGCCGGCGCCAGAAGCGGTTCGACAGCACGGTGAGGATCATCAGCCCGAGCGCGATGTACAGCAGCATCCCGGTCATGCGGCGGCGCCCTCCGGCGCGTCGGACAGCGGCAGCAGGTTGGCCGGCCGCACGCCGCTGCGCTCGGAGAAGGCCGTGCGCAGCAGCCCGGCGGCGTGGTCGGGCGAGCCCGCCCAGGTGTGCGCGACGTTGCGGTACTCCCAGATCTGCCGCGAGAAGATGATGTCGCGCCGCTCCACCCCCGCCGACTCGCCGCCGACCGCCAGCAGCGACCAGTAGCCGAGCGCGGCGGCGTCGCACTCGCCCAGCTCGTGCACCATTTCGATCTTGGAATATTCCAGCGCCTTCAGCTCCCTGCAGCTTCTGGCGGCGGTTCACCGCATCGGTCAGGCGGGCCTGCAGCGCCGACAGGTCGCCGGCCCGCGCGGTGGTCTTGGCCGTCCACTCGCGCAGCGCGCCCCGGCGCTTGTCGATCTGCCGCTGCAGCACGGTGGCGCGCGTCCGCTCGGCGCTGACGCGCCCGACGTCGAAGACGATGGACAGCCCCAGCGCGGCGGCGCTCGCCACCAGCACCAGCAGCCCGAGGAACTCGGCGTTGAACAGCATTCCGTCCGCCCCGCAATCGCGCGTACCGAAATGGTACACGCAAAGGCGGCGCGGACACTGCGGCACTGCGTCGCAGAAATTACCGGATTTTCACAATCTATGCCCCAGGTCGAGCAAGATTGCGTCCGCTTCCCGGAAAGTTGCCGCCGTGCGGCTTGAC
>NZ_DASPMG010000396.1:0-6045 GCF_035627195.1 Azospirillum sp.
AAGAATGCACTGTTCGCCGGCAGCGACGGCGGCGGCGAGCACTGGGCGACCATCGCGTCGCTGGTGGAAACCTGCAAGCTCAACGGCGTCGATCCGCAGGCGTGGTTCGCCGACGTGCTGACCACGCTCGCCGGCGGCCACCCGATCACCACGCTCGATGAGCTCCTGCCCTGGGTCTATGCCCGGCAGGCGGAACCCGCCGTGGCCTGAGAACACCGCTTACCCAGCGTCATGGCTTGGCCGCCGAGTGTTTCATACTGCCGCCCTCCTTGATCGTCTGGTTCGTTTGACGCGTGCCCGCAATGCATCGAGTGTCTCGTCCGACATGGTGATCTGCCAGGGCTGACCTTTCGCGCGCTGCACGCCCGTCAGCAAGCCCACCTTCAGCCAGTCGAACACGGTCTGGGAGGTGACACCCACCGCCTTCGCCACGCCTTGGATCGAGTAGGTGCCATCCGGCCAGCGATCCGGATTCGGGGCAGTTCCGTTGATCTTGACCGTCGGAATGCCCCAACGCTTGCGAAGCAGGTGGACCAACTCGCCTCTGAACTGTGTTCCTTTTGCAGTCAGGAAACCTTCGGCATTCAGCGCCGCCGCGATCGCCGCGTCCATGTTGCCGGCGCCGTTCAGGGTGCGGATGCGCTGCTCGAGCCGGTCAAGGTCGGCATGCTGATCATAGCCGTGCACCCGGCGCCGCACCCAGTGCTCGCTGACCGCGCCGGTTTGCCAGACGATCCGCACGCTGAGCTGTCCTGGCCGGCACTTCTGATCAAGGATCACCTCCTCCACAACGAGCCGCAGGATGCGTTTGCGATCGGCGGCCGTCGTCGTGGCCGCGTGCCAGACACGCTCGATGTCCTGTCCCAAGGCCAGGATGATATCGCGGTCGGCTTCCCCGAGCGTCGGCGGCTGCTCCCGGCGCCAGTGATCATACTCTTGCTCGACGCGCTCCACGCTCCGCAGCGCTTCCTCCCAGGCCCGCTCCAGCGACCGTGCCACCAGCCGATTTTCCGGTTCGACTGCGTCGTATTGCCGGCGGGCGCGTTCCGCTTCGTATCGCGCCCGCTCGCGCCGGAGTGCCCATTGCCGCTCCAGAAGCCGGGCCTCCATTTCCAGCTCGCCCAATGCAGCAACGGCCACGGCGACCTTGTCCGGCTCCAACGCTTCCAGCAGCAGGCGTTCGACCTCAGCATCAACCCCAAGGGCACGCACCTCCTGGCACTGCGGCCCTTCGCCCCGCTGATGCTTGTCGGCGACGCAGCGGTAGACGGGATAGTCGCCGTCGGGTCCAGAGTAGCCCAGGGTCATGCGTCGACCACAGCGGCCGCAGACGGCGATGCCCTGGAGCAGGGCACGGCCCTTGCGCGGTGCGCCGTGACGGCCCGCTTCGTACCGGTTGAGGTTGTCCGACAGCCGCTTCTGGTTGGCCATGAACTCCTCCCAACTCACATAGCCGGGGTGGGCGTCGAGCAAACACACCGGCCACTCCGCCAACGGCACCGCGCTCGTTCCGCACCGGCCCGTGGCCGGATTGCGATGGGTGGGCTCCTGACGGCGCCGGCCGTAGACGTAGGCGCCGGCGTAGGCTGGGTTCTTGATGATATGCAGGACGCGGGCACTGTCGGCCGGCTTCCAGAGCACGGCATGCGGCGACGGCCCACGCAAGGGGCGAACCGGCAGCGATAGCCCCGCCCGCCGCAGATAACGCACCACGGCACGGGCTGTGCCCAGCTCGCGGAACTTGGCGAACACCAGACGAAGTCGCTCCTGCACCTCCTCATCCGGGTTGAGGATGATGGCGCCGCCACGCTCCTGGCTCAGGCCGGCCGGCAGCGGCAGGCGCAATTCACCGCGTGCGGCTTTCTGCTGTTCACCTTGATGGAGACGGACGCGGATCTGGTGCAGTTCCGCCTCGCTCATGATGCCCGACAGCCCCAAAAGCAGGCGGTCGTGATAGGCCATCGGATCATAAAGGCGCTCACCGTCGGCCAGCAGCACCCCGAACAGCGAGCAGAGTTCCAGAAGCTGGTGCCAATCCCGGTTGTTGCGGGCCAGCCGCGAGGCGTCGAGGCTGAGCACAAGGCCGGCCTTGCCGAGCCCGATCTCGGCGATCAGCCTCTGGAAACCTTGCCGGCCGTCGCTCGAGGCGCCCGAGCGTCCCAGGTCCTCATCGACCACCAGCACTCGGTCCCGGGGCCAGCCAAGCCGGACGGCGCGCTCGGCCAAGTGGTACTGCAACTCGGTGCTTTCCTGATGCTGGCGCACCTGACCGGCGGTCGATTGACGGATGTAGACATAGGCGAGCCTGGCGCGGTGCGCCGTCGTGACCCGCTCTTCACCGGCGAATGTCGCGTTCAGCATTGCGGATCTCCGGTGTGACGGGCGCCAGCATGTGACGGAGCAGCCCCGCCATCTCCAGGGCCAGATTCCGCCGCGTCTGGGGTGGGAGAGCCGGCCACAGCCGCGGCACCACCGAGGAAGGACAACTCGGCGCCATCGGTGTCTTCGCCATGAGGCGGGGTGGGTGAGAGGACCGTCGCATCGGAGGCCTCCTCCATCACCCCCGTCAACAGCCCCTGGATCAAATGTGCCAAGGGAAGCAGCGTCCGGACCGACACGCGCGGCATCGTGGGCGGCTTCTCCGGTTCGGCGGCCAAGTCGGTTGCTGCGCGGCGGACATGCCGGTGCCGGCCGTCGGCCAGCACAACCCTGACCCAATCGGGACCACGCGACGATCCAGCGGGATCCAGGGCAAGACGTTGACTGTAAAGGGAATGTCGCCGATCGGTGATCGTAACTTCAGAAACAAGCCGATCCAGCAGTGGGGCATTGTGCGGTGTTCGGGTCGCCGATGATCTCGTACCAGCGCTCCACCGGCACATGGCTGGTGATCAGCAGCGATCCGCTGCCGTAGCGGTCCTCCACGATCTCCAGCAGGTCGCGCCGCTGCTCGGCCGTCAGCGGCTCCGGGCCCCAGTCGTCGAGGATCAGCAGGTTCACCCGGGCCAGCGAGCGCAGCAGGCCGGCATAGCGCCCGTCGCCGCGCCCGAGCGCCAGGGTGGCGAACAGCCGCGGCGTGCGTTGGTAGAGAACCTAGTGGCCCGCACCGAACGGGCAGTTACGTTCTACAAAGGATGCTGGCAGGCTGCGGGGCATGGATGTCTCGCAGTGGGCCATTGACCTGAAGCTGGCTCCGGCCGACCGGGATCGGTTGCAGGGCCTCATCCGCAGCGGCAGCACGCCGCAGAAGCTGGTGCCGCGTGCCCGGATCGCTCTGCTGAGCGACGGCACGCGCCTGAACGGCGCCATTGCCCGGGAGGTCGTAAGCGGTGTTCTCAGGCCACGGCGGGTTCCGCCTGCCGGGCATAGTCCCAGGGCAGGAGCTCATCGAGCTTGGTGATCGGGTGGCCGCCGGCGAGCTTGGTCAGCACGTCGGCGAACCACGCCTGCGGATCGACGCCGTTGAGCTTGCAGGTTTCCACCAGCGACGCGATGGTCGCCCAGTGCTCGCCGCCGCCGTCGCTGCCGGCGAACAGTGCATTCTTGCGCGTCAGGGCCAGCGGGCGGATGCTGCGCTCCACGCTGTTGCTATCGATCTCCACCCGGCCGTCGTCGAGGAACAGCGTCAGCCCCTCCCAGCGGCTGAGCGCATAGCGGATCGCCTCGGCCAGCGTCGATTTGCGCGACACCGCCGCGAGCTGCTTCTCCAGCCACGTCTTCAGTTCGGCAATCAGCGGCGCCGAGCGGGCCTGCCGCTCCCGGCGGCGCGCCTCGGCGTCACGGCCGCGGATCTCCGCCTCCACCGCGTACAGCTTGGCGATGCGCAGCAGGGCTTCGCTGGCGATCGGCGCCGAGCCGCCGGTCTGGAGATCGTAGAATCCCCTGCGGACATGCGACCAGCAGAACGCGAGGCGCACAGACCCGGCCTCGGCCAGCTTGCGATACCCGGCATAGCCGTCGACCTGGAGCACGCCGGCGAATCCCCGCAGGTGCGCCACCGGGCGTTCCGCCTTGCGATCCGGGGCATAGACGTAGGCCACCGCCGGCGGCTCCGGTCCGCCCCAGGGGCGATCATCGCGCGCGTACGCCCAGAGCTGGCCGGTCTTGGTGCTGCCCCGTCCGGGGTCGAGCACCGGTGCCGTCGTCTCGTCGGCGAACAGCTTGCCCGAGGCTTTCAGGTTGGCCAGCAGCCGGTCGTGCAGGGGCCGCAGGTACCAGGCAGCCCGTCCAACCCAGTCGGCCAGCGTCGAGCGGTCGAGATCGACGCCCTGGCGCGCGTAGATCTGGGCTTGGCGATAGAGCGGCAGGTGATCGGCGTATTTGGACACGAGCACATGGGCGATCAGCGCCTCGGTGGGGATGCCGGCGTCCACGATGCGCGCCGGGGCCGCGGCCTGCACGACGCCCTCTTCGCAGCGGCGGCAGGCATACTTGGGCCGGCGGGTCACCAGCACCCGGAAGCGGGCCGGGACGAGGTCCAGACGTTGCGAGACATCCTCGCCGATGGCATGCAGCGCGCCGCCGCAGCACCGGCAGGTCTTGTCGGCGACATCGATGAGGATCTCCTCGTGCGGCAGATCGGCCGGCAGGTTGCCGCGGTTCACCGTGCGCCGCGCCGGCGCCGGCTTGATCGCCGCGGCGCCGGCGGGCTCGGCCTCCGTGGCGGCCAGCGTCTGCTCCAGGTCCTCCAGCGCCAAGGCCAACTGGTCCGGGTCAAGACGCTCGGCCCGGCGGCCGAAGCGATGGCGCTGCAGTTCCAGAATGATCTGGCGCAGTCGGGCGATTTCCTCCTCGGCCCGGGAACGCGCCGCCATCAGCTCCGCGGCATGCCGGGCGCGCTCGGCCAGCAACAGGGCGCGCCACTCGCCAGGATCGTTGGGCAGGAGGTCGGATGCGGTCGTCACGGTCACCAGCATAGCGGCGGCGCCCGCGGCCTTCGCCCCCAAAGCGGTTGCCGAGTCGCTGTGTCGCAGCTCAGCTTGCGGCGGTCGGCCGGGGCACCCGCACGCCGCGCACCCGGGTCCAGTCCAGACCCTCCACGAGCGCCGAGAGCTGAGCCGGGGTCAGGCGGATCACGCCATCGCGGATCGCCGGCCAGCGGAACTGGCCGGCTTCCAATTTCTTCGAGATGAGGACCAGGCCGGTGCCGTCCCAGTGCAAGAGTTTCACCCGGTCCGCTCGCTTGGCGCGGAAGACGTAGACGACACCGCTGAAGGGATCCGCCCCCAGTTGCTGCTGCACCAACGCGGCCAGCCCATCCATGCCCTTGCGGAAGTCGATCGGCTTGGCGGCGACCAGCACCCGTACCGGGCCCTCGATGCCGATCATCGCGTCGCCCTCACGGCGCGCAGCACCGCCTTGACGGTGGCGCTGTCCATGCCGGCGGGCACGCGCACCACCGCGTCGCCGATCTGCACCTCGATGGCCGGGGGCTCCTTCGGCATCGGCATGGTGGAGGACGGCATGGCGTCCAGCACCACCGGCGCGAACACCATGCCCTCGCCCTGGGCACGACTGGCGGCGCGCGCTTCCCGCCGCCAGCCGAACACCTGCTGGGGCCGCAGTCCATGACGCCGGGCCACTTCGGAGACGACGGCTCCGGGTGCCGCCGCCTCGGCCAGGATCCGCGCCTTCTCCTCCGGCGACCAGCTCCGGCGGCCCACATCGCTCGTGAGCACCTCCATGCGGCGCACCCGCACGGGCTCAGGGTCAAGCGTAAGGTCGAGCGTAGACACAAACCGTTCTCCCGATCATGCGATCCGGGAGACTCACCCCACAGCGACCGCGCTGGAAGGTGAGGCCAGAACACCGCTTACTCAGCGACATGGTGGCAAGGCCGATCACCGACCGCAGTTCGGGCGGCGTGAACATGCCTTCGAACAGGCTGATCCCGATGCCGGCTGCCGCCAGACCGGTGGCCGCGATGGTGATCCGGCGCACTAGAGCGCGGCCGCGGCCGGGGGTGATGCCCATCGTCAGGAAGAATGCGACGATACCGCCCGCGATGCTCAGGAGCGGAGCGGGAACGGCTCCGCGCCGGGCACG
>NZ_DASPMG010000397.1:0-11475 GCF_035627195.1 Azospirillum sp.
CAGGCCCTGCACGCCGCTGGCGGTGGTGGTCGTGCTCTCCACCGTCAGGCCGACACCGACCGGCACGTGCGCGGTCAGCAGGTCCTGCCCGCCGCTGTCCCGGGCCAGCGGGATGTCGGCGTTGGGCGTGGCGGCGTTCTCTTCGGTGCGGCCGGCGGTGATGATGGGAACCGTCAGGGTCTCCGTGCGGGTGCCGTCGCTGGCGGTCTGCGTCGTCTGCTGGACGGTGACGCCGTCCACCGTCTGCGTCGTGCCGCCGCCTCCGTTGTCGCCGCCCCCGCCGCCGGTGCTGGGCGGCGCGGTGTACACGCTGATCTCGTTGTTCGACACGCGCAGGGTGTCGGCCGTAAAGCTGCCGGCGAGGTTGATGGTCAGGTCGGCGGCACCGCCGTTGCCGTCGAGGTCGACGTAGAGGGGGGTGAAGCCGCCGCTCGTCGCGCCGACCTGGACGCCGCGCGCGGCGAGGCCGGTGCCGGTGCCGCTGGCGATGCCGCCGAGCGTCGCGGAGCCGACGCGGATGACGTCGCCCGCCGCGAAGTCGCCGATGACGTCGACCTGCCCGGTGTCGGTGGCGGCGTAGCCGAACACGTCGTTGCCGTCACCGCCGTACAGCAGGTCGTTGCCGGCCGCGCCCGACAGCGTGTCGGCGCCGGAGCCGCCCGACAGCGTGTCGCGCCCCGCGCCGCCGATCGCCGTCACGTTGCCGCCGGTGAAGGTGGCGTTGAGCGTGCCGGCGCCGGTCAGGCCGGAGGCGTCGACGCTGACCGAGGCGTTGGTGATGACGTGCGCGCCGGCCCCCACCGGCTTGAGGGTGGAGGCGGAGACGTTCTGCGCGTCGAAGGTGGCGGTGGCGCCGCTGGCCACCGTGAGGTTCAGGTTCTCCCAGCCGGTCAGCGTCGCCGGACCCGTCGTCTCGCCGTTGGCGAGCGTGGCGTTCAGCGTGTCGGTGCCGTCGCCGGCATCCACGGTGTCGCCCGCGTTGATGGTGCCGGTCGCCGCGGCGGCCGTCAGCGCGTTGCCGGGGTCGTCGGTGTAGTTGTCGGTGCCCGTGGAGAAGATCGGCGGGACGACGTGGGTGATGTCGGTGCCCGACAGCGCGAAGTTCCGGGCCGCGAAGGTGCCGGTCAGCGTGACGGTCAGCTCGGCCGCGCCGGCGGCGCCGTTGGTGTCGATGTACAGCGTCGTGACGCCGCCCGACGTGCTGACCTGCACCGAATTGGCGGCGACGTTGCTGCCGTCGCCGTCGGTGACGGTGCCGCCGGTGGAGGCGCGCCCGGTCACGCGGATGATCTCGTTCTCCGCGATGTCGGCGATGCGGTCGGTGCCGTTGCCGGTGGAGGCGAAGGCGAACACGTCGTTGCCGCTGCCGCCCGACAGCGTGTCGTTGCCGGTCCCGCCGGCCAGGGTGTCGTTGCCGCCGCCGCCGTCCACCAGGAAGCCGGCCGAGGTGACGTCGGCGTCGGCCAGGCCGGAGATGCCGTCGTTGCCGCTGCTGCCCAAAACCTGTTCGACGCCGTGGATCTCGACGGCGGAGAAGTCGTAGATGCCGGCGCCGCCCAGCACGATGGCGTCGGTGCCGTTGCCGCCGCTCAGCGTGTCGGTGGAGCCGGCGATATTGGCCGCCGCCAGCGCGAAGAGGTCGTTGCCCTCGCCGCCCGCCAGCAGGTCGTTGCCGGCCCCGCCGGACAGGGTGTCGTTGCCGTCGCCGCCCGACAGCGTGTCGTTGCCAGCGCCGCCGAGCAGCAGGTCGACCGCCGCGTTGCCGACGATGGAATCGTCGGCCGCGCCGCCGGTCACCGAGGCGCTGAGCGCGTTGGCGACGACGATGGATTCGATGCCGTTCAGCGTCGGTTGGGAAAGGTTGTAGCTGCCGAAGCTCGTCAGCCAGATCGTGTCGTTGCCGGTGCCGCCGTCGATCAGCTCGCTCGCGGTGATCTCGCCGGTGGAGGTGCCCAACGAGAATACGTCGTCGCCCGCCCCGCCCGACAGCGTGTCGTTGCCACCGCCGCCGGACAGCGTGTCGTTGCCGCCGCCGCCGACGATGCTGTCGTTGCCGTTCAGTCCCTCGAAGAGGTAGGGCGTGCTGCCGAAATTCCCGGTGATGGTGTCGTGGGCGGTGGAGCCGCGGATCACTTCGAAGTTGGTGAACGACAGGCCGGACAGGTCGAAGCTGCCGCCGGAATTGAGCTGCAGGGTGTCGGTGCCGGCGCCGCCGTCGACGCTGTCGCCGCCCGCCAGTTCGGCGACGGCGAAGTTGACGGTGTCGTTGCCGTCGCCGCCCAGCAGCGTGTCGGCGCCGTCGCCGCCGGACAGCCCGTCGGCTCCGTCCCCGCCGACCATGCTGTCGTTGCCGGGGCCGCCCGACAGCACGTCGTTGCCCCCTTCGCCCAGCAGCGTGTCGGCGCCGCCGACGCCGTAGATCGTGTCGTTGCCGTTGCCGCCGTGCAGCGTGTCGGAATTGCTGCCGCCGAAGCCGATGCCGCCGTAGAAGCCGCTGATGGTGTCGGCGAAGGCGAGATCCAACCGGCCCGCCCCCGTCATCCCCGCGCCTTCCACGCGGACCGAGGCGTTGGTGATGACGTGGAGGCCGGCGCCGTTGGGCTTGAGGGTGGAGTCGGTGACGTTCAGCGCGTTGAAGGTGGCGCTCTGGCCGCTGGCCACCGCGATGTTCAGATTGTCGAAGCCGGCGATGGTGGCCGCCCCGGTCGTCTCGCCGTCGGCGAGCATGGCGGCCAGCGTGTCGTTGCCGTCCCCGCCGTCGATGGTGTCGCCCGCGTTGATGGTGCCGACCCCCGCGCCGACGGCGAGCGCGTTGCCCGACGTGTCGGTGAAGGTGTCGGTGCCGGTGGTGAAGACCGGTGCGTTGCGGGTGATGTCGGCGCCCGAGAACGCGAAGTCGCCCGACAGGTAGGTGCCGGTCAGCAGCACGGTCAGTTCGGCCGCGTCGGCGACGCCGTCGGTGTCGACGTACAGCGTCGTGACGCCGTTCGACGTGCTGACCTGGACGGAGTTGGCGGCGACGGTGCTGCCGCCGTTGGTGATGCTGCCGCCGGACGAGCGGCCGGCGACGCGGATCAGATCGCCCGGAGCGAAATCGGTGATGAGGTCGTTGCCCTCGCCCGACGCCGCGAACTGGAACACGTCGTTGCCGTCGCCGCCGGTGATGGTGTCGTTGCCGGCCCCGCCGGAAATGGTGTCTTCGCCAGCGCCACCCAACAGCGTCTGCCGGCCGCTGCCGCCGATGATCAGTTCGTTGTTGGCGCCGCCGGTGATGCCGAAGTCCTGGTTGCCGCTGTGTTCGATGCGCTCGATGCTGATGGCGCCGCTGAAGTCGTACTGAAGGCCGCTGGCCGAGACCAGGAGGATGGTGTCGGTGCCGTCGCCGCCGTCGATGGTCTCCCCGGCCACGAAGTCGGTGCTGGAACTGATGGCGAAGACGTCGTTCCCGGCGCCGCCGAAGAGCATGTCGGCGTGCGCGCCGCCCGACAGCGTGTCGTCGCCCGCGTCGCCGTACAGCGTGTCGTTGTTGAGGCCGCCGTACAGGCTGTCGTTGCCGTCGCCACCCGACAGCACGTCGTGGTGGGCATCGCCGTGCAGGGTGTCGTTGCCCAGGTCGCCGATCAGCGTGTCCTCAGCGCCGGAGCCGCTGATCAGGTCCGCGCCCGTCGTGCCGGTGACGGTCGAGGAGGACATCAGCTTGATCGACGTGACGTTCAGCAGCGCCGCGGCCTTCAGGTTGAAGGCGCCGCCGCCGGTGAGCTGCAGCACGTCGGTGCCGCCGTTGCCGTCGATGGTGGAGCCGGAGATCTGCGCGGAACTGGCGCTGATGGTGTCGTCGCCCGTGGTGGCCACGGTGCCGCCGCTCACGTTCGTGCCGGTCAGCGTGTTGGCGTTCGATCCGGTGAGCGTCAACGTGGCCATGGGCGAAATCTCTCGGCTCGGCAAGTCGTAATGGTTGGCGGCAAGGCAAGCGAAACGTCGGATTGCAGCGCCGGACGGACTTCGACACACGCCGTGATTGCGGCGGCGCGGCTCCGGCCGGCGTGGCGGGGACGCGGAACCTTTTGTGCACCCTTGAGCCAAAGGTCGGGTAACACACGCGCGTGTGTCAAGTAACGAAATTCGACAAAGCGTGACGCCGCCGCGCGGCCGAAGTCATGGGCGTGGACGCCGCCGGCCGGGCAATTAAAAGCGCCGAGTCAGGAAGAAACGGCGATAGCCGGGACTCAGTCCCTGGCGTGGACGATTTCCAGGTCCGGCAGGCCCCAGCAGGTGATGCCCATGTCGCGGGCCATCATGGCCAGACCCTCGGTCTCGATGTAGCCGCGGTAGGGGAAGGGCGGGAAGATCAGGCCCTCGCGGTGGAGGTCGGCGCGCACCAGCAGCATGGTGCCGCCCACGCTGTCCAGGGGCACCGGCCCCTGCCCGCGCAGATTGTCCAGGTAGCGCCGGCCGACGCCGCGCGGCGGCTGCACCAGCCCGTCCACCATGTGCCGGGCCTCGCCGTCCGGGTCGGTGATCCGGAAGCTGTTGAGGTCGAACGTCGGCCCGCCGGGCTCCAGCACGCAGTGCGGCACGACGATGTCGCCCCCAACCGCCAGCAGGCGCCGCAGCGCGTCGGGCGGCGCGTCCAGCACGTCGGCATCGACCCACAGCACCCACTCCTCGTCGGCCAGCGCGGCGTTCAGCAGGCGGTTGCGCGCCTTGGCGATGGCGGCGCGCCGGGGGCGCTGCACCGCGGGCGCCCAGCGCGGCCCGTCCAGCCGTACCCCCAGGTCGTGCTTCATCAGCACGACCCGGCGGAACAGGCCGCGCAGGCGCGGCAGCTCCGCCTCCAGGAAGGCGTGGGAGCCGTCGTCGCTGTCGCCCTCCAGGAAGCCCAGCGACAGCCGGTCGCGCGGGTGGTCCAGCCGCTCCAGCATGGCGAGGAAGGCCGGCAGGTGCCGCCGCGCGTTCTTCACCGGCGTCAGCACCAGAACGCTGGGCGCCGGAACCGCCGCCGGTGCGATCGCTTGAAGCCCCTCTCCCCTTGAGGGAGAGGGGTTGGGGTGAGGGGTATTACGGCTTGGAGAGCCGGAGAATGATTCTTTTCCGCCCTCCGGGCGTAACGACCCCTCATCCCAACCCTTCTCCCTCAAGGGGAGAAGGGCCTTATCGACCGTCAGCGCCGCCAGCCGGTCGCGCACGCGCGCGCCGACCACCCCGGCGCCCAGCGTGGCGCGGATGCGGGCGGCGGCGCGCTCGCCCATGCGCCGGGCGGCAACGCGGTCGTCGAACAGGGCGCGCAGGGCGCGCGCCGCCGCGTCCAGGTCCGGCTCCGCCCACACGGTGCCGGCCGGGTAGTAGCCGTCCGGTTCCGTCAGCGTGACCGGCGTGCAGGGCACGGGGACGGCGCAGTCCGCCGCCAGGAAATCCAGCACGCCCGACCATGCGGTGGCGACCACCGGCTTGCCCAGCGCCATGGCCTCCGCCACGGTCAGCCCGAACCCCTCGGCCCGGTGCAGCGACAGGTAGGCGTCGCAGGCGGAGATCAGGCCCAGCGCCTCCTCGCGCGGCGTGTCGCCGACGCGCAGGAGGATGGCCGGGCTGCCGCCCGCCGCCGCCTCCAGCCGCGCGCGGTTCTCCGCCGACAGGGTGCGCGCCTTGATCACCAGCGCGGCGCGGCCGTCATTCCGTGGAAAGGCTTGGCGGAACGCGGCGATGGCGCCCAGCGGGTTCTTGCGCGAAAAGCCGCTCAACTCGTCGAACAGGAAGGCGACGACGAAGGCGTCCTCGGGCAGGCCGAGCTGGGCGCGGGTGACGGCGGGCGGACCCAGCTCCACCACGTGCGGCTCCACCACGTGCGGCACCACCGCGACGGGGACCGGCGAAAGGCGCCGCAGCGCCTCGGCCGTGAAGCGGCTGGGCGCCCAGACCTCGTGGAACAGGGCGAAGGCCTTCTCCCAGCCGGCGGGGAAGCTGGTGGCGCTCTCCCACGCCCAGACGCCGATGTTGACGCGCCCGCGCAACGCCTGCGGCGTCAGCCCGCCGCGCCCGGACGCCAGCGCCTGGAACAGGAAATCCGGGTTGGTGTGGATGATGTTCACGCCGTGCGGCGGGTCCGCCGGCTCAGCACCGGCCGGCGCGTCCGGGTCGGCGTCCAGATCGAACACCGCGTGCGGGATGCCGGCGGCCTTCAGCGCCGCGACCGTTCCGCGCGCCGCCACTCCCAGCCCGACCCCGGCGCCGACGTGGCCGAACAGGTTGACGCCCGGCGTGGCGGCGGGTTCCGGCGCCGCCGCGTAGCGCTGGGTGAAGTGCAGGCTGCGCGTGGCGAAGCCGCACCAGTGGTCCACCACGCTGCCGACGTCCAGCGCGATGCCGCCGCGGTCCTTGATCCAGTCGCAGTACATCTTGCCCAGGAAGCCGGCCGCCACCAGGAACACCTCGCCGGGCGCGCGCACCGCCAGCGTCCGCTCCAGCGCCCGGAAGGCGTGCGGATAGTGGTCGCCCGCGTCGGCGTAACCGAACTGGGCCGCGTACTTGGCCTCGTGCGGGATGCGGTAGAGCTGCCCGATCGCGACGCCGAAGCGCCGGGCCAGCGCGTCGGGCAGTGCCGGGTGGCAGGTCACCAGCGACACGCGGCCGACGGCGGCGAACAGCCGCTCGTACTGGCCCCAGGCGGCGAGGTCGGCGTGGATGTGGCAGGACGTGATGGTCTGCCCCGGCGCGAACAGCGCGCCCTCGCCGCCCCCGCTCCCCTGGCGTCCCAGATGGTCGAGGATCGCCAGCAGGCCGCGGTAGTCGTGCCAGCTGTGGAACAGGAACGGCGGCGTCGGCAGCGGCAGGCCGTAGCACAGGCGCGACAGGTCCGGCACGCCGACGACGTCGGCGTTGCGCACGGCGCGGGCCAGCGCCGCCGTCATGGCGTCGGCCGCCGCCCCCTCCAGGCGCGCGGCCCCCCACCAGATGCGCTGCGTGGCGTCCCGGTCGGGGCCGGCGTGCGCCTCCTGCCCGGCCGGGTAGGGCAGGAAGTTGCCCTCCCCGTCGCCCAGCCGGACCAGGCTGAACGGCCGGCCGGCGCGGTGGGCGGCGATGATCCGGTCGGCCACCGCCTCGGCGGACGCGCGGCGCCAGCCGCTGTCCACCAGGAAGGCGGGGAAGCGTTCGCGCAGCCGGTCGAACCCGTCGGCGAAGCGGCGCAACGCCTGCGCCCAGTGGCCCATGGGGGCTTGGCGGTCCTGCGCGTCGGCGAGGCGGCGCAGCGCGTCCTCCGCCGTGCCGGCGTCCAGCCCGCCGCGCAGCCGTTCGAACACGGCCAGCAGGCGCAGCTTGACCGCCCGCGCATCGACCGGCGGCAGGGCGTCCACCGCGTCCAGCAGGGCGCGCAGCCCGGCGTCCCCCTCCGCCTCCCGCACCGCCTGGGCGGTCAGGCCCAGCAGGTCGGGGCTGAGGATCGCCGCGCCGTGCGCGCGCCACAGCGCGTGCAGCCGGCGGCGCCCCGCCGCGTCGGCGCCGTCCGCCGTGAAGGCGACCTGCAGAAGGTCGTTCAGCACCGGGCTTCCGCCGCCGCCATCCGCCGCCTGGTCCCCCGCCTGGACCGCCGCACGGGCCCGCGCCATCTCGCCGCGCGCCTGCAGGGTGTGGAAGTGCAGGGCGCGCAGCGTCGGGTTGGCGGCGGCCACGTCGGCGTTGGCGTCCAGCAGCGCCGCCAGTTCGGCACCGTCCTGGCGGCGCTGCAGCACGGCGGCACGGGCGACCACCGCCTCGGCCCGGCCGAGGACGGGCGTGCGGCGGCGGGCCAGCGCCTCCGCCTCGTCCAGGCGGCCCAGCTCGACCAGCGTGGTCACCAGCCCGACGATCGCCTCCGGCGAGGCCGGGGCGGCGCAGGACAGACGCTGCCAGCGCCGCAGCGCGGCCGGCCAGTCCCGCCGCCGCGCCGCCGCCCCCGCCAGCGCCTCCAGCCCGGCCGCCATGCCCGGCGGCTGGGCAATGACGCGGGTGAAGTCGGCCTCCGCCTCCTCGAACCGTCCCAGGTCCAGCAGCGCCAATCCGCGGGCCAGCCGCACCGGCCAGTGCCAGGGGGCGCCCGCCAGCGCCCGGTCCCACAGCGCCAGCGCGTCCGCCCAGCGCCGCTCGGCGCCGGCCGCGCGCGCCTGCGCGTCGAGGTGCTGCGCCGTCCGCTCGGCCAGCGCCCGGCCATAGGCCGCCAGCGGCAGCCGCTTCGCCAGCTCCGTCGCCACCGCCTGGGCGCGCTCCCCCTCCCAGCGCGGGTCGGCGGCCTGCCACTGCTCGTCGAAATGGCCGGCGGGGAAGGTGTTGGCGCCGTGCACGACGTAGAGGTACAGCCGCGGCTCGTCCAGATGCACCACCCGCACGGTGCGCAGCAGGCGCTCCACCACCGGCGTGTCCTCGCCCCGCGCCAGCTCCGGATAGCGCGGCAGCACCGCCTTCTCGCACAGCAGCGACCCCTCCCACGGCCGCTGGCGGGAGATCGCCAGCCGCTCCGCCTCCGGCCACCAGACCATCCAGCGGCTCAACAGGCAGGCGCGCGCCCCGCTGTGGCGCAGGACGGCCATCTGCAGCTCCAGCCGCAGCGGGTCGTACAGATCGTCGTCGTCCCACTGGCAGACGTAGGTCCCGGCCGCGAGGTCGACGGCGCGGTTGCGCGCCCGGCCCAGGTTCGTTGCGGGATCCTGCGGGCGCACCAGCCGGATGCGCGGGTCGCCCAGCGCCGCCACGGCGCGGGCCAGCCGGCCACCGCCACCACCACCATCGTCGGCGCCATCGTCGACGATCACCAGCTCGCGGTTCGCGTAGGTCTGGCGGCGGAAGCCGTCGATGGCCAGCAGCGCCTGCGCCGGCCGGTCGCGCGTCGCCATCAGGCAGGACACCAGTGGCGGCGGGGCGTCCGGGGCCGGCGGCGGGGCGGCGTCGCCCTCCGTCACCATGATCCGCAGCTCCGCCGGCCGGCCGTCGCCGCGCACCAATCCCGGCACCCAGGTGGCGTCCCAGTGGTGCAGCGCGCAGGCGTCGCGGGTCAGCCGCTCCCACGTGCGGATGTCGAACAGGCGGCCTTCCCAGCAGTCGACCTTGTCCGCCGGGTAGACGAGGTGCGAGGGCAGCAGCGTGACCGACCCCGGATCGGCGAAGCCGTCCAGCGCGCGGGTCAGCAGGAACGGCCCCGTGGCGTCCAGCACATCGGCCTCGTGCGCGTGGCGGCGCAGCTGCTCCACCACATGGTCCCAGAACGGGTGGCCGGGGACGGAGGCGATCAGCGACGGGCAGAGGATGCGCGTCATCCCCCGCACCGCCGCCTTCTCCAGCGCCAGATGCGACTCCGGCTCCAGCCCGATGGCGAAGGTGTGCCCGTCCAGCAGCGGATCGATCGGCTTCAGGCATTCGAAATCAAGGTCGGCGTAGAGCCCGCCGTACCGCTTCAGAATCAGGTAGCGGGCGGCGTCGACGCGGCGGATCGGCTCCGCGTACGCCTCGTACACGGGCAGGAAATCGGGGAATTCGCGGGCGACGAAGGCGTGCAGGTCGGCGTCCGTCCACAGCCGGTGCTGCCAGTCCGGGTGATGCCGCCGCCACGTCTCCCGGAAATGCCCGAAGCGTTCGGGAACGTCCGCGTCCTTCCAGAGCTGATGCAGGATCTTCGGAATCATCCGCCGTCCACCCGGTGAAGCGGGGGAGGATTAGGGGGATTCAGGTGTGTACGCAAGTTCCGCGCCTGGGAAGCCGCATTATGGCACGGATGTGCGCGAATGACGGCGCGGTGTCATGGTCAGGGTGGGCCGTCGCCATGGGGGGGTGATTCGGTCCGGACGGCCGCAGACTGACCCGACGGGGGGTGTTTCGACTGTGTCAGCCTTAGGCCAAATACAGTCATTGGTCCGCTTCAGCGAATGACAATGATGTTTTTTTCCCTGTTTTCCTTACGTCACTTTTATGACCGCAATCCGAGCGCGAGCCTTTGGGGGGGTAGCGGTATTTTTTCTCCACCTTGTCCGTCACCGAGGTTTGGGGCTAAATGATCTTCCGTTTGGAGTCCAATCCTTAACTGCATGGTGGGACGTAATGAAAAAGCCGCTGAGGTTATCAGATGATTTTATGAAGTCCTTGAATAAGCAGCAAAGTCACAGAATTATATCAATAGAGGATAGGATTGAGCAAAGTTGGAAAGCAATAGATATTATGTTATCGCTCAACGTCATTAACGGCATATCTGGGTCTGCGCCTCCGCCGCCGATGTCTCAGAAATCCAAACAGATTCTACAGGATATGGATGCGAGCGCCAAGCATCTTGCCGAAGCCCTTGGAGCAGGCAAGGCTGGAGCAATGTCGCAATTTGATATAGATAGGAATAATATTTGGGATGCCGTCAGGAGGAACGGTATTGCAACAGTTCTTTCTTTTATAGATGTGCAGCTTGTTACGAACATCGAGAAATTCTTTGCTGGGCTAGTTGTTTCCTACATCACGATGTTTAATCATGGCCAGCGAACGGCGCTACCGGCTGACAAAATATTTGCAAATAAAACGGATCTTAAGGAGCTGCATAAGCGCTTCTACGATCTCCGAAATAAATGGTATGCTCATACAGAGCTTGAAGAAGGACGGCATATCCTTAAGTATCGAGTCGATGAAGAAGGAAAAATTACAATTTATAAAATGGGAGAGCAAATAACACCCGAATATCATTTATCAGAATCTTTCAATTTGTTTAAATGTACTGGCCAAGTTTCTCTTTTTATCGATAAAGATCTTGATGAAAAAATTTCGGCCCTAATGGAAACCCTAACTGTTACTCAGAAAGACATTCTTGTTCATCACTGGAATCATGAGAATACTTTAAAGAAGTTTGATGGCCATGAATCGCGGATTTGATTTCATGGCGTAGCTGCTGTAAGTAAGTTAGAATAGGGGGAGGCGTCTCCTTTGGGCCAAATGCGAACACCACTCCTGGCCCGCACCCCACGGCCATGCACAAGCCGGTCCCTCACCCCCGGCCGGCCATTGCCAGCGCCAGCACGTCGAAGACGCGTGGATCGACCATTTGGGCGACGTTGAAGCGCAGGAAGTGGGACGCCGACTGGGAGACGCTGAAAACGTTGCCGGGGGCGAGGACGACGTTTTCGCGCAGCGCGGCGCGGGCGACCGCCGCCGCGTCGCGGCCGTCCGGCAGGGCGCACCAGAGGTAGAAGCCGCCGCGCGGCATCAGCCAGGGCCGCAGGCCGAGTGCGTCGAGCTTCTGCGCCGTCTCGCGCCGTGCCCGCGCCAGCCGCCGGCGGAGGCCGTCCAGGTGTTTGCGATAGCTGCCGTCGTTCAGGGCCGCGCCGACGAGTTCGGTCGCGACCGGGCTCGGGCCGCCGAAGGTCGTCGCGACCTGAAGGTCGACCAGCGCCTCCACCCACTCCGGCCGCGCCGCGATGTAGCCGCACCGGATCGAGGCGGAGAGCGTCTTCGAGAAGCTGCCGATCCGGATGACCTGGG
>NZ_DASPMG010000398.1:0-5195 GCF_035627195.1 Azospirillum sp.
GCGAAGATCGTCGCCGGGTTGGTCATGGTCAGCGACAGCCCGGTCATGAAGCCGCTGATGGCGGTGCGGCTGTCGGGCGCGCTGTCCACCTCCCGCGCTTCGGCCGAGGGGCTCTGGCGGTAGGTGCGGAGGGCGACGACCAGAAGGATGATGCCGCCGGCGATGCGGAAGAAGGTCTCGTGCCCGGTGAGGAAGCCGATGGCGGCCGACACGCCGAAAGCGGCGATGGCGCCGTAGAAGGTGTCGGCCACGGCCGCCCCCATGCCGGTGGCGAAGCCGATCATGGGCCCGTGCTCGATGGTGCGGCGGATGCAGAGCAACCCGATGGGTCCGACCGGCGCAGCGATGGCGATGCCGAGAATCAGTCCCTGAAACAGCACCACCAGTTGTTGCACGGCCACCGTTCCTTCCGGGTCCCGGACTGGCCGCAAGGATGCGGCCGAGCCTGACCTGAGCGGGTCATATCCGTCCGCCCCGGCCAAGTCAACCCGACAGGGCCGGCCTTCCGGCCAGTTCGTCAACCGATGAGGGCGGCGGGCGTCACAATCCCCCTGTCGCGTGCCGGCTTGCCCGACTATCCTTCCCGTCCAGCTGTGGCCGGACCGGGGAGGGACCATGCGTGGGCGCAAGATGCTGGGGGGCAGGCACAAGATGCTGGGGATCGCGGCGGCGCTGCTGGCGCTGGCGGCCGGGGCCGCGGCGGCGCAGGAGTTCGCGCCGGCCGTCGTGTACGACATGGGCGGCAAGTTCGACAAATCCTTCAACGAGGCCGCCTATGTCGGCGCCGAGCGCTTCAAGAAGGACACCGGCGTCGCCTACCGCGACGTCGAGGTGAACGCCGAGGGGCAGCGCGAGCAGGCGCTGCGCGCCGTCGCCCGGCGCGGCGCCACCGTGGTGGTCGCCATGGGCTTCGCCCAGGCCGTGCCGCTGGAGAAGGTGGCCAAGGAGTTCCCCAACACCAAGTTCTGCCTGATCGACGAGAAGCTGGACCGGCCCAACGTGCGGTCCATGACCTTCAAGGAGGAGGAGGGCTCCTTCCTGGTCGGCATGCTGGCCGCCATGGCGTCGAAGACCGGCAAGGTCGGCTTCGTCGGCGGCATGGACATCCCGCTGATCCGCAACTTCCTCACCGGCTACGAGCAGGGCGTGCGCCACGTGAACGGGCAGGCCGAGGTGCTGGTCAACATGACCGGCACCACCCCGGCCGCCTGGAACGATCCGGCGCGCGGGGCGGAGCTGGCGAAGAGCCAGTTCGACCGGGGCGCCGACGTGGTCTACGCCGCCGCCGGGGCCACCGGCCTGGGCGTCCTGCAGGCGGCGGCCGACGCCGGCCGGCTGGGCATCGGCGTGGACAGCAACCAGAACCACCTGCACCCGGGCAAGGTGCTGACCTCCATGCTCAAGCGCGTCGACGTGGCGGTCTACGACTGCTTCCGCAGTGCGCGCGAGGGCACCTGGACGGCCGGGCACCGCGTGCTGGGGCTGAAGGAGGACGCGGTGTCCTACGCGCTGGACCAGCACAACCGGGCCGTCGTCTCCGCCGACATGGAGCGGCGGGTGGAGGAGGCCAGGGCGGCCATCGTCGCCGGCACGCTGCCGGTCAAGCCCTACACGCCGTGACCGCGCCGGCGCTTGAGGTCCGTGGCGTCGACAAGTGGTTCGGCGCCACCCACGCCAACCGGGACGTGTCGCTGGCGGTGCCGAAGGGGACGATCCACGGCGTCGTCGGCGAGAACGGGGCCGGCAAGTCCACGCTGATGAACATCGTCTACGGCACCGTCGCCCCGGACGTGGGCGAGGTGCGGGTGGACGGCGTGCCGCTGCCCCCCGGCAGCCCGCGCGCCGCCATCCGCCGGGGTATCGGCATGGTGCACCAGCACTTCATGCTGGTCGAGCGGTTCACCGCGCTGGAGAACGTGCTGCTGGGCGCCGAGGGCGGGCCGACGCTGGCCCCCGGCCGCCGCCGCGCGCGGGCCGAGCTGGAGCGGCTGGCCGCCGCCTACGGCCTGGAGGTCGACCTCGACACGCCGGTCGGCGACCTGCCCGTGGGGGCGCAGCAGCGGGTGGAGATCCTGAAGGCGCTGACCCGTGGCGCCGAACTTCTGATCCTGGACGAGCCCACCGGCGTGCTGACGCCGCAGGAGGCCGACCACCTCTTCCGCATCCTCCGCGCCCTGGCGGGGCAGGGCAAGACCGTGGTCATCATCACCCACAAGCTGCGCGAGGTGATGGAGCTGACCGACGCCGTCACCGTCATGCGCCGGGGCGCGGTGGTGGCCACCCGCCCCACCGCCGCCACCAGCCGGGAGGAGCTGGCCGAGCTGATGGTCGGCCGCCGCGTCGCCCTGCGCGTCGCCAAGCCGCCGGCATCCCCCGGCGCCCCGGTGCTGGAGGTGCAGGGACTGCGCGTGGCCGACGCCGCCGGGGTGGAGCGCGTGCGCGGCGTGGACCTGACCGTGCGGGCCGGCGAGATCGTCGGCATCGCGGGCGTGTCCGGCAACGGCCAGTCGGAGCTGCTGGAGGCGCTGGCCGGCATGCGCCCCGTCCGCGCCGGCCGCATCCGCCTGAAGGGCGCGGAGCTGCCGGCGGCCGGCTGCGACGCCCGGACCCTGCGCGCCCGCGGGGCCGGCCACGTGCCGGAGGACCGGCAGGCGGTGGGGCTGGTGACCGGATTCCCGGCGGCGGCCAACCTGATCCTCGGCTACCACGACGACCCGGCGTGGAGCGGTGTGGCGCGCCTGGACTGGGCGGCGGTGCGGGCGCGCTGTGCCGCCGTGATGGAGGCCTACGACGTGCGCCCGCGCGCCGTGGACCGGCCGGTCTCCGGCTTTTCCGGCGGCAACCAGCAGAAGCTGGTGCTGGCCCGCGAGATCGAGCGCGACCCCGACCTGCTGCTGGTCGGCCAGCCGACGCGCGGCGTGGACGTCGGCGCCATCGAGTTCATCCACAACCGCCTGCTGGCCCTGCGTGCCGCTGGCAAGGCGATCCTTCTGGTCTCCGTCGAGCTGGAGGAGATCCTGGCCCTGTCCGACCGCATCCTGGTGATGTGCGCCGGCCGCATCGTGGGCGAGGTCACCCCCGAGGCCGCCGACGAGCGCCGCCTGGGCCTGATGATGGCCGGCGCGGCCGGAGCCGATGTTACCGGATGATACGCGGCGATACGCTTTTCGGCGGGCGTAACATCACGGAGCGGCGTGCCGCGCGGGCCTGATGCAACCGGATGCAACACCATGCAACGCTTTCGGCCGTGTGTTGCATCCGCGACCGCCGTGTCGCGGACCGGGAACGTCGGGCGAATGTAACCGGATGAAACCGGATGAAACAGGTTTCGGGCAGGTGTTTCATTCAGGGCCGCCGTGCACGGCGCGGTTCGGCGCGGGCGCACGTCGGGCGTTGGTGCGGGAAGTATGGCGGGAGATGGGAATTTTTGCAAGGAACCCGCGCCGCTCTCCGTAGGCCGGCGGATCTGCAATCTTTGGATGCGGGTGCGACACAGTGCACGCTGAGCGGGATGCGCCTTCCCACGGCTTCCGTCCCATAGTATTCCTGTGAAGATCGAACATAACTTGCATGACACATGCAAGAATATGACTGAACCTTCGAGGCACAGGAGAAGCAACAATGCCGTCCATTTCCGGCACCACCGCGAACGATACCCTTACGGGGGGCAACGGGAACGACACGCTTTTCGGCGACGCGGGCGGTGATCATCTGGACGGCGGCCACGGTGCGGACACGCTTTCTGGTGGCGGTGGAAACGACACGCTTCTTGGCGATGCCGGAAACGCCGAGTCTCCTTATCTGTTCACGACGCCCACGCTCGTTCTCGCCAACGCCTACGGCTACAACAGCAGCTGGACGAGCCAGGACAAGAACCCGCGTGTCGTCGGAGACGTGAACGGCGATGGACGAGCGGATATCGTCGGCTTCGCCTCGAACGGCGTGAGCGATGCGCTGAGCTTGAGCGACGGGACGTTCACCGCACCGCAGGCCGCGCTGTGGGGCGTTTACGGCTACAATTATACGTGGACGAGCCAGAACCTCAATCCGCGCACGCTGGCGGACGTGAACGGGGACGGCCGGGCGGATATCGTCGGCTTCGGCTCGCACGGCGTTTCCACGGCCCTGGGAAAGGCCGACGGTACCTTCGGCCCGCAGCAGAGCGCGCTTTCCGGCACCTATGGCCTGAACAGCGGGTGGCCCAGCCAGGAGCAAATGCCCCGCATGCTGGGTGACGTGAACGGCGATGGACGGGCCGACATCGTCGGGTTCTACAGCAATGGCGTGCGCGTCTCGCTTGGAAAGACCGACGGCACCTTCGAGCCTCTGCAGATCGCGCTTTCCGGCGCGTATGGCAGCAACAACAACTGGTCGAGCCAGGATCTGACGCCGCGCATGCTGGGCGACGTGAACGGCGACGGCCGGGCCGACATCGTCGGATTCTACACCAACGGCGTCCGCGTCTCGCTTGGAAAGACCGACGGCACGTTTACCGAGCCCCAGATCGCCCTGTCCGGCGTTTACGTATACGACACGACCTGGAACAGCCAGAACATCAACCCGCGCATCATGGGTGACGTGAACGGCGACGGCCGGGACGACATCGTCGGGTTCGGATCGCATGGCGTCACCTTCGCCTTGGGGCAGGCCGATGGTTCCTTCGGGGCGCAGCAGATCGGCCTTCTCGGCGCCTATGGCAAGAACAGCGGTTGGCCAACCCAGGAGACCGCCCTGCGTGACGTTGGGGACGTGAACGGCGACGGCCGGGCCGACATCGTCGGCTTTGCCGCCAACGGCGTGGTCGTTTCCTATTCCGTGCCGAACGGCGATCTCCTGTACGGCGAAGCCGGCGACGACGTGCTGAACGGCGGGGCCGGGCCGGACACGCTGCTGGGCGGTGCCGGCAACGACACCTACATAGTGGCCGATGGCGAGGACACGATCATCGAGGCCGCGGGCGAAGGCATCGACGAGGTGCGGACCACGCTGGCCGCCTACACGCTGGGCGCCAACCTGGAGAACCTCACCTACACCGGCGCCGCCGCCTTCGCCGGCACCGGCAACGCCGCCGACAACCGCTTGATCGGCGGCCCCGGTGCCGACACCCTGGCCGGCGGCGCCGGCAACGACACCTACGAGGTGCAGACCGCCGCCGACGTGGTGGTCGAGGCGGCGGGCGAGGGCACCGACGAGGT
>NZ_DASPMG010000399.1:0-5201 GCF_035627195.1 Azospirillum sp.
CGGCGCGCGCGTGTTTCACGTTCCCCATGGCACCTCTCCGATTCTTGGTTCGCAGGATTCTTCTTTCGGGCTGCATCGCTGCAGCTTGCGGCGACTGTACGGGGACGGCCAGCCCGCGAACTATCCGGAATGCGAACGCGCCGGGCGAAGTGATGATGAAATTGCCGCGCCGATCCCGTGATGTGCGTCGGGAATGCCGTGTAATACGGCAAAGCTGAATTTTTGTGCAGCGCAACAAAGCGAGGTGAAGTGCGGCCGGCACGCCCGAATGCTGCCGGGGCGTGCTCGCTTCCTGGGCACCAGATCATCCATTTCCGGCCCGTGAGGCTTTCCTCACCACGACTATCCGATTTGCGAAATGGATTTGGATACGACTTATTTTTGATTGACACCAGTATGCATTGCCGCCCAACAATTTCATGCGAACGGATGTCATACGGGAGAGGGGCGGTGGTCTACGCGGAGCCGGTGCGGCTGCAAACCGAGGTCACGCACGACGTGTGCGACCAGGAGCACGCGCTGCCCGGCTGGACCCAGGATTACCGGCAGCTCGCCCCCGGCCGCTTCGTCGGCGAGGTGTCGGGGATGGCGGCGCGCGGCATGCGGCTGTTCCGCGAGGTGACGAACCTACGCCTGCAGCAGTACACGGCACCGCCGCCGGGCACCATCGCGCTGGGCCTGCCGCTGCCGGGGTCGGAGCCGTCGCGCTTCGAAGGCAAGGCGGTGGGGGAGGGGGACATCATGCTGTTCTCCGACTCCACGCCGACGGAGTTCCTGTGCTCCGGCCTGATGAACGTGGTCGCCGTCACCGTCGAGTGCGACTTCCTGCGCGACATGAAGCTGGTCCTGCCGGACCTGGGGGAGTTGCGCGGCAACGGCGCCTTCTTCTCGCCGCTGGCGGTGGAGCTGCGCAGCTGGCTGTACTGGCTGATGGACGACCTGTCGCGCGACGACGGGCAGCGCGCCGACCCCCGCCGCAACGGCGTCTTCCAGCTGGCCATCTGGGACCGCTGCGTGCTGGCGCTGGAGGCGATGCTGGCGCACAGGCGCGACGGCGGGCGGGGGCTGGTGCCGTCGCAGCGGCACGCGCTGGTCAACCGCGTGCGCGAATACGTGCGCGCGCACCCGGACGACATCATGTCGGTGGCGCAGATCGCCCAGGCGCTGGGCGTCAGCACGCGGATGCTGGAGTACTGCTTCGCCGACGTGGTGGGCATCTCGCCCAACGCGTACCTGCGCATGATCCGCCTGAACGCGGCGCGGCGCGAGCTGCTGGCGGCCGACCCGCGCGCCACCACGGTGGCGGAGGTGGCGATGAACCACGGCTTCTGGCACCTGGGCCGGTTCTCCACCTACTACAACCAGATGTTCGGCGAGAAGCCGTCGGACACCCTGCGCCAGACCGGCCGCCTGCGCGGGCCGGCGTGATCATCCCCCTTTGATTCGTGCCTGACCCCTTTGATTCGCGCCTGATGTTGGGTTTGCGCCTGCGGCTGAACCCAACCTACGTGGGGCGTTCCCGTAGGTTGGGTTTGCGCAGCGCAAACCCAACGCCGCACGCCATACGCTCGCGTATGTAACTTTATGAAGCGAAGTGTCGATTTAACATGTTGACGCTTACGTCATGTCTGCGTATCGTCTGCCTCGCTGAAGGCTGAAGCCGACGGCATCCCGGCACGCAGAGGCCGGGCACAAGGAACAAGCGCGCGGCCATGCATCGCGCGCGGCGGACGAGACACAGGGGGAAGCGATGAATCACGTGGCGACCGGACACGCCGGCCATTCCCGCAGCACCGGCGCAGGACGCCGGAGCGCGGCCGGGGCGGCCTGACCGGACCTTCCCGAACCATCGCGCGGCCGATGAACCGGCGGGCTGGGTGTTCCCGGCCCGCGACGGGCACGGCTGATCTGACCTTTACGTAAACGGAATGGCGCAAGCGGGAATGCTGGCGCCAAACGCCCACTCTTTGCCGCGCCACGCGCCGGACTCGCAGGTAGGAGCCCAGGAACCATGAGCAACGCTGTCATCGTCGGCTACGCCCGTTCGCCGTTCACCATCGCCAACAAGGGCGACCTGATCCGGGTGCGTCCGGACGATCTGGCCGCCCAGGTCGTGCGCGGCCTTCTGGACAAGACGCGGATCGACGCCGACGCGATCGAGGACCTGATCCTCGGCTGCGCCTTTCCGGAGGGCGAGCAGGGCTTCAACGTCGCGCGCCTCGTGGGCATGATCGCCGGGCTGCCGCGCAGCGTGGCCGGCACCACCGTCAACCGCTGGTGCGGGTCGTCGATGCAGGCGGTGCACATGGCGGCCGGCGCCATCCAGCTGGGGTCCGGGCAGGCCTTCATCGCCGCGGGCGTGGAGAGCATGACCCGCGTGCCGATGATGGGCTTCAACCCGATGCCCAACCCGGCGCTGGCCGAGAAGGACCCCGGCGCCTACATGGCGATGGGCGTCACCGCCGAGAACCTCGCCAACAAGTACGGCATCGCGCGGGCCGAGCAGGAGGCGTTCGCCGTCCGCTCCCACCAGAAGGCGGCGGCGGCGCAGGCGGCCGGCCGCTTCGACGACGAGATCGTGGCGATCCGCACGCCGGAGGGCGCCCTGGTGGTGCGCGACGGCGGTATACGGCCGGAGGCCAGTGTGGACTCCCTGGCGACGCTGAAGCCCGCCTTCAACGCGCAGGGCAGCGTCACCGCCGGCACGTCCTCCCCCCTCACCGACGGCGCCTCGGCCACGCTGGTGGTGAGCGAGGAGTTCGCCCGCGCGCACGGGCTGAAGATCCTGGCGCGCATCCGCTCCACCGCCGTCGCCGGCTGCGACCCGACCATCATGGGCATCGGCCCGGTGCCGGCCAGCCGCAAGGCGCTGCAGCGCGCGGGCATCGACGTGAAGGACCTGTCGGTCATCGAGAGCAACGAGGCCTTCGCCGTGCAGGCGCTGTCCGTGGCGCGCGAGCTGGGCTTCGACGAGGCCAGGGTGAACCTGGACGGCGGTGCGCTGGCGCTCGGCCACCCGCTGGGCGCCACGGGGGCTCGCATCACCGGCAAGGCGGCGGCGCTGCTGAAGCGCGAGGGCGGCGAGTTCGCGCTGGCCACCCAGTGCATCGGCGGCGGCCAGGGCATCGCCACCGTCCTGGAAGCGGTGTGAGCGGGGAGCACCGGACCATGGAGATCAAGAGCGCAGCCGTCATCGGCTCCGGCGTCATGGGGGCGGGCATCGCCGCCCACATCGCCAACGCGGGCGTGCCCGTCCTGCTGCTGGACATCGTCCCGCAGGGCGCGGAGGACCGCAATGTGGTCGCCAAGGGCGCCATCGACCGCCTGCTGAAGGCGGAGCCGGCGGCCTTCATGCACAAGAAGAACGCCAAGCTGGTCACACCCGGCAACATCGAGGACGACCTGGGCAAGCTGGCCGGCGTCGACTGGATCATCGAGGCGGTCGTCGAGAACCCGGCGGTGAAGTCGGACCTGTACGGGAAGGTGGACGCGGTCCGCAAGGCGGGCTCCATCGTCTCCTCCAACACCTCGACCATCCCTTTGAAGAATCTGGTGGAGGGGCAGAGCGAGGCGTTCAAGCGCGATTTCCTGGTCACCCACTTCTTCAACCCGCCGCGCTACATGCGCCTCTTGGAGGTGGTGGCAGGCGAGCACACCGGTGCGGATGTGGTGGAGGCGGTGTCGCGCTTCGCCGACGTGCGGCTGGGCAAGGGTGTCGTGCCGTGCAAGGACCGGCCGGGCTTCATCGCCAACCGCATCGGCACCTTCTGGATCCAGAGTGCGGTCAACGCCGCCATGGACCTGGGCCTGACGGTGGAGGAGGCGGACGCCGTGGGCGGCAAGCCCATGGGCATCCCGAAGACCGGCGTGTTCGGCCTGATCGACCTCGTCGGGCTGGACCTGATGCCGTACATCGCCAAGTCGCTGCTGGCCACGCTGCCCCCCGACGACGCCTACCGCGCCCTGCACCGCGAGCCGGAGCTGTTCCGCCGCATGATCGCCGAGGGCTACACGGGGCGGAAGGGCAAGGGCGGCTTCTACCGCGTCAACAAGGCGGGCGGCGGCCGGGTGAAGGAGGCCATGGACCTCGTCACCGGCGAATACCGCAAGACCGTCCGGGCGCAGCTGGACAGCGTGAACGCGGCCAAGGCTGGCCTGCCGGCGCTGGTGCAGCATGAGGACAAGGGCGGGCGCTACGCGCGGCGCGTGCTGCTGGAGACGCTGTCCTACGCCGCAAGCCTGGTGCCGGAGATCGCCGGCGACATCGTCGCCGTCGATGAGGCGATGCGCCTCGGCTACAACTGGAAGTTCGGCCCGTTCGAGCTGATCGACAAGCTGGGCGCCCAGTGGCTGGCCGACGCCCTGGCCGCCGACGGGCACGCGGTGCCGGCCCTGGTGCGCGCGGCGGCCGGGCGCACCTTCTACCGCGTGGACGGCGGCAAGCTGCAGTACCTGACCGTGGACGGCGATTACGCCGACGTGGTGCGGCCCGACGGCGTGCTGCTGCTGTCCGACGTCAAGCGGGCGACGAAGCCGGTCGCCAAGAACGGCTCGGCCGCGCTGTGGGACATCGGCGACGGCGTGCTGTGCCTGGAGTTCACCTCCAAGATGAACGCGCTGGACGACCAGATCATGGCGCTGGCGCAGCGCGCCGTTTCGCTGATCGGCGACGGAAAGGGCCAGTGGAAGGCGCTGGTCGTCCACAACGAGGCGGACAACTTCTCCGTCGGCGCCAACCTGGGCCTCGCGCTGTTCGCGCTCAACATCGCGCTGTGGTCCGAGATCGAGACGATGGCGGAGCGCGGGCAGCAGACCTACAAGGCGCTGAAGTTCGCGCCCTTCCCGGTGGTGGGTGCGCCGAGCGGCATGGCGCTGGGTGGCGGGTGCGAGATCCTGCTGCACTGCGGCCACGTGCAGGCGCACGCCGAAACCTACATGGGGCTGGTCGAAGTCGGCGTCGGCCTGATCCCCGGCTGGGGCGGCTGCAAGGAGCTGCTGATCCGCCACATGACCGACGCCAAGCGGCCGGGCGGCCCGATGCCGGCCATCGGCGCGGCGTTCGAGACGATCTCGACGGCCAAGGTCGCCAAGTCGGCCATGGAGGCGCGCGACCTGAAGTTCCTGCGCGCCACCGACGGCATCACCATGAACCGCGACCGCCTGCTGGCCGATGCCAAGGCCAAGGCGCTGGAGCTGGCCGC
>NZ_DASPMG010000400.1:0-6769 GCF_035627195.1 Azospirillum sp.
GGGCGGCCAACGGCGTGATGACCATCGTGCGCGGCCTCGCCGTGCCGGAGATGCTGACGCCCGAGGCCTATGGCGCCATCAACGGCGCGCTCGCCTTGCCGTCGGTCATCGCCAAGGCGGCCGCCCCGCTGGCGGCCGCGGTCCTGTGGCAGGCGGCCGGCTCCTACGACGCGGTGCTGCTGGCGGCGCTGGCGGGCTCCCTCATCGTCGCCCTTGGGTTCTGGAGCGCCGCCCTCTGCCGTCCCACGGGCAGCCAAACCGGCGCGTAACATTTCCGCCCCCCGGTCCGTCCCATGAGGGACAGAGGGCCGCCGGGCCCGTCCGAATGACGGAGGACAGCATGTCCCATCGAACCGCGGGGAGCGTGGAATGACCGCTCCCGCCATCACCCTGGATCTCGCCGCCCACCGTGCCGACCTGCACCGCTTCGTCCTGCGCGTCGTCGGCAACGCCGACCTCGCCGAAGACGTGGTGCAGGAGGCGCTGCTGCGGGCCATCGCTTCCCCGGCGGGGTTCGCCGGCCGCGCGAAGCCGCTCACCTGGCTGTCGTCGATCGCGCTCAACGTGCTGCGCGATCACTACCGCCGTCCCGGCACCCGTGCCGAGGTGGAGGCCGACACGACCGTGCTGGAGGCGCTGCCCGACGACGGTGACGACGTCGTGCTGGCGCTGATGCGGGACGAGATGGGGGTGTGCATCGCCGACCACCTGATGGCCTTGCCGGACCGCCAGCGCGAGGTCCTCACCCTGCACGATATCGGCGGCGCCCGCCACGCCGACGTGGCCGAGGCGCTGGGCATCGCCGAGGGCAACGCGCGCGTCCTGCTGCACCGGGCACGGGCGGCCCTGCGCGAGCGCCTGGGCCGGCACTGCCGGCTCGACCTCGGTCGCGACGTCGTTCCCTGCACCCCGCGCGACGGGAGCACGCCATGAGCATCGAGCCCCTCGACGTGCCCGTTCCCAAATCCCTGCTCACGCCGGTACCAGAGACCGCCAAGCCGCGGTCCAGCACCCGCCACAGCCCCCTGACGGTGCTCGTCTGCGCCTCGGCCATCCTGGCGATCTCGCTGGGCGTGCGGCATGCCTTCGGCCTGTTCCTCCAGCCCGTCTCCATGGATGCCGGCTGGGGACGCGAGGTCTTCGCGTTCGCCATCGCGCTGCAGAACCTGGTCTGGGGCGCCTCGCAACCCTTTGCCGGCATGGCCGCCGACCGCTACGGCGCCGGCCGGGTGATCGTCGCCGGCACCATCCTCTACGCCCTCGGTCTGCTGGTCATGGCGCAACCGCAGGGGCAGACGGTCTTCGTGCTGGGGGCCGGCGTGCTGGTCGGGCTCGGCCTCAGCGGCACCACCTACCCGCTCGTGCTGGGCGCGGTGACGCGGGCGACGGCACCGGAGAAGCGCAGCCTCGCCATGGGCATTGCCATGGGCGGGGCAGCCTTCGGGCAGTTCGTCATGCTGCCCGGCACGCTGGCCGGCATCGACCTGCTGGGCTGGCCGGGCACGCTGGCCGCCCTGTCGGTCCTCACCGCCGTCATGCTGCCGCTCGCGTGGCCGCTGTCCGAGCGCGGCGCACACACCGGGGCGGCACCGGCCGGCGGGGCAAGCACGGGTGCCGCAGTCCGCACGGCGCTGGCGCACCGCGGCTTCCAGCTGCTGGCGCTCGGCTTCTTCGTTTGCGGCTTCCAGGTGGTGTTCATCGCCACGCACGTGCCGGCCTTCCTGGCGGACAAGGGCCTGCCGGTGGAGGTGGGGTCGACGGTGCTGGCATTGATCGGCCTGTTCAACATTGCCGGCACCTACTACGCCGGACTGTGGGGCGGGCGCCACCGCAAGCCGATGCTGCTCGCCTGGCTCTACCTTGCCCGTGCGGCGATCATCGCCGCCTTCGCCTTCCTGCCGGTCAGCGCATGGAGCGCCTACGCCTTCGGCGCCGCCATGGGGTTGTTCTGGCTGTCCACCGTGCCGCTGACCAACGGCACCATCGCCGACCTGTTCGGGGTACGCAACATGGCGACGCTGGGCGGAGTGGTGTTCTTCGCCCACCAGCTCGGCGCGTTCCTGGGCGGCTGGCTGGGTGGCGTGTTGTACGACCGGCTCGGCTCCTACGACGGCGCCTGGGCGCTCGCCATCGCGCTGAGCCTGGTCGCCGCCTTGCTGAACGCGCCGATCCGGCTGCCGGTGGCTCCCGCAGCCGAACCGGCGAAGGCGCCGGCATGACGGCGCTCCTGCGGGCCGGCGGGACGGGGCTCGGCCTCGCCCTGCTGGTGGCGGCCTGGATCCTGTACCAGACGCCGGCCATGGGCATGATGCTGTCGGCGGTGACGTTCTGCCAGTGACCGGCGCCGCCGAGCTCCTTCGTGGGAAGCCCGGCGGCGTCCGCGTGCCGTCCTGGCGTCAGCGACCCTTCCACACCGGCGTGCGCTTGGTGAGGAAGGCGTCGAAGCCCTCCGCCGCGTCGGCTGTCAGCATGTTGGCGACCATCGCCTCGCCGGCACAGGCGTAGGCGTCGTCCAGGTCCATGTCGATCTGCCGGTGGAACGCCGCCTTGCCGAGTGCCAGCGCGTGCGGCGACTTCGACGCGATGAGCGCCGCCATCGCCGCCACTTCGGCATCCAATCGTTCGGGCGCGACCGCGCGGTTGATCAGCCCCCGCGCCTCGGCCGCGGCGGCGTCGACGGGTTCGCCGGACAGCAGCATCTCCAGCGCCGCCTTGCGGCCGACGCTGCGCGCCAGCGCCACGGCGGGCGTCGAACAGAACAGGCCAAGGTTGATCCCCGGCGTGGCGAAGCGGGCGGACGTGGCGGCGTAGGCAAGGTCGCAGCTCGCCACCAGCTGGCAGCCGGCGGCGGCGGCCGCACCCTGCACCTTGGCGATCACCGGCTGCGGCAGCCGCACGATGCCGGTCATGACGCGGGAGCACAGTGCGAACAGCGCCGTCAACGCCTCGCGCCCGTCGAGCGCACGCATTTCCTTCACGTCATGCCCGGCGCAGAAGGTGCGGCCATTGGCCGCCAGAACCACGACACGCACCGCCGAATCGGCGGCAACGGTCGCCAGCGCGCGCTCGAGCGCGGTCAGCAGGGCGATGGACAAGGTGTTGTGGGCGTCGGGCCGATTGAGCGTCAGCGTGGCGACGCCGGCCTCGACGCGGGTGAGGAGGATGGGATTGGACAAGGGGGACTCCGTTTCGGGAAGGGGACCGGACGCAGCACGAGCGGCGCCCGCACACGGGGTGCGGACGCCGCGGACGTTTCGGTCCGGCCAAGGGGTGGGGTGTCGGTCAGCCGCAGCAGGCGGCGGGCGCCGGCTCGGACCCGGCCGTGGTGCCGAGGCGCTTCTCGGCGTGCTCGACGGCCTTGGAGCGGATCATCGTGACCAGCGCGACGACTTCGTCGATCTGCTCCCGCGGCACACCCACGCCCTGCGCGGCGGCGAGGTGCTTGTCGAGGTTGGCGGTGCAGTTGACGGCCAGCGAGGCGCCGATGGCGACCAACTCGGCCAGCCGGTCAGTGGAGCCACAACCGCACCCGTCCTGCGCCGGCTCCAGGCCCAGGGCGTGACGGCGCATCCCGTCGGTGGCGCTGGTGCGCACGCAGACGGCGCCGGCCACCGCCTTCCCGATGTCGGCGTCGGTGGCGCCGGCGCGCCGCACTTCCTTCAGGTGATAGGTGGTGCAGGGCCGGCACCCCGCCGCCACCGAGATCGCCACAGCCACCAGCTCCTTTTCCAGCATCGTCAGGGACATCGTCGCTTCCATCCGTTCGCCGGCGCGGCCGATCCGCGCCCGATGTCCGTTGGACGGAGGTGGATGCCGGAACGTTACACACGGCGCGCCAAATCGCGGGCCCGTGTCGTACGGACGGCGCCTGAAGGCTTCGTCCGTACGCCGTTCTCCCCTTGCCCGTGGCGAAGGGGTTCCTTCGATATCAGGCGGCGCCGGCTTCCGGCAGGTGGACGGTGCCGATCTCGTCGAGACGGCGCTTCAGGCTCAGCCGGTCCAGCTTCTCGAGGCGCAGGTTGGCGAAGATCTTGATGCGGTTGTCGAGTTCGAAATAGGTCTGGCGGTAGCGCTGGGCGCGCTCGATCTCGGACCCGACGAAGCCCACCGGATCCTCTACGCCCCAGTGCGCGGTCATCGGCTGGCCCGGCCACACCGGACACGCTTCTCCGGCCGCCTTGTCGCAGACGGTGAAGACGAAATCCAACACCGGGCTGTCGGGCCGGGCAAACTCGTCCCACGGCTTGCTGCGCAATCCGTCCGTGGCGTGGTGCATCCGCTTCAGCAACTCAAGCACGTGCGGGTCGACCAGCCCACGCGGCATGCTGCCGGCCGAGAACGCGTTGAAGCGACCGTTCGACCAGCGTTGCAGCAGGCATTCCGCCATGATGCTGCGCGCCGAATTGCCGGTGCACAGGAACAGCACGTTGTAGACCCTGTCGGACGTCATCGCCGGCTCCATCGAAGGACATGATCATTTCGATGGTTGTTTGATTATCGATGCCGGATGCCATGGTCAAGCGGCGCGCCGCATCGCAACAAAAGGTTCACGGGCTTGGCTTAGGTGGAATCACTCGTCGCACCAGCGAACCAGGTTCGGCAGCGGATCCAGGATGCTGTCCATCTGCGCGCGATCGCTGAAACGATAGTCGGGATCGATGTCCCGGTACCGCTCGTGCTTGGCGATCCGGTCCGCCGGGCGCGACCAGCCGTAATGCCGGATGCGCAAACCCGACGCCGCGGCGGGCAACTCCGCCGCGTTGGACGGGAACCGCCCGCCATGGATCCGGGCGTTCGTCCATGAATACTGGAAATCGGGCGTATACCGGACCAGGAAGGGGAAATGGCGCGTGTGCGCGGTCCATTGCGCGTCGTCGCAATAGTGGGTGCCCGACCACATGTCGAACAGGGGAAACCCGTACGATTCCCGGTCGTCGTTGTCGTCGAGGAACAGGTAGGCGACCTCGACGCCGCCGCAGTCGAGCCGCTCCAGGCTGCGCAGATGCTCGGCAAGGATGTGCGGGGGCTTGCGAACCGGAGAGGCGATCAGGATGCGTTTCAACGGGAGGATCCCACGAGAATGTCGGCAATGCGGCGCGCCGCCTGCCCGTCCCCGAACAGCGGGCGGCGGACGGCCATCCTGCCGTACAGGTCGGGATCCATCATCAACCGGTCCGCGGCGCCGAAGATCGCATCGGCGTCGGTGCCCACCAGCCATGCGGCCCCGGCCTCGACCGCCTGCGGCCGCTCGGTCGTCGTGCGGGCGATCAGCAATGGCTTGCCGAGGTGCGGGCACTCCTCCTGCAGGCCGCCGGAATCCGTGATGACCAGCCAGCACGCCGCCAGATGGCGGATGAAGTCGCCATAGGCCAGCGGCGGGCTCAACTCGACGTTCCCATACCCCGACAGGCGCGCGCGCACGGGCGTGGAAACGTTCGGGTTGGGATGGACGGGCACCAGGAAGCGGACGCCGGGATGGCGGTCCGCCAGGGCGGCCACGGCGTCGCAGATGGCCAGCAAGCCCCGGTCATGGTTTTCCCGCCGGTGCGTGGTGACGATCACCAGCGGGCCGGCCCGGTCAGCGCCGCCTCGGCCTGCCGGCCCAGGTCCAGGTGCTGGCCGGTCGCGATCGTCACCACCCGCGCCCGGCCAGCCAGGGCCGTCATCACCGGCGCCAGCTTGATGATCTCCGGCCGCGTCCCGTAGACGATGGCGATGGTCGTGTCCGGCATGCGCCCGCGCCCAGGCTGGCCCCTTTTCCCGCAGGAAAAGGGGCGCACCGCCGTCAGGAGCCGCCGCCCAGGACCAGGATGTCGGTGTGGCTGAGCGTGCGGACGTTGAGCGTGGCGATGGTCACGGCCGCTCCGGCGCCCGAACCGTCCGCATCGAAGGAAAGCGCCCCGGTGCGGGTGTTGAACACGAACGTCGCCCCGGCCGACGTGGGGTTGTCGAGCGCGAAGTGGCTGGCCGACAGCGTCCCTGCCGGGATGTTGCCGAAGTTCGGCCCGACCACGCCGATCCTGTCCTCGCCCAAGGTGAAGTCGGCGATCATGTCGCCGCCCTCCAGTGGGCTACCGATGCGGAAGGTGTCCGCGCCCAGGCCGCCGGTCAGCGTGTCGGCTCCTAGGTTGCCGGCCAGCAGGTCGTCGCCCTGGCCTCCGAACAGCACGTCGTTGTCCTGCCCACCGAACAGCGTGTCGCTGCCCAGCTGCCCGTACAGCACGTCGGCCGCGCGGTTGCCGTAGAGCACGTCGCCGTCCTGCCCGCCGAACACGGTGTCGGCATCCTGCCCGCCGAACAGCGTGTCCAGGCCCTGGTTGCCGTAGACCACGTCGTCCTGCTGGTTGCCGTACAGCGCGTCGTTGCCGATGCCGCCGGTCACCGTGTCCAGCCCGGTGTCGCCGTACAGCACGTCGTCGCCGCCTTCCGAGCCGACGAAGTCGTTGCCGCCGCCGCCGCGCAGCGTGTCGTCGTCGGCGCCCAGCACCATCCACTGATCCGCGCTGTCGCCGGCGACCACCTGCGAGCCCTCGCCGCCGGTCACCCGCACCGCGCCGACCACGGCGGCGAAGTCGACGTTCTGCAGCTGGATGACGGTGCCGCTGGGCAGGCTGGAGGCGTCAATCACCACCGCCTGCTGCTGGGTGCTCACCCCGCCGCTCGGCGCGGTGCCGGTGATGATGATGGGCTGGTTGGGCGGGGCCGCCGGGTTGGCGACCACCGGGATGATGGTGCGCACCGTCAGGTTGGCGGTGGGCGGCAGCACGTC
>NZ_DASPMG010000401.1:0-2144 GCF_035627195.1 Azospirillum sp.
CGCCGCCGGCACCGACCACCACGGCCGGCCCGGCATCCGCGCGCCAGCCCGGCGCACCGGCGCGCAGGTTCTCGACGAAGCCGAAGCCGTCGGTGTTGCGCCCCTCCAGGGACCCGTCCTCGCGCACCACGATGGTGTTCACGGCGCCGACGCCGCGCGCCGACTCGTCCAGATGGTCGACGGTGGCGGCGGCGATCTCCTTGTGTGGGACGGTGACGTTGCAGCCGCGCAGGCCCAGGGCGGGCAGGGCGCGGATGGCCTCCGCCGCGCGCTCCGGCGGGACGGAGAGGGGGACGTAGGCGCCGTCGATGCCGTACTTGTCCAGCCAGAAGCCGTGCAGCCGGGGCGAGCGCGAGTGCCCGACCGGCCAGCCCATGACGCCGGCCACCTTGGCCTTGCCGCTGATGATCATTCCGTCAGAATCCCATGGTCGCGCAGAAACCCGAGCACCGGCAGCAGCGGCAGCCCGAGGATGGTGAAGAAGTCGCCGTCCACCCGGTCGAACAGCTGCGCCCCCAGCCCCTCCAGGTGGTAGGCGCCGACGGAGTGCTGCACGACCTCGCCGCAGGCGTCCAGGTATTGCGCCAGGAAGGCGTCGCTGAACGGCCGCATGGCCAGTGTCGCGGCGTCGGTGTGCCGCCACAGCCGTTCGCCGTCGCGCACGATCACCGCGGCGCTGACCAGCCGGTGGCTGCGGCCGCGCAGGCGGGCGAGCTGGGCGCGGGCACCATCGCGGTCGCCCGGCTTGTCGAACCAGTCGCCGCCGCACTCCAGCATCTGGTCGGCACCCAGCACGAAGGCGCCGGGGTGGCGTTGCGCGACATGGCGCGCCTTGGCCTCGGCCAGCGTCTCGGCGGTTGCCTCCACGGTGGCCCCCTGCGCGCGGCAGGTGGCCTTCAGGGCGCCCTCGTCCACGTCGGCCGGGTCGCGCCTCACGGCGACGCCGGCCCCCTCCAGCATGGCGGCGCGCGCCTTGGAGCCGGAGGCGAGGATCAGCCGGGGCGGCTGGACAATGGGCTGGGCAACGGCGCCGGTGGTCACGACCCCGCTCCGCCGCCCGTCTGGCCTCCCGACTGGCCCCCGGTCTGACGGCGGGCCAGCAGCATCATGATCTCCGCCGCCGTCTCCTCGATGGAGCGGCGGGTCACGTCGATGACCGGCCAGCCGTGGCGGCTGAACATGCGCCGCGCCTCGGCCACCTCGCGCCGCACCTCCTCCGGGTCGACGTAGGTGGAGCTTTCGTTCTGGTTCAGCAGCTTCAACCGGTTGCGGCGGATCTGGATCAGCCGGTCGGGGTCCTTGGTCAGGCCGACGATCAGCGGGCGGCGGATCTTCTCCAGCTCCGGCGGCAGGGGGCAACCGGGCACGATGGGGATGTTCGCCGCCTTGATGCCGCGGTTCGCCAGATAGATGCAGGTCGGCGTCTTCGACGTGCGCGACACGCCCATCAGCAGCACGTCGGCCTCGTGCAGGTCCCAGGACGACTGGCCGTCGTCGTGCGACAGCGCGAACTCCATGGCGTCCATGCGGCCGAAGTACTCGGCGTCCAGCGCGTGCTGGCGGCCGGGCTGGCGCTGCGACTCGAGGCCCAGGTAGGCGGCCAGCGCGTTGATCAGCGGGTCCAGCACGGGGATGCAGGGCACCTGCACCTCGCGGCAGAAGTCCTGCAGCCGCCGCCGCAGCCCCTCGTCCACCAGGGTGAACATGACCAGTCCCGGATGCTCGCGGATCGCCTCCAGCACCAAGTCGAGCTGGCGGTCGGTGCGCACGAGATTCCAGAAGTGCTCGATCGGGCGGACCTGATCGAACTGGATCACGCAGGCGCGCGCCACACTGTTGATCGTCTCGCCCGTGGCGTCGGAAACGAGATGTAGGTGGAACTCTTTCATTGTCCCCAACATCCTGTGGAGGAATCGGACGATAGCCTGTGGATAACCATGGCGGCCGAATTCTGCCCCCACTGACCGGACTCATCACCCCCGTCCCGGCCACCATGGGGGAAGAGTCCGTCCTCCGCACCGGAAGATGGGGACGAATCAGCCGCCCCGCAGGTTATCCCCATGACTCACGAAAATCTCCCAAGCCCCCGCTTTTAGCATTTCCGCCGTTATCCCCGATAGTCCCGGATTCCGTCCACACCGGCG
>NZ_DASPMG010000402.1:0-19888 GCF_035627195.1 Azospirillum sp.
ATCGTCTGATTAAGCCAGAGGACCCGCGGGCCCCAACCGTCGATGGCTAGAACACTTACCGACGCCGGAGCGACCTCGATCCGAAGAAAAAGATCGATGGGAACACCGAGGTAATACGCCAGGGCGGCCCGGATCGGGTCGCCGTGGCTGACCAGCACGAGGCTGCCGTCGGGGGCCTCGTCGCAGCGCTCGTTGATGAAGCCGCACAGCCGCGCCTGCACCTCGGCGATGGTCTCGCCGCCCGGTGCCCGCGCGCGGGCGCGCGCGCCGTTCCAGCGCCGCCACGCCGGGTCCTCGTCCAGTTCGGCGAAGCCCTTGCCCTCCCACGCGCCGAAGTCGACCTCCAGCAGCGCGTCGCCGGTGTTCACGGGCAGGCCCAGGCCCCGCGCGATGGGATCGGCCGTCTCCCGCGTGCGGCGCAGCGGGCTGGACCACACGGCGGTCACCGCCTGGCGCGCGAACCAGCCGGCGAGGCGCGCCGCCTGCTCGTGCCCGGCGGCGTTCAGCGGCACGGCCATGCGACCGGCCAGCCCCTGGCCGACCATGTCGTGGTCGGCGTGGCGGACGAGGAAGATTTTGGTCATGGCACCCCGCGCGCTCAGCAGGGGTCGCCGCTCTCGATGAAGCGCTCGGTGCGCAGGCGCGCCTCGGCGTCGGTGAACTGGACGGGGGGCGACTTCATGAAATAGGCCGACGGCCCCTCCAGCACGCCGCCGATGCCGCGGTCCAGCGCCAGCTTGGCGCAGCGCACCGCGTCGATGACCACGCCGGCGGAATTGGGGCTGTCCCACACCTCCAGCTTCAGGTCCACGGTCAGCGGCGCGCCGCCGAAGGCCGTGCCCTCCATGCGGATGTGGCACCACTTGCGGTCGTTCAGCCAGGGCACATGGTCGCTGGGGCCGATGTGGCAGTCGCCGGACGGCAGCGTGTGGCCGAGCTGGCTGGTGACGGCGCGGGTCTTGGAGATCTTCTTGGATTCCAGCCGCTCGCGCTCCAGCATGTTGAGGAAGTCGGTGTTGCCGCCGAAGTTCAGCTGGTAGGTGCGGTCCAGCCGCACGCCGCGCTCGCGGAACAGGTTGGCCAGCACGCGGTGCACGATGGTGGCGCCGACCTGGCTCTTGATGTCGTCGCCGATGATGGGGAGATTCTTCTCGGCGAAGCGGCGGCGCCACGCCTCGTCCGACGCGATGAAGACGGGAATGCAGTTGACGAAGGCGCAGCCGGCCTCCAGCGCGCGTTCGGCGTACCAGCGCGTCGCCTCCTCCGATCCGACCGGCAGGTAGGACACCAGCACGTCGGTGCGCGTGCGCTTGAGGATGGCCGTGACGTCGTCGATCGGCGCGTCGGCCTCCGGCACGCTTTCCTTCAGGTACTTGCCAAAGCCATCCAGCGTCGGCCCGCGGTGCACCGGCACGCCCAGGCGCGGCACCTCGGCGAAGCGCAGCGTGTTGTTGGGCTCGGCGAAGATGGCTTCCGACAGGTCGCGCCCGACCTTACCGGCGGCCACGTCGAAGGCCGCGGAGAAGGCCACGTCGCCGACGTGATAGCCGCCGAGGCGCACGTGCATGAGGCCGGGAACGTCCGCGTCGTCGGGGGCGCCACGGTAGTGCTGCACGCCCTGCACGAGCGACGACGCGCAGTTGCCGACCCCGACGACCGCCACCCGCACCGTGCCGCCCTTGCCCTGTCCAGCCATCGCCCCGCCATCCTTTGGTCCGCCGATCTCCCGGCATTTGTCCGGGAAACGAGAGGATGGGGACGCGGTTCCGCCGATGCACCCGGCGCGGATGGGACCACCCAAGGGGGAATACCCATTTCCCTCCCTCGGCTCCGCCGGGGGAGGGAGGGTCAGTAGCCGCTCAACAGCATGTCGATGGCGCCGACGATGGCGATGTGGTGAGCCGTCAAGGACGTGACCGACGCACCCAGTTCGGAACGCGGAACCGCCGCCAGGAATTGCGTCACCATCACGACGCGTTCATCACCCACATCAAAGACTGGATTGAGCCGGTTGGCGGGCTGCGGCGCTTCTTTCGGCGGCAGAAGAGGCACGACAACCCGCGTGTTGAGCAGGCTCATGAGGTCGGCTTGCACGTCGAGCAGATAGCCAGGACCGTGCGGATTACGGTGAACGTCGAAGCGCGCCATCAGAACTGCCGGTAACGGGCCAACGGAAGGCCGTGTTTCTCCACGTACGCGTTTGAGCTTTCGAGCGCGGCCCGATTTTCTTCGAGCCAGCGGCGCCCCCGCTCCTCCGCCACCTGCTGCGCGATTCCGCGTTCGCAAGCCTTGGAAATGTTAATGCCAAGCGTGCGTGCCTGCTCCAGGAGGTCACTGTTCAGGGACACGTTCGTCGGCCGCTTCGGCGCTTCCACATCGTAAGACAGAGTGTCCGGCATGCCGCTCCTCCATGATCATGCGCAATATTATGCGCATGATCATGAGCACCTTCAAGGTTCACCAATACCGCATGGCGTCCTTGTACAGCGCGTGCAGGTCGTCCTCGCCGACCGGCAGGGGGGCGATGGAGAGCAGGCGCTGCTGGGCCAGGGCGCCCTTCGCCAGATCCGGGATGTCCGCGGCACCATAGCCCAGCGCCGACAGGCCGTTGGGCAGGCCGGTGGCACGCATCAGCTCGATCAGGCGGACGGCGAGCACCGCACCGGCGTCCTGGTGGCTGACGCCGCGCACGTCCGCACCCAGCGCCTCGGCGGCGCGCAGGTGCGCCTGGGGGGCGGCGGGGCCGGTGAAGCGGAAGGCGGCGGGGGCGTTCAGCACAACCGAAACGCCGTGCGGCACCATCGGCTCCGCCGTCTCGTAGCCTTCGGCCACGAAGCTGTGGTTCATGCCGGCCACGGAGTAGGACATGGCGTGCGGGATGTGCACCCCGGCGTTGCCGAAGGCCAACCCGGCCAGGGAGGCGGCGAACATCAGCGCGTCGCGCGCGTCGCGGTCGTCGGGATCGGTGACGGCGCGCACGAGGTTGGCGCCGCCCAGGCGGATCGCCTGCAGGCTGCCCATGTCCGACCACGGGTTGGCGCCCTGGTAGGGCGGACGCTCGGCCGGGCTGCCGGGGCGCGGGCGGGTGCGGAAGGGGCGCGCGGTGTGCGACTCGATGGCGTGCGTCAGCACGTCGAAGCCGGTGGCGGCCACCACGCCGGGCGGCAGGCTGTAGGTCGTCGTCGGGTCCACAACCGACAGGTTCGGGCGCAGGTGGCGGGACGAGATGCCGGTCTTCACCTTGCGCTCGACGTGGTCGAAGATGGCGACGCCCGTGGTCTCCGATCCCGTGCCGCAGGTGGTCGGGCAGGCGATGTGCGGCTTGACCGGGCCGGGCACCGGCCGCCCCTCGCCCAGCGGCTTGTTGACGTAGGCAAGGAAGTCGGCCGGGTGGGTGGCGTAGAGGTTGGCCGCCTTGGCGGTGTCGATCACAGACCCGCCGCCGATGGAGATGCAGCCGTCGAAGGCGCCGTCGCGGGCGAAGGCGGCGGCCTCCAGGAACGACGCGCTGGTCGGCTCCACCCGGCAGGCGTCGAACACCACCACGTCGAGCCCGGCGGCCTTGAGCGACTCGAGCGCCATGCCGAACGGCGCGATGGTGGCCACCTGCGGGTCGGTGAACAGCGCCACCCGGCGCATGCCGAGGCCGCGGGCGTCGCCGCCCAGTTCGGCCAGCATGCCGGGGCCGAACTTCATGGAGGAGGCGTCGATGGTGAACCCGGTCTCGCCGGACGGGTCGATGGGATAGGCGTCGGCACGCGGCATGGGGGCTTCCCCTCCCTCAAGTCTTGCTTGCTTTGCGGGAATGGGAGCGCGCCCGGCAGGGGTATGTCAATCGTTGAGGAGTCGCATGGTTGCCAGCGCGTCCGCCGTGGCGTGGCCCAGCGCCGTGTTGTCGAACACGCACCACGCCGGGCACCGTTCAGCGTCCGCCGCCAGCAGCCCGGCGATGCGCACCAGCGCGTCCGGCGGGTACGGCGAATGGTACATTTCCGGCGATCCGTGCAGGCGCACGTAGACCAGCCCGTCCCAGCCTCCCGGCCGGTCGGCTCCCGGCGCCGGGGCCGGGTCGGCGGCGGCGCGGGCCACGCGGTGCTCCACCAGCAGCCGCTCGGCCGCGTCCGTGAACCACGTGCGGTGGCGCGGCTCGCACACCACGTCGCCGCTGAAGCGCCCGCGCAGGTCCGTAAGAAACGCCCCCGCCACCGCCGCGTCGAAGGCGAGGCTCGGCGGCAGTTGCACCAGCAGCGGCCCCAGCCGGCCGCCCAGGTGCGCCACCTCGCCCAGGAAGCGGGCCAGCGGCTCGCCCGCGCCGCGCAGGCGGGCGACGTGGGTGACCGCTTGCGGCACCTTGACCGCGAAGCGGAACCCCGGCGGCGTGGACGCGGCCCAGCGTTCGTACGTCTCCGGCTTGTGCGGGCGGTAGAAGGAGGTGTTGATCTCCACGGCCGGCAGCGCGCGGGCATAGCGCTCCAGGTGCGATCCGGGGCCGGGGAAGGCGTCGGCCACCGCCTTGGGCACACTCCAGCCCGCGGTGCCGACCAGGACGGGATGGCGGATCATGCCCACAAGCCCCATACCCACAGGCCCCATACCCACAGAACGAGAAGGGATTTCACACAAATGATGCTAATTGCCTATTGCCAAGACGGGGAACGCGAAGGCATTATCCGGGCTGGCCAGTAGGGTATCTGCACCCCACTGCGCTCTTTCCACACGATCCGATCACTTCCGGCCTGGCGCTCACGCCAGGCCGAATTTTCTCGTGGCCTCCCTCGGGGAACCGCCGGGCCGGTCGCGCCGCTCGCGCAGCGACTCCGCCTCGACGAACACGCGGCGGATGGCCGGGTAGCGTTCGCGGATGCGCGCCTCCAGCGCGCAGACGGTGTCCTCCACCTCCGGCGCCGACAGCTCGTCGGCGAACTCCACGGACAGGTTCAGCAGCACGTCGTCGGGGCCCATGTGCATGGTCAGCACGTCGATGGCGCGGCGCACGCGCGGCTCCTCGGCGACGGTGGCGCGGATCCCCTCGACGACGCGGCGGTCGGCCGCCTCGCCGATCAGAAGGCCCTTGGATTCATAGGCCAGAAGCGCCGCCACCGCCGCCAGCACCACGCCGATGGCGAGCGAGGCGACGCCGTCCCACACCGGGTTGCCCGTCACCTCGCCCAGCACGATGCCAAGGAAGGCCAGCGCCAGGCCGACCATGGCCGCGCTGTCCTCGAACAGCACGACGAAGACGGAGGGGTTCTTGGACCGGCGCACGGCGCGGAACAGGTTCTCCCCGCTGGCGCCGCGGCGGAATTCCTTGAAGGCCACCCACCACGCCGCCCCTTCGAACAGCGCGGCCAGTCCCAGCACGATGAAGTTGACCCAGGGTGTCAGCACCGGCTCCGGATGCTTCAGCGACTCCCAGCCCTCGTACAGCGACAGGCCGGCGCCGATGCCGAACAGCAGGATGGCGACGACGAAGGACCAGAAATAGATCTCGCGCCCATAGCCGAAGGGATGCTCCGGCGTCGCCGGCCGGCGGGCGCGGCGGATGCCGTAGAGCAGCAGCAGCTGGTTGCCGCTGTCGACCACCGAGTGGATCGCCTCCGAAAACATGGCCGACGAGCCGGTGAACGCGGCGGCGACGAACTTCGTCACCGCGATCAGCGTGTTGCCGGCCAGCGCCGCCAGGACGACGCGGGTGCTGGCGTTCTCGGAAGCCAAGGCGCCGTCTCCCCGATGTGAGTTGCACGCCAGGGCAACACGGGAGGGGGAACGGGGTTCCCCATCCCCTCACACCTCCACCGGCTCGCGCTCTGCCGCGCGCTCGAACGCGGCGATCTGGCGGGCCATTTCGCGGCGCGCCTTCTCGGCGTCATACAGCGGGCGGTACTTGCCGATGAAGCCCTTCCGGCAGGCGCGGTGGAAGCGGTCGGACGCCGTCTTCCAGTCGTCGCCGGGACGCACCCAGCTGATGTAGGTGACGCCGGTGCGCGGGTCGGTGCGCAGGTAGCGGCCGCGCCCCTTCTCGCCGCGCACCCACTGGCCGGGCTGCAGCCGCAAAGCGCCGCGCGACAGCAGCAGGGACACCTGCGGCGTCAGGTCGATGGTCGGAAAGTAGGACATGGAACGCCTCCCGGACCGGCTTCTGGGGCCGGCCTTCGTGTTGTGCGTCAGTTGTCTCGGAACGGCTCTTTATGTAGGTATTTCAAGCGCTTCCTTCAAGATTTCCGGCCCTCCGGAAGGGCAATTTTTCGCCGACGCGACAAAGGGAATTGAGCGTTCGGCCGTGCTTGCCTACCTTCGGGCGCGCAACCACCACCGGTGACTGGTTTCATGCGCCCGCTCAGCCTCGCCTCGCTCCGCCTGCTGCTCGCCGCCTCCGTCCTGGCTGGCTGCCAGAGCACGAATTCGGCTCCCCTGCCCGCGGCGTCCGCCGCCCAGGCCACGGGCGTCGCCATCGCCGCTCCCATCGCGCAGCCGCCGGTGAGCTTCCCGGACTGGCTGTCCGCCCTGCGCGCCGAGGCGCTGGCCCAGGGCATCCGCCCGGCCACCTTCGACCGCGCCTTCGCCAACGTGCGCCTGAAGGACCGGGTGATCGAGCTGGATTCCTCGCAGCCCGAGTTCGCCCGCCAGCCCTGGCAATACCTGGACAGCGCCGTCAACGACGTGCGCGTGCGCCAGGGCCGCGAGCGGCTGCAGCAGAACGCCGGCCTGCTCGGCCGCGTGTCCCAGCGTTCCGGCGTGCCGGCGGAGATCCTGGTGGCCTTCTGGGGCATCGAAACCGACTACGGGCGGGAAACCGGCGGCTTCTCCGTGATCGACGCGCTGACCACGCTGGCCTACCAGGGCCGCCGCGCCGGCTATTTCCGGGGCGAGCTGCTGGCGGCGCTGAAGATCCTCGACAGCGGCGACATCGCGCCGGAGCGCATGGCCGGCTCCTGGGCCGGGGCCATGGGCATGACGCAGTTCATGCCGACCATCTTCCTGAAGCACGCCATCGACGAGGACGGCGACGGCAAGCGCGACATCTGGGGCAGCCTGCCGGACGTCTTCGGCTCCACCGCCAAGTTCGTGCTGGCCAACGGCTGGCGCACCGGCGAGCGCTGGGGCGAGGAGGTGGCGCTGCCGCGGGACTTCCCCTGGGATCAGGCCGAGCTGACCATCACCAAGCCGGTGTCGGAATGGCGCCGGCTGGGCGTGCGCCCTCTGGGCGGCGGCGAGTTGGCGGGCGAGGACAACGCCGCCGTCCTGCTGCTGGCCGGGGCCGGCGGGCCGGTCTTCCTGGTGCGCGAGAACTTCCGCGCCATCATGAAGTACAACCCCTCCACCAGCTACGCGCTGGCCGTGGCGCTGCTGGCCGACCGCATGACCGGCCGTCCCGGCGTGCAGGGCGCGTGGCCGCGCCACGAACCGGCGCTGAGCAAGGACGAACGGCTGGAGCTACAGCAGCGTCTGGCATCCATGGGGTTCGAGCCGGGCAACCCCGACGGCATCGTCGGCGCCAACACCCGCAACGCCGTGCGCCGTTTCCAGAAGTCCATCGGCGCCGTGCCCGACGGCTTCGCCACCAAGGCGCTGCTGGAACGGCTGCGGCAGGCGTCCACCGGCGGGCCGGCGGCGGGGTAAATACGGTACGACGCGGCCGTGGTTCGGCGGCACCGCTCGGGTCCCACCCAGGCGGTGCCGGCATTGTCAGGGCTTCTGGAGGTATGTCTCAAGCCGGTGGCGGAGACTCGGCAAGTTCCTGGCTGCGTCGATGAGCTTGGAGACATTCGGGTCACTGGCAGATTTCTCGCTTGCCATGGCGGCTGCCGGTTGCGCAGGGTATATTTGGGCAATGCGCTTCTTGTCCTCATCCGAAAGGACAGTGTTCTCAACGCCATTGTAGCACTGACTCTTCTCACCCTGCCGGAACATCCACGCCGCAAAATAATACTTCATAATAGATTTCACATCGAATTCACCCACGTCATACGCAGATGAATTGGTGAGTTGGCGCAGATTGTGGTCAACCTTTGATCTCGACCATTTATTGGGCGGCCCTCCAAGAACGGTGTAAATTCCAGGCCTACGACCTGCACCATCCGCTTTGAATCGTCCAAATTGATCGCGCGTTGGCACGTACCCTGGATCATCGTCCCATCGCCATTCCGCATCGCATCCAAGCGTCGGATGCTGATGCTCGTGGTGGGCGCCGATGGCATGCCCAATTTCGTGCAGCACCGTTCCCTCCCAATCGCTCGGGAGCCCCCGATCAAATCCTTCGAGATTGAGGGACGCTTCACCGGGCGGGGAGATATTGTAGACAACGCTATCTTTTCCGACGATTGACCAATAGCCAACCTGATCAAAAGAAATCCGCACGTCAGCCTTGTATGACGTGTCCGATGTCGACCATTTTCTATACTCCCCCGTGTTTGCATCGTACCCAAAATCGAATTTCAGATTGGCATATTTTGTCCATTCCATAGAAACAGCAGCTATCTTCTTGTGCAGATCCGCATCTCCTCCCTTAAAGGCAAACGTAATAGTATTTCCTAGACCCCATTTTCTCAACGCATCCATCACCATCTCTGGGCGGACGGTGACGACGTCGCGTGGCAAAGCCAGCAGCTCCCGCGCCTGCTGTTCAAAGCGCGCCTGAATAGCCTCTGGATATGCTTCGAGTATATAGTGCTCGATTTCCTGACTAAGCGCTGGCTCAGCCAGACACAAAGAGCTAAGGGAGAGCGAAATCAGCAAGTTTCGCAAGCTCATCTCCATCCTCCATCAGAAATATTTTATGCGCAGGCAACCTACAAGACGCCGAAACGCCGCCGGCATCGCGCACCATGCAGCCAAGAACGATCCCGCACGCATGTGAATGCAACACGAAAAGCCTCAGCCCGCACAGGCTTTCAACGTACCGCCCGAGATGCTAGTTATCTACAAAACTATAGGAATATACCTACGCAATGTGATATAAATATGCAAATTATACTCAACATGAGATTACTATGCACTAGCCATTTAAAACTAATAGTTTTAAGAGGCTTCCCTTCTCAAGGTCAGAAAAATTATTTCCCGCGACATTGTGTGACGCATATCGAAAAAATTATGGTGGAACAGCGACGTCCAAGACCATAATCACTGGACGACCTACTCCCCGATCACGTGCAGCACCACCTGCCGGGCGTGCGGGCGGCTGCGGTGTTCGAACAGGTAGAGTCCCTGCCACGTGCCCAGCACCATGCGCCCGCCGTCCACGGGAATGGAAAGCTGCACGTCGGTGAGGGCCGAACGGATGTGCGCCGGCATGTCGTCCGGCCCTTCCATCGTGTGCTCGTAGAGCGCCGGATCCTCCGGCACGAGGCGCTTGAAGAAGCGCGCGAGGTCGGTGCGCACGTCCGGATCGGCGTTCTCCTGGATGGTAAGCGACGCCGAGGTGTGCCGGCAGAACACCGTCAGCAGCCCGGTCGCCACCCCCTGCCCGGCCAGCCAGCGCGCCACCGGCTGCGTGATCTCGACAAGGCCCTGCCCGTGCGTCTGGACGTCCAGCGTGGTGATGGACTGCTTCATGGCGGCCTCTCCTGGCGATGGCGTTCCGCTGCGACCGTTTAGCGCATCCCGCCGGTTTGTGCCAACCGGACGGTGTGCGGAGCGTCCACCCGCCGCAACCCTGCCTTGACTTCACATAATTTCATATGTCTTTTGTACAAATGCATGCAGCCGCGACATGGGAATGCATGCGCCTCGACCATGGAAATGAAAAACAGCGGATCCGCCGCCGATTTCATTTTTATGCATATGATTTTCCACCGTCGCGGCTCCCCGTCACTCCGAAAACAACAAGGAAGCGCACCATGAGCGACACGGCGACCAGCGAAGCCACGACGACCGAGGCGACGACGGAGACGGTCAACTCCGGCACCCCCACACTCCTGATCATGCACCAGGGCGGGAACAACGACGGCAGGCTCTGGGCCAAGGCCCTGACCCGGCCGGTGAACCGGCCCGACACTCAGGTGCCCAACGTCGGCATGTCGGCGTCGCCGTCGGTGGCGTTCTTCAACGGGCTGACCTACTGCGCCCACCAGGGCGGCAGCAACAACGGCGAACTCTGGTACTGCACCTTCGACGGTTCCAAGTGGCTGGCCGACAACCACATCAAGAACGTCGGCATGTCGTACAGCCCCGGCCTCGTCGTCTTCCAAAACAAGCTGTACTGCTTTCACCAGGGCGGCAACAACTGCCACGAGCTGTGGTACACCAGCACCACCGACGGTGCGACCTGGAGTGCCGACGTGCACATCCCGAACGTCGGCATTTCCGACAGCCCGTGCCCCGTCGTCTACGGCGATACGCTGTACGTCTTCCACCAGGGCGACAAGGACAACCAGCAGCTCTGGTACACCAGCACGACCGACGGCGTGACCTGGGCGACGGACAAGCAGCTGAAGGACGTCGTCATTGGCGGCTCGCCGGGTGCGGCGTCTCTCAACGGCAAGCTGTACGTCTTCCACAACGGCGCGGGAAGCACCAGCGGCCAGCTCCGCGTCTCCACCTTCGACGGCACCAATTGGAGCGCCGACGAGCAGATTGCCGGCGTCAGCATGTCCGACAGCCCCGCCCCGGTCCTGTACCCCGGCATGCTGATGGTCTTCTACAAGAAGTCCGGCAGCGTCGGCATGGGCTACGTCACCAACGACACCCGCGGGTGGTCGACCGCCCAGACGGTCCCCTGCGTGGAACTGTGGGGGAGCCCGGCCGTCGTGATCGCCCCAGTGGCGCGTTAAGGCGTCCCGAACTGGTGCGGCCCACGGCTCGTCCATGACGGGGCCGTGGGCCGCTGCCGCCCTACTCCTTCGCCGCGAAGCCCTCGCCCTTGCGGGTGAGGTCGTCGGCCAGCGCGTCGTAGACGCGGAAGGCCCAGCCGGCGGTCTTCGCCTGCCACTCCGTCGCCTCCGGCGCGTCGCCCTCTGCCGTGAGCGTCAGCCACGCCTGATCGTCGCGCCGCACGGTGCGCACGGTGACCGTCAGCCCGTCGAAGCCGCGGTAGGTGGTCACCACGGCGTCCTTGAACCGGGCCGGGTCGGCCTTCGCCACGTCCTCGAAGGTCAGCGCGGCCAGCGCGCCGGCAGTCTGCTCGATGGCCGAGGGGCTCGGCTTCTCCATGCCGGACACGGCGAACTCCTTGTCCGACGGCGCGTCGCGCCGCAGGGTCACGGCGGCGCCGTCCGGCTGGCGCACCTCCACCGCCTGCACGCGGTCGCGTGGCAGGCGCGGCAGGGCGCGGTCCAGCCAGCGCAGCGGCTCCGCCTGCACCGGCGCCAGCGGCCCCCGCACCATCCACGACTGTGCCTCCCCGGCGCGGCGGGCGTAGAGCATCGACGTGTTCCCTGCCGCATTGCCCGACGCCGTCTTGCCCAGGATGACGGAGGCCAGCACCGCGTCGCCGGCCCGAACGGTCACCAGCTCGGACTCTTTCCCCGGCCCCGGATCGCCGACGCCCAGCCGGTCGTACAGGTCGGGCTGCGCCGTGCGCGCCTCCACGACGCGCGCCTCGGCCAGCCCGACGACGAGGCTCTTCACCGCGTCGGCGTCGGCGCGGTAGCCGTCCTTCTGCTGCACGGTCCAGCCCTGGTCGCCGCGCGTCACGGTGACCGTGCCGTCGGCCGAGGTGACGTCCACCCGCGTCACCGCGTTGATGCGCTCCGCCAAGCCGGGCGCCAGCGGGCCGCCGGCCTGCGGCGGTGCCTCCGCCGTCCGGCGGCCGATCACGGCGACCGCCGCGGCGACCACCACGACCAGGGTGACGGCGGCGAGCGCCACGAAGGGTTTGGTTCGCATGCTTCCGTCCTCCCCGCTCAGTCCCGCACCTGTAGCGCGCGGCGGCGGCGGGCGCGCAGGCCCGCCACGCCGACCGCGGCCACCGCCACCACCAGCGGCACGGCGACGATGTTGACCGCCTTCACGGTGGCCGCCAGCCGCTCGATGTCCCGGTTCAGCGTGTGCTGCACGTCGCGCAGCTCCTTGCGGATGCGCAGCACCTCGCCGCGGAAGCCGTCGATGGCCTGCTGCTCCTCGGCCGACAGCAGCGCGCCGGCGCCGCCCTTGGCCTTGCCCTGCAGCTCGGCGATGCGGCGTTCGGTGTCCTCCAGGCGCTGGCGCAGTTCCTGCTCGTGGCCCAGCATCTGCTGGCCGGCGGCGCGGCGCAGGTCGTCCACCAGCACGAACGGCCGGACCGAACCGGCACGCCCGCGCAAGGAGATCAGGTCGGCGCTGCCGGCCAGATTCTCCACCGCGTTGACGACGAAGTCGCCGTTGCCGGCGAACGGCACCGCCAGCCGCTGGCCCAGCGCCGGCTGCGTCTCCACCCAGAAGCGGTCCTCCAGCAGGTCGCTGTCGGCCACGACGATCAGGTTGGCGGGCTTGGCGCTCTCATTGAGGTGCGGCTTGCCCGTCCCCTCCTTGGGCGGGGCGGCGAAGGCGGACTTCAGCGTGCCGGACACGCGGGCGGCCAGCACCTCCGCCTGCCCCTGCGCCTTCAGGGACGCCATCAGCTTCTCCGGCTCCGGCCGGCCCATCACCAGCGCCACGTCCACCATCTGGCCCGACGCGGAGGAGGTGAGCAGCGGCGAGACGGTCAGCGACGCCCCCTCCTTCACCTTCAGGCTGCCCGCCGTGGCGAGGTTGACGGTGCCGAGGTCGGCCGTGACCACGTCCTTGCGGTCGCGGTGCGCGTCGTCGAGCGACAGCCACGCGGCGTAGGGCACGGCGCGCCGGCCGACGCTGACGTTCACCGCCAGCCGCGGGTCGGCGACGAAGCGGCCGGCGTCCATCGTCAGGCCCCAGGCGTCGAACAGCTTGGGCAGGGCGGCCGTCTTGGCGGCCATGGGGTCGGGCATGCCGTTCGGGCCGGGCTCCGCGTCGCTCTCCGCCCAGGGGTCGACGAACAGCACGGCGTGCCCGCCCTTCAGGACGTACTGGTCGACGGCGTACAGCGTCTGGTCGGACAGCGCCTTGGGCCGCGCCACCACCAGGACGTTCACGTCCTCGTCGATGGCCGTCACGTCGCCCTTCAGAAGGCGCACGTCGAACAGCGCCTTCAGCTGCGAATAGACGGCGTAGGGCTGCCCGCCGCCGCGCATCGCCGCCATGATGCCGCCGGGGCCGTATTCCAGCTCCATCCCGGTCAGGATGGCGACCACCGGCTTCTTCGGGTCGGACAGGTTGTAGACCAGCCGCGTCAGGTCGTACTCCAGGAACGTCTCCCGCTCCTGCTGGAAGAAGGGGATGACCTCCTGTTTGTCGGTGGTGTTGGTGCCGACGAGGCCGAAGTAGATCTGCCGGCCCGACGCGCGGTCCAGCGGCACCGGCTTCACGCCGGCCTCCACCGCCATGTCCTCGGCGTCCGAAAACGGCTCGGGATCGATGACCTGGAGGCGGATGCGGCCGTCGGACCGGCCGGCATACTCCTCCAGCAGTTCGCGCACGCGCTGGCCGTAGGTGCGCAGCACCGGCACCTCGCCGGCCAGCTTTTCCGAGAAGAACAGCTTCAGCGTGACCGGCTCCTTCACCCCGGCGATCACGTTCTTCGTGCCCGGCGACAGGGTGTAGAGCCGGTCGGCCGTCAGATCCAGGCGCGCGTTGCGCAGCGTGGCCTGCGACAGCACGTTGACGGCGACGAACAGGACGGCGGCAAGGGCCAGCGCCGCCAGCGACAGCGACTTGCGGGTCATGGTGCTTCCCTCCCTCCTCAACCGGCCTTGCGCAGGTCGACGGCGACCGTGTTGGCGAACAGCCACACGGCGATCAGCGACGCGAAATAGACGACGTCGCGCAGGTCGATCACGCCTTCCATGATGGCGGAGAAGCGGGTGAGGAAGCTGAAGCTCGCCAGCGCATCCACCAGGACGCGCGGCGCCCAGCCGGTGACGGCGTCCAGCACCATCGGGCTGCCCGCCACGGTGAACAACAGGCAGACCACCACGCCCACCACGAAGGCCACCACCTGGTTGCGCGTCAGCGCCGACAGGCAGGCGGAGATGGCGAGATAGCCGCCGGCCATGAACAGGCTGCCGACATAGCCGGCCAGGATGACGCCGTTGTCCGGGTCGCCCAGCAGGTTGACGGTGATCCACGCCGGGAAGGTCAGCGCCAGCGCCACGGCGGTGAAGGCCCAGGCGGCCAGGAACTTGCCCAGCACCACGCCGCCCAGGCCCACCGGCAGGGTCAGCAGCAGCTCGATGGTGCCCGACCGCCGCTCCTCCGCCCACAGCCGCATGGCCACGGCCGGCATCAGCACGACGTAGAGCCAGGGGTGGAACATGAAGAAGGGCTTCAGGTCCGCCTGCCCGCGCTCGAACAGGCCGCCGACGTAGAAGGTGAAGATGCCGGCCAGCAGCAGGAAGCCGACGATGAAGACATAAGCCACGGGGGTGGCGAAGTAGCCCGCCAGCTCGCGGCGGAAGATCGCGATGGTGCCGGTCATCACGCCGCCTCCCGCTCACCGGTGGTGCTTTGGCCGGTGGTGATCCGGCGGAACAGGGCGTCCAGCTTGCCGGGGCCGGCCTCCAGCTCGCCGAAGCGCCAGCCCGCATCCGCCGGGACGCCCTCCGCCAGCACGCGGCCCTTGCCGATGATGAGGGCGCGGGTGCACACGGCCTCCACCTCCTCCAGGATGTGGGTGGAGATGACGATGGCCTTGTTGGCGGCCATGGACCGGATCAGCGTGCGCACCTGATGCTTCTGGTTGGGGTCCAGGCCGTCGGTCGGTTCGTCCAGGATCAGCACCTCGGGGTCGTGCAGGATGGCCTGCGCCAGCCCGACGCGGCGCTTGTAGCCCTTGGACAGCGTGTCGATGGGCTGGTGCAGCACCGGGCCCAGGTCCACCTGCGCCACCGCGCGTTCGATGGCATCGCGCGCCCGCGCGCCTTTCAGGCCGCGCACGCCGGCGATGAACTCCAGGAAGCCCAGCGGCGTCATGTCCGGATAGGTGGGGGCGCCCTCCGGCAGGTAGCCGATGCGGCGCTTGGCCTCCAGCGGTTCCGCCACCGCGTCGTGGCCGCAGACGTGGATGCGGCCGGCGGTGGGCGGCAGGAAGCCGGTGATCATCTTCATGGTGGTGGACTTCCCCGCCCCGTTGGGCCCGAGGAAGCCCAGAACCGTCCCGCGCTCCACCGAGAAGCCGACGCCGTCCACCGCGGTGAAGGCGCCGAAGCGCTTGACCAGGTTCTCGATCGCGATCATCGCCATGCGAGGTTCACCCCTTCGTCTCGTTAGCCGCCTTCGTCTCGTTATCCGATGGCACCCGCCCACTGCCGTCGGCGCGGGGCGCGCACTATTTCGGATGATCACGAGCGGATTTCCAGGGGTGATTGAAAACCCTTATCAACCCTCCGCCTGGATGGTGATCGCCACCCGCCGGTTCCTTGCCCGGGCAGCGCTGTCGCGCTCCGGCGTCAGGGGGCGGGTGTCGGCGTAGCCGGCGGCGGACAGGCGGGCCGGCGGCAGGCCCAGTTCGCTCAGCGCCCGCACCACCGCCGCGGCGCGCGCCGCCGACAGCTCCCAGTTGGAGGGGAAACGGCCGCTGGCGATGGGTGTGGAATCCGTGTGCCCCTCCACCACGATGTCGCCCGGCGCGGCGGCCAGCACGGGCACGAGGCGGGCGAGCACGGCGCGCCCATCCCGCGACAGCTCGGCCTGACCCGCGGCGAACAGGATGGCGTCGCCCAGCACGATGCCCACGCGGTTCTGCCGCACGTTCACCGCCACCCCCTTGGGCATGCCCAGCTCGGCCAGCCGGTCGCGCCAGCGCTCCAGCAGCGGCTCCGGCGCCTCCACCGCCACCTCGTCCGTGTTGAGGCGCGGGCGGTCGTCCGGTTTCGAGGCATCGAGGACGGGCGGCGGGCGTTCGAGTTCCGCGGCCTGCGCCGTGGCGGGCACGGTGACGGCGGGGGTGTCGGTGGGCAGCGGCGTGGTCGGCAACTGGTCCTTCAGCGTGGTGATGGCCAGCAGCATGACGAACACCGCGAACAGCAGCGTCACCAGGTCCGAATAGCTGAGCAGCCAGATCTCCTGGTCCTCCTCCGCCCCGCCGGCCGCCGGCAGGCGCACGCGCCCGCCGCCCGCCGCCCACGGCGGGGCCGAGAGGTCGGCCGGCAGTTCCGGCAGGTCGCGGTCACGGGGTGCCATGCAGCTCGTCCCGGTGCTCGCGCACGTACTCGGCCAGCGCGTCGGCGACCACCGTCGGCGAGCGGCCGAGCCGCACGAGAAGGATGCCTTCCAGCAGCACGTTGAGCGCTGCCACGCGCTTGGCCGTGCGCTGCTCCAGCTTGATGGCGATCGGCTTGAAGACGACGTTGGCCAGCACCACGCCGTACAGCGTCGCCACCAGCGCGATGGACATGTGCTGCCCCACCTCCGCCACGGTGGCGGATCCCAGCGCCGCCATCATGCCGATCAGGCCGATCAGCGTCGCCAACAGCCCGAAGGCCGGCGCCAGCCCGGCCAGCGTGCGGAACAGCCGGGCCTCCACCGTTTCCTGCTCGATCATCTTCTGGATGCGCCAGTTCATGACGTGCAGGATGTCGTTGACCGGCGTGCCGTCGACGATGAGCTGCAATCCCAGCCGCAGGAACGGGCTGCGCGCGCGGGCCACGCAGGCCTCCGCCTCGTGCACCTGGCTGCGCTGGTAGAGGCGGGCGAACTCGACCAGGTTGGCGATGTCCGGCTTGATGTCGTTCTCTTCGCGGAAGATGTTGAAGAAGGCGGTCAGCGCGCCGATCAGCTCCGATGTGCGGAAGGCCAGCATGGCGGCGACCGTGATGCCGCCGCCGACGATCACCGCCCCTTCCGGGTTCCACAGCGCCTGCGCCCCGTGCCCCAGCGCGATGTAGACGAACAGCGCGATCGAACCGGCGATGCCCAGCACCGTCGAGACCATCATGCCGGAAGGCTTTGCCGCCGCTTTGGCCATGGCCCGCCTCCGTTACGCGCCGCGCCCGAACAGGCGGGCGATCAGGCCGGGCCTGGGCGCCGCGGCCTCGTCCCCGGCCGGCGCGGCGGCCTCGCCGCCCTCCTCCGCGCGCGAACGGGCAGGCGCGGCCGGCGCGGCTTCCGACGGCAGGGCCGGCGCGCGGACGGCGGCGTCGGCCGCCCGGCCCTGCACCAGCGCCACCCCGGCGGCGCGCGCCGCCTCCAGCGCCGCCGCGTCGTCGCAACGCCACAGCGCCAGCCGCTCCGGGCTGAAGCGCTCCAGCCCGGCGGCGAGCAAGCCCGCCGCCTCCGCCCCCGGCGTCCACAGCGCCTTGACGTACGCCACCTGCGCCCCGCCGAGGTCGAGCGCCGGCAGGGCCGCCAGCGGCACGTGGTCGACGGCGACCGCGAAGCCCAAATCGCCCAGCCGTTGCGCGGCGGCGGCGAAGCGCGGCGGCGACAGGCCGACCTCCCAGCAGGCCAACTCGGCCGTCAGCTGCCGGCGGAACCCGGCCGGGATGGCGTGCGCGAGGTCGGCGAAGGTGGCGTCCAGCACGGTGGCGGTGTGCAGGTCGAAGCTGTAGGGCTGCGGTGCCCGCCAGCGGTCGCGCGCGACATGGCGCAGCAGCCCGCGGTCGAGCCGCGCCGCCACCTCGTGCCGCAGCCAGTCGTCGCGGCGCAACGGCAGGTCGAACCGCCCCTCCAGCTCGTCCAGCGCCACCACCAGTTCGGTGAGCACGCGCCTGGGCTCCTCGGGATCGGCGAAGGACCACAGCGCCTGTTCGCGCAGCAGGCTTTCCACGTCGGCGCCGTGCAGCACCCGCTCCACCTCCAGCACCTGGGCCAGCGCCGCGGTGGGCACGCGCTGCGCCGCCGCGGCGATGCGCAGCCGGTCCAGCACGGCGGGCGGCACGACGTCGGCCACCAGTTTCCCGGCCTGCGTCGCCACGTCGTAGACGGTGAAGCGCATGGTGCCGAAGCCGTGGCTGCGCAGCACGCCGGCCAGCGCGTGGGCACCCCCCTCCAGCAGTGCCGCGTCCTGCGGCCCGGCGAGGATCAGCAGGCGCGGCCCCGGCAGCCGGTGCACCTCGTGCTGCGACGCGCCCAGCCAGCTTTCCAGGTAATGGTCGAGGGTGAGGGCGAAGCGCGGGTCGTCGCCGTGCTCGATCCCGCGGAAGTCGACGAGCAGGGCCGCCGCCGGCTCTGGCGTGTCGCGCAACGCGGCCAGCCGGTCGAGGAGGGTATGCCCCAGGGACACTCCGGTTGGAAAAACGCCAGTCAGGGAGGCTTCAGTCATCGGACACCCGCCTGCGCCTGTGCGCCGACCGCTTCAAATGCTCAGTAATTTTGGAACAAGCCCCGTCCGGGGGCAATGCGCGAATCCGCGCGCCCGGCATGATTTTCGCAGGACGTCCCGGCACCATCGCACGGAGGCGCGTTCAGCCATGGGTTCGTACAGCCCCACCCCCACGCCCGACGCGCCCCCGGCGTCCGCCGCGCCGCTGGACGTGATGCCCGGCCCGGCGCTGGACGCCCACCTTTTCCGCCGCATCGTGACCTTCGCCGCCGGGGAGACGGACCGCCCCCTCACCGCCGCGCTGGGCCTGAACCGCGCCGCGCTGGAATGCTTGCTTTCACGCCACCTGCCCGAGATGCGGGCACTGCTGCGCACGCTGCCACCCGACTCCGAGCCGGACGAGGACGCCATCGAGGAAGCCGACCTGCGCGCCCTGCTGCTGGAGCACCGCGCCGGCCACGCCGAGGAGCCGGAATGGCTGGCCGCCATCGTCGCCCGGCGCAGCCTGGGCACCAACCACCTGTGGCAGGACATGGGCTTCGCCAACCGCCTTGAGCTGAACGCCATGTTCCGCCGCCACTTCCCGGCGCTGGTGGCGCTCAACGGCGGCGACATGAAGTGGAAGAAGTTCTTCTACCGCCAGCTCTGCTCGCGCGAAGGCTTCCTGCTGTGCAAGTCGCCCAACTGCGAATCCTGCGACGACTACGCCGCCTGCTTCGACGGCGAACCGGGCGAGGCGTTGCGGCGGTAGGTGCCCGCCGTTCCCTACGCCCCGATCTCGCGCAGCCTGTCCAGGCTGCGGGCGAGCTGCTGGCGCAGCGCCACCGACCGCTCCACCGCGGCCACGCCGTCCTCGGCGGCGCACAGGCGCTCCAGCTCGACCGCACCGTCGTAGACGCCCGTCAGGCCGACGCTGCCCGCCATGGTCTTCAGCTCCGCCGCCGCCGCGCCCAGCGCCGGCAGGTCGAAGGTGCCGTGCGCCACCGCCAGCCGCGTGTCCAGGCCGGCGCCGCGCACCATGAAATCCTCCACCAGCTCGCGCACCTTGTCGCGGCCGATGACGCCCTCCAGCGCCAGCAGCACGCCGGCGTCCATGCCGTCCTCGCCCGGTGCCGCATCGCCGCGGCCGGACGTCACCAGACGCTTCAGGATGCGGCTCAGCGCCGCCGGGTTGACCGGCTTGGGCAGATGGTCGTTCATCCCCGCCGCGCGGCAGCGCTCGATGTCCTCCGCCCGCGCGGAGACGGTGATGGCGACGATGGGAATGCGCGCCGCCGGGCCGTCCAGCAGGCGGATGGCGCGCGTGGCGGCGATGCCGTCCAGCCCCGGCACGTCCAGGTCCATCAGCACCGCGTCGTAGGTGCCCGTGGCGGCGAGGCGCACCGCCTGCCGGCCGTCGCTGACCACCGTCACCCGGTGCCCGTCCTTCTCCAGCAGCCAGGCGTTGACGCGCTGGTTCACCGGGTTGTCCTCGACCACCAGGATGTCCAGCGCCGGCCCCTCCGGCGCCGCGCGGCCGGCGTTGCCGTCGCCCAGGTCCACGGCGGCGGTGAACCACACGCCGTGGCAGCCCTCGGCGTCGCAGTCCACGCCCATCTCGCCGCCCATCAGCCCGACGATGCGCCGGCACACGTGCAG
>NZ_DASPMG010000403.1:0-24739 GCF_035627195.1 Azospirillum sp.
GCCGTTCCTCGACGCCGCCACCCGCAAGGCCATGGGCGAGCAGGCCGTGGCGCTGGCCAAGGCGGTGAACTACAAGTCCGCCGGCACCGACGAGTTCATCGCCGGCGCCGACCGCAGCTTCTACTTCCTCGAAATGAACACCCGCCTGCAGGTGGAGCACCCGGTCACCGAGCTGATCACCGGGCTCGATCTCGTCGAGCAGATGATCCGCTCGGCCTACGGCGAGAAACTGGCGTTCTCCCAGAAGGACCTGAAGATCAACGGCTGGGCCATCGAGAGCCGCATCTACGCCGAAGACCCCTACCGCAAGTTCCTCCCCTCCATCGGCCGCCTTGTTCGCTACGAGGCGCCGGTCGAGGGCAGGAAGTTGCGGAACGGGTCCTCGGCGTACACGCGGGACTCGATGGCCCAGCCGTGCAGCTTCACGTCCTCCTGGCGGATCGGCAGCTTCTCGCCCGCCGCCACGCGGATCATCAGCTCGACGAGGTCGAGGCCGGTGATCAGCTCGGTGACCGGGTGCTCCACCTGGAGGCGGGTGTTCATCTCCAGGAAGTAGAAGTTGCGCTCGCCGTCGACGATGAACTCGACGGTGCCGGCCGACTTGTAGTTCACCGCCCTGGCCAGCGCCACGGCCTGCTCGCCCATGGCCTTACGGGTGGCGGCGTCGAGGAACGGCGACGGGGCCTCCTCGATGACCTTCTGGTGGCGGCGCTGGATCGAGCACTCGCGCTCGCCCAGGTAGATCACGTTGCCGTGGCCGTCCGCCATCACCTGGATTTCGATGTGGCGCGGCTGCTGGATGTACTTCTCGACGAAGACGCGGTCATCGGCGAAGGAGCTGCGCGCCTCGTTCTGGGCGGAGCGGAAACCTTCCCGCGCCTCCTCGTCGTTCCAGGCCACGCGCATGCCCTTGCCGCCGCCGCCGGCCGAGGCCTTGATCATCACCGGATAGCCGATGTCGCGGGCGATGGTCACCGCCTCGCTGTCGTCGGCGATCACGCCCAGGTAGCCGGGCACGGTGGAGACGCCGGCTTCCTTGGCCAGCTTCTTCGACTCGATCTTGTCGCCCATCGCGTAGATGGCGTGGGCGTCCGGGCCGATGAAGGTCACGCCGGCCTCGGCCAGGGCCTTCTGGAACTCCTGCTTTTCCGACAGGAAGCCGTAGCCGGGGTGCACGGCCTGGGCGCCGGTCTTCTTGCAGGCCTCGACGATGCGGTCAATCTGCAGGTAGCTCTGCGCCGAGGGGGCGGCGCCGATGTGCACGGCCTCGTCGGCCATCTCGACGTGCAGGGCGTTCTTGTCCGCGTCGGAATAGACCGCGACCGTCTTGATGCCCATGCGGCGGGCGGTGCGGATGACGCGGCAGGCGATCTCGCCACGGTTGGCGATGAGGATCTTGGAAAACATGTGCGTCACCCTCAGAGCGGGATGTTGTCGTGCTTGCGCCAGGGGTTCTGCAGGCTCTTGTTCTTGAGCATGGCGAGCGCCTTGCAGATCCGGCGGCGGGTGCCGTGCGGCATGACCACGTCGTCGATGTAACCGCGCGAGGCGGCCACGAACGGGTTGGCGAACTTCTGCCGGTACTCTTCCGTGCGCGCCTCGATCTTGGCCTGGTCGCCGATGTCGGAGCGGAAGATGATCTCCACCGCGCCCTTCGGGCCCATCACCGCGATCTCCGCCGTCGGCCACGCCAGGTTCACGTCGCCGCGCAGGTGCTTGGAGGCCATCACGTCGTAGGCACCGCCGTAGGCCTTGCGGGTGATGACGGTGACCTTCGGCACGGTCGCTTCGGCGTAGGCGAACAGCAGCTTTGCACCGTGCTTGATGATGCCGCCGTACTCCTGCGAGGTGCCGGGCATGAAGCCGGGGACGTCGACGAAGGTGACGATCGGGATGTTGAAGGCGTCGCAGAAGCGCACGAAGCGCGCGGCCTTCTTCGACGACTCGATGTCCAGGCAGCCGGCCAGGACCATCGGCTGGTTGGCGACGAAGCCGACGGTCGAGCCGTTCATGCGGCCGAAGCCGATGATGATGTTCTTGGCGAAGTCGGGCTGCAGCTCGAAGAAGTCGCCCTCGTCCACGACCTTCAGGATCAGTTCCTTCATGTCGTAGGGCTTGTTCGGGTTCTCCGGCACCAGCGTGTCGAGCGAGGCATCGTCACGGTCCAGCGGGTCGGTGCACGGACGCTCCGGCGGCTGCTCCTTGTTGGAGGCCGGCAGGAAATCGACGAAGCGGCGCAGCTGCAAAAGCGCCTCCACGTCGTTCTCGAAGGCGAGGTCGGCGACGCCCGACTTGCTGGTGTGCGTGATCGCACCGCCCAGCTCCTCGGCCGTGACCACCTCGTGCGTGACCGTCTTCACCACGTCCGGGCCGGTCACGAACATGTAGGAGCTGTCCTTCACCATGAAGATGAAGTCGGTCATGGCCGGCGAGTACACCGCACCGCCGGCGCACGGGCCCATGATCAGCGAGATCTGCGGGATGACGCCCGAGGCCACCACGTTGCGCTGGAACACCTCGGCATAGCCGCCCAGCGACGCCACACCTTCCTGGATGCGCGCACCGCCCGAATCGTTCAGGCCGATGACGGGCGCGCCGACCTTCATGGCCTGGTCCATCATCTTGCAGATCTTCTCGGCGTGCGCCTCGGACAGCGAGCCGCCGAACACCGTGAAGTCCTGGCTGAACACGAAGACGAGGCGGCCGTTCACCGTGCCGTAGCCGGTGACGACGCCGTCACCGGGAACCTTCTGGCCTTCCATGCCGAAGTCGTTGCAGCGGTGCTCGACGAACATGTCCCACTCCTCGAAGGAGCCTTCGTCGAGGAACAGTTCGATGCGCTCGCGCGCGGTCAGCTTGCCCTTGGCGTGCTGCGAGGCGATGCGCTTCTCGCCGCCCCCCAGACGCGCGCCGGCGCGCATCGCTTCCAACTTGGCCAGAATCTCTTGCATCGGGCATTTCCCACTGTGAACGAGGTTCCGGCACCGCCGGAACGGGCGGTCCTATGCGCCCAGGAATGCCGCGATTATTCACAAACTTTGCAAAGGGGCAATCCAGCCGTCACAGAAAACGTGCGAACTTGCAAATTCCTTCGCCCGCGCCGATAGTGTGTTGCAAAGTTTGCGAAGACCCGACACCCCCGGCGCGCCCCGACACAATGCACCCGACACCATGCAGAAGAAACTCTTCCTCGGCTACAAGCTCCGCCGCCTGCGCGAGCAGCGCGGGCTGACCCAGGCCGCGCTGGCCAAGGCGCTCGACCTGTCGCCCTCCTACCTGAACCAGTTGGAGAACAACCAGCGCCCGCTGACCTTGGCGGTGCTGCTGAAGGTCAGCTCCGTGTTCGAAGTGGAGCTGACCAACTTCATCGAGGACGAGGAGGCGCGCCTCGTCTCCGACCTCAAGGAGGCCTTGGCCGACCCGCTGTTCACCGGCCCGCCGCCGACCACGGCGGAGCTGCGCAGCGTGGTGAACGCCTCGCCGGAGCTGGCGCGGCGCCTGCTGGGCCTGCACCAGGCCTACCAGAAGCTGACGGAACGGGTGCAAGGGCTGGCCGACAGCCTGTCGAACCAGGACCAGGCCGGCGACCTGACCGGCGCGCAGTTCCCGTACGAGGAGGTGCGCGACTACTTCCACTACTGCAACAACTACGTGGGCCCGCTGGACGAGGCGGCGGAGCTGCTGTGGGACCGGGAGAAGATCCACTCCGGCGCCGTGCTGAACGAACTGGCGGCGTACCTGAAGCGCCGGCACGACGTGCGCGTGAAGATCGTCGCCGATCCCGGCGCCGACGAGACGGCCATGCGCAGCTATGACGAGAGCACCGGCACGCTGCGCCTGTCGGCGCTGCTGAACGGCCCGTCGCGCGCCTTCCACATGGCGCACCAGATCGCGCTGCTGGGCCACGGCGACATCATCGAGGATCTGGTGGCGCAGGCGAATTTCTCCAGCGAGGACGCCAAGTCGATCTGCCGCGTGGGGCTCGCCAACTACTTCGCCGGCGCGCTGGTCATGCCCTACCGCGCCTTCGCCGCGCAGGCCCGCGCGCTGCGCCACGACGTAGAGGAGTTGCAAAGCCGCTTCGGCGCCAGCTTCGAGCAGGTCTGCCACCGGCTGTCCACGCTGCAGCGGCCGGGGGCGCGCGGCGTGCCCTTCTACTTCGTGCGGGTGGACATCGCCGGCAACATCACCAAGCGCCACTCCGCCACCCGCTTCCACTTCGCCCGTTTCGGCGGCGCCTGCCCCCTGTGGAACGTGCACGAGGCCTTCGCGCAGCCCGGCAAGATCCTGGTGCAGTTCGCCCGCATGCCCGACCGCACCACCTACATCGGCATCGCCCGCACGGTGACCAAGCGCGGCGGCGCCTACCTGCGCCCGTCGCGCCAGTTCGCCGTCGGCCTGGGCTGCGAGGCGAGCTACGCCAACGAGGTCGTCTATTCCGCCGGCATCGACATCCACAACGAGGAGGCGGCGGTGCCCATCGGCGTGAACTGCCGCATCTGCGAGCGCATGGACTGCCAGCAACGCGCCTTCCCGCCCATCGGCAGCCAGCTGTCGGTGGACGAACACCACCGCAGCTTCGTGCCGTACCTGTTCAACCAGGGGCGTAGGGTGGGGGTGGAGTAGGCGCTGCGCTCGACAATGCCGCAACCGGATGCCATGTTAAGCCCATGAGCCAAGCGCAACGCATAGCCGACGACAGCGAGGATCCGGAAATCACGCGGCTACGCGCCGCGGTTGAGGAAGCCCGGTCTGCCGACTCTGTCCCGCACGAGCGCGTGCGGGAGTGGTTGCTCGACCTTGCGCAGGGCAAGAAGGCGCCACCCCCCCTGCCGTGAAGGTCGTTTGGAAAACGCCGGCGCTCCGCGACGTGGAAGCTCATGTCGGCTACCTCGCGGAGGTCAATCCGATCGCTGCACGCGAACTTGCCATCACTCTTTTCACCGTTGGCGACAGCCTTTCCGCGCTTCCGCTGCGGGGCCGGCGCGGGCGCATCCCAGGCACGAGGGAATTGCTGGCGGCGGCGCCCTACGTGATCGTCTATGAGGTCGGCACCGACACCGTATCGATCCTGCGCGTCTGGCACGGCAAGCTCTTGGCGTAAGAAGGCCGCTCTTTACGCGTCCACCAGCTCGAACCGGTCGACGTCCACCAGCCCCATGTCGGTGATCTTCAGGTGCGGGATCACCGGCAGCGGCAGGAAGGCCAGCTGCAGGAACGGCTCGGCCAGTGGGCAGCCCATGGCGCGCACGGAGGCGCGCAGGTCCTTCAACTCGCGTTCCACCGTCTCGAAGGGGTTCAGGCTCATCAGGCCGGCCAGCGGCAGCGCGATCTCGCCGATGACGTGGCCGTTGCGCACCGCCACGAAGCCGCCCTGAAGCTCGATCAGGCGGTTGACGGCGATCGCCATGTCGGCGTCCGAGGCGCCGACCACGCACACGTTGTGGCTGTCGTGCCCGACCGAGGAGGCGATGGCGCCCTCGGCGAAGCCGAAGCCGCGCACGAAGCCGCGGCCGACGTTGCGGTTGCTGCCGTGCCGGGCGAAGACGCAGACCTTCAGGATGTCGCGGTCCGGGTCGGCCACCGCCTCGCCACGGCGTTGCGGCACCTCCAGCGTCAGGCGCTCGGTGATGATCTTGCCGGGCAGCACGCCGATGACCGGCCGCGCCGACGGCCCCTCCGGCACGCGGAAGTCCTCCACCCGCACGGGATCCAGGCGCACCGAGTCCAGCCCCACCGGATCGACCGGCCCCCGCCCCGCGAACGTCTCGGCGCTCACCACGGCACCGCCCTTGATGACGGTGTTGACCGCGCAGTCCTCCAGGTCGTCGAGCAGGACGAGGTCGGCGCGCTGGCCCGGCGCCACCAGACCGCGGTCGAACAGCCCGAAGCCGCGCGCCGCCGACCACGTCGCCGCGCGGTAGACGTGCGCCACCGGCGCGCCCAGCTTGATGGCCGCGCGGATCAGGTGGTCCATGTGCCCCTCCTCGGCGATGTCGAGGGGGTTGCGGTCGTCGGTGCAGAAGCCGAGGAAGGGCGAGGTCTCCGGCCCGATCACCCCGGCCAGCGCGTGCACGTCCTTGGACACGGACCCGTCACGGATCAGCACCTGCATGCCCTTGCGCAGCTTCTCCCACGCCTCGTCGGCGCTGGTGGTCTCGTGGCAGTTGCGCACGCCGCACGACAGGTAGGCGTTCAGCTCCCGCCCGCGCACCAGCGGGGCGTGCCCGTCGATGTGCCGGTCCTGGAAGGCGGCCAGCTTGTCCAGCACCGCCGGCAGCTTGGCGAAGACGCCGGGGAAGTTCATGAACTCGGCCAGACCCAGCACGTGCGGATGGTCGCGGTAGCGGACGAGGTCGTCCGCCTCCAGCCGCGCGCCCGATGTTTCCAGGTCGGTGGCGGGGACGCAGGAGGACAGCTGGACGCGCAGGTCCAGAGCCATGCGCCCGGCACTCTCCAGGAAATAGGTCAGCCCGCGTTCGCCCAGAACGTTGCAGATCTCGTGCGGGTCGCAGATGGCGGTGGTGGTGCCGCGCGGCAGGACGCAGCGGTCGAACTCGAACGGCGTGACGCAGGTGGACTCGCAGTGCACGTGCGTGTCGATGAAGCCGGGAACGACGGTCAGGCCCCGCCCGTCGATCTCCCGCACGCCGTCGTAGGACTCGTAGGTGCCGACGATGCGGTCGCCGCAGATGGCGATGTCGCCTTCGGCGATCTCGCCGGTGGCGACGTTGAGGAAGCGCGTGTCCTTGATGACCAGATCGGCCCGGGCGCGTCCCAGCGCCTGGTCGATCCGCCGCATGAGTTCCTGCCGGCCGCCCGTCATCGCCGCCCTCCCCGTCTGCCTTGACCTAAGGTGGCGAGTGCGGCGGAGGCGGTCAATCGCGCGGGCGGGCTACCGGTACGTCTTCGTCACCGTGGTGTTCGGCGCCCAGTCCTTGCCGTCGCAGGCCGGCTTGGCGATGCGCTTGACGAGGCGCAGCGCCGCGGCGTCGGCGCGGTAGGTCCAGCGGTTGCCGCAGTCGCCGCTGCCGCGCGCCTGCTCGAACACCTCGATCTGGTTGCCGGCGACCGACGGGATGCCCAGCGGCGTGGCGTGCGGATCGGACTTCAGCGCGCCGGCCTTGTCCAGCACGTCGACCGCGGCGCGGGTGATCCTCCCCGCCTTGGGATCGAGCAGGTAGGGCGCGGCCGCGCACTGGTAGGCGAAGCAGTCGGTCGGCACCATCGCCACCATGCGCCCGTCGGCCAGCGCCCCGATGAAGGTGAAGCCGGCGTAGCGCTCGTAGGTGGACAGGAACTCGTCCGGCGCCTCGGGCGGCGGGTTGGGGTCGGGCTGCTGCGTGGTCGCCACGTAGGCGACGAAGGCCGCCGCCTCCTCCGCCTGGGCGCCGGACTCCGTCAGCGGGTCGATGGGCCGTGCGGCAGCCAGGGCCGCCTGGGTGGCGCGCGGGCCGGCCTTGACGATCAGCATGCGCAGCCAGGAATCGTAGGCGCGGAACAGCGGCTTGACGTCGGTGGGGTCCTTCAGCAGCCCGTCGCGCCCGGCCTGCCAGCGCCAGTGCTCCGCCCGCAGCGCGTCCGCCTCGCCCGGCCGGTTCTCGCGGGCCAGCGTGTAGGCCCGCGTCACCATCCGGTCGAGGCTGGCCAGCGCCGGGTCGTCGCACAGCGCCTTGTCGGCGCGCGAGGCGGGGCGGGCGCAATCGTAGCCGGGGGCCTGGGCGTGCGCGGAGAACGGCAGCGCCATGAGGGTGGCGAGGAGCGAAGCGGCGATCGACAGGCGCATGATGGGGTCTGGTGCCGGGGGCTGTTGCCGGGGATTGGGGCGACAGGACACCCGCTTCGCCCCTCCCTGTCAACCGTGCGCTGTCGGCCGTGCGCTGTCGCGGTGCAGGTCAGGCCGCGTCCGCCGCCACGGGCAGGTAGACGCGCACGGTGGTCCCCTGCCCCTCCGCGCTTTCGATCTCCATGTCCCCGCCGTGCAGGTCGACGAAGGAGCGCACCAGCGGCAGCCCCAGGCCGGTGCCGCCGGCCCGGCGCGACAGATGGCTGTCCACCTGCCCGAAGGGCTGCATGGCCAGCTCGATTCCCTCCGCACTCATGCCGATGCCGGTGTCGCTCACCTCGGCCAGCACGCGCGCGGCGTCGGCGGGACGGACGCTCAGCCGCACGCGCCCGCCCTCGGGCGTGAACTTGACGGCGTTGGACAGCAGGTTGAGCAGGATCTGCTTGACCCGCACGCCGTCGGCCAGCACCGGCGGCGTGTCGTCGGCGACCTCCGCCTGCAGGTCGATGCCGCCGTCGAAGGCGCGCTCGCGGATCAGCATGACCGAGCTTTCGACCGCGTCGCGCATGTCCATGGGCTGGGCGTGGATCTCGAACTTGCCGGCCTCGATCTTGGCGACGTCGAGGATGTCGTTGATGACGGCCAGCAGGTGCCCCGACGACTTGACGATGACCCGCGCGTATTCCTGGTACTTGGGATTGCCCAGCGGGCCGACCAGCTGGCTCTCCATCATCGAGGCGAAGCCGATGATGGCGTTCAGGGGCGTGCGCAGCTCGTGGCTCATGTTCGCCAGGAACTCCGACTTGGCGCGGTTGGCCAGTTCCGCCTGTTCCTTGGCGCGCAGCATGTCGAGCGTGCGCTCCTCGACGCGCATCTCCAGCTCGTCGTGCGCCTGGCGCAGCGCGCGCTCCATCCGCTTGCGGCGGGTGATGTCCTGGCCGACGCAGATGACGGCGGCGCCGTCGCCCCCGGCCTCCGGCAGGCGGTTCATGTTCCACAGGATGACGCGCTCGGCCCCGGCCGGGTCGTGCCCCGCGTGCTCGAAGTTGCGGATCTCCCGCCCGGCCTTGGCGACGGTGAGCTGGTAGGCGAAGGAGCCGTCCGGCGGCTCGTCGATCAGCTCCCGCCATGATTGGCCGACGGGCCAGCCGCCGAACGCGCGTTCCGCCTCGCGGTTGGCTTCCACCACCATGCCGTCGGCGTCCAGCACCAGGATGATGCTGCCCGCCGTCTGGATGAGGGAACGGAAGCGCGCTTCGCTGGCGCGCAGCTCGCCCTCCCGGCGCTTGATGTCGGTGATGTCGGCGATGGAGCCCGCCATGCGATAGGCCCGCCCGTCCGGCCCGCGCAACGCCAGCCCGCGCGACAGCACCCAGCGATAGGCGCCGTCGGGGCCGGCCACCCGGTACTCCGCCTCGAACTGGTCGGTCAGGCCCTTGAGGTGCTCGGCCACCTTGGCCTCATAGCCGGCGCGGTCGTCGGGATGGACGATCTTCAGCCATTCGTGCGTGTTGGTGTGCAGCGTGTCGCTGTCGAAGCCGATGATCGACAGGAGGCGGGCGGACAGGAACAGCGCCTTGGTGACCGGGTTCCAGTCCCACAGCCCGTCGTTGGGGCCGCGCATGACCAGGGTCAGCAGCTCCTCGCGGTCGCGCAGGCGCGCCTTGCTGGCGCGCAGGTCGGCCAGGGACGCTGCGGCGGCGGCCCGTTCCGCCTCCAGCTCGGCCACGCGGCGCTCCAGCCGCAGGATGCGCTCCTCCGCCGATTCCGCGCCCTGGGCCACCGGTTCCGCCACCCCGCGCCGCTCCCCTTGCCGGCGTTATTGTTGCCGTATGCTAACGAACGTCCCCGATGGCGCGCAAGAGCCACTCCGGGCAGGGCGCCGGGTGGGTGCCGCTATGTCCGGGCGTTTTCCTTCATGCAGTCGACGGCGGCGTGCAGGCGGTCGAGCTTTTCCAGTTTCGCCCGGTCTTCCGGCGGCAGCGCGGCGGTGTCCAGGTTGGCATGGCGGCGCAGCACCTCCACCGCGTCCAGGATGGTGCCGAGCTGCCGGCCATACGACCCGAGCTCGCGGGTGATGCGCACCTCCAGTTGCGGATCGGCGGATGCACCCACATTGATGGTCGGGCTGAACCACGACAGATGGTCGAGCCAGCCGTTCTGCGACACGTTCCCGCTCGGGAACTGAAAATACGGACCCCACACCCAGGAACTCATGACGACACCCTGCACCCGTTATTCGAGTGCCCCGATGGTGCCAGATCAACTTTCCGATGGGAAGCGTTGCGCATTACGACGCGGTGGGCGCGACGAAAGGCGCTCCCTCCGCTTGTTGCGCACCATCGCTTAAAACTGCTACCTTCCCGCGCACAATTCTTTCGCTTACGGCAATAGACCGAAGCGGTCACGCACGTGGGAGTTTTGCGCATGGGGGGCCTGTTCAGCCGGCTGAGCTTCAACCAGAAGCTCGTCGTCCTCAACATCGTCGGCACGATCGTCAGCTGTTCGGCCATCGTCGTCATGGCGCTCTACTTCGTGTCCAACGAACTGAAGGAGCTGGAGATTGCCCGGCAGGAGACCAACATGAAGGTCGCCCTGGCGGTGCTGAACCCGCTGAACGAACCCTATTCGCTGATCAACGGCAAGCTGGCGGTCGGCAGCCGCGTGGTCGAAGGCTCCTTCGACGTGGTCGACAAGGTCAGCGGCGCGCTGAACGGCCTGACGGTCACCATGACCCGCGGCGACGAGCGCATCGCCACCACGCTGAAGAACCCCGACGGCAGCCGCCCCATCGGCTCGAGGATCTCGGAGGCCGTCTCCCAGCAGGTGATCGGCCGCGGCCAAGCGTATGTGGGCGAGGCGATGGTGCGCGACGTGCTGTACATCCTCAGCTACGTGCCGCTGAAGGACACCGCCGGCAAGACCATCGGCACCATCGCCGTCGGCATGCCGAAGGGCGAGTTCTATGAGATGGTCACCGCGCTGGGCTGGCGCATCGCCATGATCGCCACGCTGATCGGCATCGCCCTGGTCGTGCTGACCTTCTACTACGTCAAGTCGCAGCTGCGCGCCCTGCACGGCCTCGTCGACGTGATGGGGGCGCTGTCGCGCAAGGACTTCGCGGTCACCGTCAACGACACCGACCGCACGGACGAGATCGGCGACATCGCCCGCGCCGTCGCCCATTTCAAGGACTCCCTCGGCCACGCGGACGAGCTGGACCGCCGCCAGCGCGAGGGCGAGGCCGAGCAGGCCCGCCGTCGCGCGGAGATCGACCGCGCGACGCAGAGCTTCGCCGGCAACATCGACGTGGTGGTGCGCGCCGTCACCGAATCCGCCAACCGCATGCGCGGCAACGCCGAGCGGCTGTCGCGCAACGCCGAGGAGACGCAGGCCGCGGTGACCACCGTGTCCGCCGCGTCCGAGCAGGCCTCCGCCAACGTCGAGACGGTGGCGGCGGCGGCCGAGGAGCTGTCGGCCTCCATCGGCGAGATCAGCCGCCACGTGGGCGAGGCGACGCAGGTCGCCGACCGCGCCGTCAGCGAGGCGCAGGAGACGAACACCACCGTGCAGGGCCTGGCCGACGCCGCGCAGAAGATCGGCGACGTGGTGAACCTGATCAACGACATCGCCAGCCAGACCAACCTGCTGGCGCTGAACGCCACCATCGAGGCGGCGCGCGCGGGCGAGGCCGGCAAGGGCTTTGCCGTCGTGGCGCAGGAGGTGAAGAACCTCGCCAACCAGACCGCCAAGGCGACCGAGGACATCCAGAACCAGGTCGGCGCCATCCAGGGCGAGACGCAGCGCGCGGTGGGCGCCATCTCCGCCATCGTCGACACCATCCGCCGCATCAGCGAGATCACCACCACGGTCGCCGCCGCGGTGGAGCAGCAGGGGGCCGCGACCAGCGAGATCGCCCGCAACGTGCAGCAGGCCTCCACCGGCACGCGTTCGGTCACCGGCAGCATCGGCGAGGTCTCCCGCCAAGCCCAGAGCACCGGCGCCAGCGCGGAGGAACTGCTGGCCGCCGCCAAGGCGCTGCTCGGCGAATCGCAGAAGCTGGGCAACGAGGTGAACGGCTTCCTGTCCATCGTCCGGCGCGGCTGAACGGCCCGCATCCCCAACGCGACGGCGCCCTTCGGGGCGCCGTTTCCGTATTCGCACCTGCCCGATCGGGTGGTGCGGCCTTGATGCACATCAGTGTAGCCTGCCCCGGTTCCATCAGAATGGCCGGCCTGAGAGGGGCTACCGGGCATGAGCATGACCGCCGGGATCGAGGGCGCGGTGACCGTCCACCTGACGGTGGCGGGCGGCACCGTGCGCGCCGCGCGGGTCGCCGTGCAGCGCCCGACCTCAGCGGCCGGGGCGCTGGCAGGCCGCACGGTGGCAGAGGCGCTGCGCCTCTTGCCGCTGCTCTACAGCGTCTGCGGCATGGGCCAGGGCGTGGCGGCGGTGGAGGCGTGCGAGGCGGCGCTCGGCGCGGCACCCGACGCTCCCCACCGGGCGGCCCGCACGCTGCTGGTGCTGGGCGAGACGGCGGGCAGCCACGCGTGGCAGGCCTGCATGGACTGGCCGCGCCTGCTGGGCGAGGCACCGCGCCCGCAGGACCTCGCCCCGTTGCGCGCGGCCGTGTCGGCGCTGGTGCCTGCCCTGTATCCGCAGCGCGATGCCATCACCCCCGGCGGCGGCACGCTGCGTCCCGATACGGCGGCCCTCGCCGCCGCGATCGACCGCCTGCGCGCCGGGATCGGCCACGCTGTCTTCGGCGGCGCGCCGGCCCTTGAAACACCAAACGATTTCGCCGCCTGGGCTGCCGACGGCGCCACGCCCACCGCCCGGCTGCTGGCGAAGGTCCTGACGCCGGACCTCGCGGGGTTCGGCGGCTGCGACGTCGCCGCCCTGCCCGACCTGCCGCCCTCCTGGTTCGCCGAGCGGCTGGCGGCCGATCCCGGCTTCTCCGCCCGTCCGCACCGGGACGGCGCCCCGGCCCTCACCGGGCCGCTGGCGCGCACCGCGGACCACCCGCTGGTGGCGGCGCTGGTCACACGGTCCGGTGCCGGGCTTGCCGCGCACTTCGCCGCCCGGCTGGTCGAACTGGCCGGCTTGCCGGACCGCATGGCGGCGCTGCTGGACCGGCTGGAACCCGCCGGCCCGGCACCGGCACGGGGCGACCGCGGCACCGGGGCCGGAGCGGTGGAAACGGCGCGCGGCCGGCTGGCGCATTGGGTGCGCATCGCCGACGGACGGATGGCCGACTACCGCACCGTGGCGCCGACCGAGTGGAACTTTGCCGCCGACGGGCCGCTGGCGCGCGGCCTCACCAGCGCCCTGGCCGGTGTCGATCCGGCCGGAGGCGACTTGGCCGGCCGGGCGGCGCTGCTGGTGGCGGCGCTGGATCCCTGCGTGCGCGCCGCCGTCACGGTGGAGGAGGCCTAGGCCATGCCGCGCCGCAACCGCGTCACCCCGTTCGGCGAAGCGGTCGCCGTTCCCGCACGCGGCGCCTGGATGGGCAACCGTGGCTGCCTGCACGACGAGCACGGCGCCATCCGCCGCAACTGGACCACGCGGGCCTGGATCTGCTGCCTTCTGTCCTTCAAGGGGCGCCGCCGCCCGCTGATGCAGCCGGGGCTGTACACGGAGCTGTTCTTCCTGGACGAGGCCACGGCGCTGGCCGCCGGGCACCGCCCCTGCGCCGAGTGCCGCCGTGCCGATTTCACCCGCTTCCGCGCCCACTGGGCGCGCGGCAACGGCCTCGATGCCCCACCCCGTGCGCCGGAGCTGGACGCCCGCCTGCACACCGAGCGGATCGATCCCGCCACCCGCGCCCGCCGTCTGCACCCGCTGCCGGCGAACCTGCCGGATGGCGCGTTCGTGGCGCGTGGCGTGGATGCCTTCCTGGCGGCCGGAGGCCGGCTGCACCGCTGGTCACCCGACGGCTACGCCGACGCCGGCCCGCTGGCGGACGCGGCGGGCTTCGCGCTGCTGACGCCGCCCTCCATCGTCGCGGCGCTGGCCGACGGCTACCGGCCGCAGATGGGGCTCTGACCGGCATGCACGAGATGGCGCTCAGCCAGGGCATCGTCGACGTGATCCGCGAACAGGCGGAGGCGCAGGGCTTCCGCACGGTGAGAACCGTGCGCCTCGTCATCGGCCGCCTATCGCACGTGGAGCCGGAGGCGATAGAGTTCGGCTTCGACGTCGTCAGCCGCGGCACGCCGGCCGAAGGGGCACGGCTGGAGATCGAGCGGCCGCCCGGACAGGCCTTCTGCACGGCGTGCGCGAAAACGGTGGAGATTGCCGAACGTTACGCCCCCTGCCCGGAGTGCGGCGGGCACCAATGGGTCCTCACCGACGGCGAGCAGATGCGGATCAAGGAACTGGAGGTGGAGTGATGTGCACGGTCTGCGGCTGCGGCGACGGCGAAACCAGGATCGAGGGCCAGGGGCAAGGCCGGGACGAGGGCCATGTCCATCACCATGAGCACGAGCACGTGCTGCCCGACGGCACGGTGATCCGCCACACGCACGACCATGCCGGCCACAGCCACGCGCAAGCGCATGTCCACGACCATGGGCATGGGCATGACCACGGGCACGACCACGGCGGGGGCACGCTGCACTACGGCCACGGCGCCGCCGGCGCCTCGGTACCGGGCATGAGCCAGACGCGGCTGGTGCGGATCGAGCAGGACATCCTGGCCAAGAACGACAGCTTCGCCGCCGTCAACCGCCAGCTCTTCGCCGCCAAAGGGGTGTTCGTCCTGAACCTCATGTCCAGCCCCGGTTCGGGCAAGACGACGCTGCTGGCGCGCACGCTGACCGACCTGAAGGGCCGCTTCCCCGTGGCGGTGATCGAGGGCGACCAGCAGACCTCCTTCGACGCCGACCGCATCCGCGCCACCGGTGCGCGCGCCATCCAGATCAACACCGGCAAGGGCTGCCACCTGGACGCCCAGATGATCACCCAGGCGGTGGGCGGCCTGGGCGTGGCCGACGACAGCGTGCTGTTCATCGAGAACGTCGGCAACCTCGTCTGCCCCGCCGGCTTCGACCTGGGCGAGGCGCGCAAGGTCGTCGTCCTGTCGGTGACGGAGGGCGAGGACAAGCCGCTGAAGTACCCCAATATGTTCGCCGCCGCCGACCTGCTGCTGGTCACCAAGGTCGACCTGCTGCCGCACCTGACCTTCGACGTGGAGCGGATGATCGGCTACGCCCGCCAGCTCAAGCCCGGGCTGGAGGTGATGCAGGTCTCCTCCACCACCGGCCAGGGCCTGGACGCGTGGTACACCTGGATCGACGCCGGGCTGGCGAAGGCCAGACGGCGGGCATGACGGCCGTCCCGCAGCGCGTCCGCGTGCGTGTGCGCGGCCGGGTGCAGGGGGTGGGCTTCCGCCCCACCGTGCACGCGCTGGCGCGCCGGCACGGCCTGTCCGGCTGGGTGCTGAACGACGGCGAGGGCGTGCTGCTGGAGGCGCAAGGGCCGGACACCGCTGGCTTCCTCGCGGCGCTGAAGGCCGAACCGCCGCCGCTCGCCCGCATCGACGCGGTGGAGGTGGAAGCGGTGGCGCCCCTGGCCGGCGAGGCCGGTTTCGCCATCCGCGCCAGCGACACCGGCCGCGCCGTCACCACCGCCGTCACCGCCGACGCCGCCATCTGCCCCGCCTGCCTGGGCGAGCTGTTCGACCCGGCCGACCGCCGGTACCGCTACCCGTTCCTCAACTGCACGCACTGCGGGCCGCGCTTCACCATCACCCGCCGCCTGCCCTACGACCGGCCGCAGACGTCCATGGCCGCCTTCCCGCTGTGCCCGGAGTGCGAGCGCGAATACCACGATCCCGGCGACCGCCGCTTCCACGCCCAGCCCACCGCCTGCCCCGGCTGCGGCCCGCGCCTGTCGCACCCGGTGGAGGAGGTTCTGGCGGCGCTGAGGGCCGGGAAGATCGTCGCCATCAAGGGGCTGGGCGGCTTCCATCTGGCCTGCGACGCCTTCGACCACGGGGCGGTCGCGCGCCTGCGCCGCGTCAAGCAGCGCAACGGCAAGCCCTTCGCCCTGATGGTCGCCAACACCGCCTCCGCGCGGCGGTTCGCGCACGTCGGGGTGGAGGAGCGCGCGCTGCTGGAGGGCACCGCGCGGCCGATCGTGCTGCTGCGGCGGCGCGACGACGCGCCGGTGCTCGCCCCGGACATCGCGCCCGACCTCGCGTGGCTGGGCGTGATGCTGCCCTACACGCCAATCCACTACCTGCTGTTCCACGAGGGCGCCGGGCGGCCGGACGGCACCGCGTGGCTGGACCAGCCGCAGGACCTCACCCTGGTCATGACCTCCGCCAACCCCGGCGGCGAGCCTCTGGCCATCGGCAACGGCGAGGCGCACCGCCGCCTTGCCGGCATCGCCGACCTGATCGTGGACCATGACCGCGACATCCTCGTGCGCGCCGACGATTCGGTGATGCGGGTGGTGGCCGGAGCACCCGCCTACCTGCGCCGCGGGCGCGGCAGCGTGCCGGACCCGATCCGCTTGGCCGCCGCCGTGCCGCCGCTGCTGGCGGTGGGCGGGCACCTGAAGAACACCGTCTGCGTCGCCCGCGGCGCCGAGGCATTCCTGTCGCAGCACGTCGGCGACCTGGACAACGCCGCCACCGTCGGCTTCCTGGAGGAGGCGGCCGAACACCTGCTGCACATCCTGGAGGTGACGCCGGTCGCCGTCGCGCACGACCTGCACCCCGACTTCCAATCCACCCGCTTCGCCGAGCGGCTTGCCGAACAGCTGGGCCTGCCCGCCATTCCCGTGCAGCACCACCACGCGCACGTCGCCGCCGTGCTGGCCGAACACGGCATCGAGGGGCCGGCGGTCGGCCTCGCGCTCGACGGCTTCGGCCTGGGCGCCGACGGCGGCGCCTGGGGCGGGGAGATGCTGTACGTGGACGGCGCCCGGTTCGAGCGCCTGGGCCACCTCGCCCCGCTGGCCCAGCCCGGCGGCGACGCGGCGGCGCGCCAGCCCTGGCGCATGGCGGCGGCGGCGCTGGTGCGCCTGGGACGGTCGTCGGAGATCGCCGCCCGCTTCGCCGCGCACGGACCGGCGGACGGTGTGCGGCGGATGATCGAGAACGGCGTGAACGCGCCCCTCACCTCGTCGTGCGGGCGCTGGTTCGACGCGGCTTGCGGGTTGCTGGGCGTGCGCGCCGTCGCCGGGTTCGAGGGCGAGGCGCCGATGGCGCTGGAATCGCTGGTCCGCGCGCCGCGCGCGGCGGACGGCGCATGGCGGGTGGAGGGCAGGCGCATCGAAGGCGGTGTGCTTGACCTGGCACCACTGCTTGAAAGACTGTTGCAGATCAATGCGGCGGACGGTGCCGACCTGTTCCATGGCACGCTGGTGGCGGCGCTGGTGGATTGGGCGATGCCGGTGCTGGAGCGCCATGGTTTCGGCCGCATCGCGCTGTCCGGCGGCTGCCTGATGAACGCCGTGCTGGCGGAGGGGCTGGCGGCGGGGTTCGCGGAACGCGGCGTCGCGGCGCTGCTGCCACGTCAGGCTCCGGCCAACGACGGCGGCCTGAGCCTGGGGCAGGCCTGGGTCGCCGCGCAAAGTTTGAGCCCGGTTTGTTTGAGTTAGATTTGTGAGCCAGGGAGGAAGGTACCGATGTGTCTCGCCGTGCCCGCCCGCGTCGTCGAACTGCTGGACGACGACCGCGCCACCGTCAACCTGGGCGGGGTGAAGACCACCATCTCCCTGGCCCTGGTCGAGGACGTGGCCATCGACGACTACGTGATCGTCCACGTCGGCTACGCCATCAACAAGCTCGACCCCGCCGAGGCCGAACGCACGCTGGCGCTGCTGGCCGAGGCCGGCATGACGCAATCGGGGGATGCCGTTGCCGGTGCTCCGGCCGCGTGATAGCCTTTCTGCCATGACCAAGCTGCGGCCACAGCCCGAGCGTCCCGCCGAATGGGACCCCGTCTACGGTGACAAGGAGGCTTTCCTGAAGGCCGTCCAGGAGGGAGTCGCGTCGGCCGACGCCGGGCTTCTGGTCGATGACGAGGACGTGTGGGCCTGGGTCGATTCCTGGGGCAGTGAGAACGAGCTTTCGATGCCGGTGCCGAAGGCCCGGCGCACTGCCGGCTGAAACCGGGCGTGCGGCGGGTCGGCTGGACTCCTGAGGCCATCCACGCTCTTGCGGATATCCGCGCCTACACGCTCCGCACCCGTGGAGCGTCGGCTGCCCAAGACATCGTCGGTCGCCTGCGCCGGGCCACCCGCATTCTGCACGAACATCCACGGATCGGTCGGGCCGGCGCGGAGCCAGGCACGCGCGAACTTCCCGGTGTTCATCCCTTCGTAATCGTCTATCGAACCAGGGAAGACACGCCCGATCACCCTGGAAGCATCGAAATCCTGCGCATCTGGCACGGCGCGCAGGACCGCGTACCTGACGATCCGCCGGCCGGGTGATACACTCCCGCCCCTTTCCCTCTCCCCACTTCGATAAAGCGTGCATCCCGCCATGACCACCGGCCGCCTGTTCACCCGCAAGCTCGACCTCGCCAACGGCGCCGTGGACATGAGCCACGGATCCGGCGGCAAGGCGATGGCCCAGCTCGTGCGCGAGCTGTTCGCCGCAGCCTTCTCCAACCCGCTGCTCGACCAGGGCAACGACCAGGCGGCCTTCGACGTGCCGGCCGGGCGCATGGTGGTGACGACCGACGGCTTCGTCGTCTCGCCGCTGTTCTTCCCCGGCGGCGACATCGGCGCGCTGGCCGTGCACGGCACCGTCAACGACGTGGCGATGGCCGGTGCCAAGCCGCTCTACCTCACCGCCGGCTTCATCCTGGAGGAGGGGTTCCCGCTGGCCGACCTCCAGCGCATCGTCCACAGCATGGCGGTCGCCGCGCGCGAGGCCGGCGTGTCCATCGTGACCGGCGACACCAAGGTGGTGGAGCGCGGCAAGGGCGACGGCGTGTTCATCACCACCACCGGCTTCGGCGTCGTGCCGCCGGGCGTGGCGCCGTCGGGCGACCGGGCTCGCCCCGGCGACGTCATCCTGGTCAGCGGCACCATGGGCGACCACGGCGTGGCCATCATGTCGACCCGCGAGAACCTGAGCTTCGAAACCGCCATCGTCTCCGACGCGGCGTCGCTGCACGGGCTGGTCGCCGGCATGGTGGCGGCGGTGCCGGACGTGCATGTGCTGCGCGACCCGACTCGCGGCGGCCTCGCCACCACGCTCAACGAGATCGCGCACCAGTCGCGCGTCGGCATGCTGCTGCGCGAGGCCGACATCCCCGTGCGCGGCGAGGTGGCGGCGGCGTGCGAGCTGCTCGGCCTCGATCCCCTCTACGTCGCCAACGAAGGCAAGCTCATCGCCATCTGCGCCGCCGAAGACGCGCAGCGCCTGCTGGACGCCATGCGCGCGCATCCGCTGGGGCGTGACGCCGCGATGGTCGGCACGGTGCACGAGGATCCGCACCACTTCGTGCAGATGGAGACGCGTTTCGGCGGCAAGCGCATCGTCGACTGGCTGTCGGGCGAACAGCTGCCGCGCATCTGCTGATGCCGCCCCGATGGATAGTCCCGATTGTTCTTTCGTCAGAAATCCACCAATGCGGGCAGGCAAACCGGCGTTCCATCCCCATCTTCGTTGCGGGCCGGAGTTCCGGGACAAGGAGTTCCAGGATATGGAGTTCCAGGACATGGCCCGGGGCCGGGCGCGAGCGCGGCCCGCGCCAAATTGAGATCGGGTGTGCGGCATGCTAACGTGCTGTACGGAGACCGCCCCTCCAGCGCGGCGCGTTTGATCGCGCGCAAGCCGTGGAATGGCGAAACGCTGATATAGTGGCGTCGTATGAATTTGCTTGTGCCGGCCGAGCCGGCGGGTCGAGAGGGGCGCAGGATGGCGAGACTGCTGGTGGCGCTGTTGCTGCTGTTGGTGGCCACGGGCACCGCCTGCGCGGTGGCGCCGGCCGGCCGCGCCGACATCGGCGCAGCGCTCGACCGCTACCGCCATGAATTCGCCAAGGTGCGCAGCAGCGGAACCCTGCCCTCCACGGGCGACCGCAACTACGTGCTGTTCGCCGACGTGATGCGCCGGGTGCTGGCGGAATACGTGAAGCCGATGGACCCGCAGGTGCTGGTCGACAAGGCGCTCACCGGGCTGCACAAGAAGAAGAAGGAAGACCCTCAGTCCAACGACCGTGCCCTCACCGAAGCGGCGCTGGACACGATGCTGAGCGGCCTCGACCCCTATTCCAGCTTCCTCGATTCCGAGCATTTCCGCTACATGCGCGAACAGACGCAGGGCGAGTTCGGCGGCCTGGGCATCGAAGTGACGATGGACGAGGAGAGCGGGCTGGTCCGCGTCGTCTCGCCCATCGACGGCTCGCCCGCCGCGCGCGCCGGCCTGCGCACCGGCGACCTGATCGCCCGCATCGACGAGCACCCGGTCAAGGGGCTGAACCTGCGCGACGCCGTGGCCCGCATGCGCGGCCCCGTCGGCACCTCGGTGGCGCTGACGCTGCAGCGCGCCAGCGGCCAGAACCCGTTCCGCGTGGCGCTGACCCGCGCCATCGTCAAGATCCAGCCGGTGCGCTACCGCCTGGAAGGCGACGTCGCCTTCATCCGCATCGCCACCTTCAACCAGCAGACCGCGCACGCGCTGGACGAGGCGGTGGAGGACCTGCGCCGGCAGGCCGGCGGCCGGCTGGCCGGCGCGGTGCTGGACCTGCGCAACAACCCCGGCGGCCTGCTCGACCAAGCGGTCAACGTCGCCGACCGGTTCCTGGAGGCGGTGGACATCGTCTCCGTGCGTGGCCGCGACCCGGACGAAAACCGCCGCTACTCCGGCACGCCGGGCGACCTGATGGCGGGTCTGCCGCTGGTCGTGCTGGTCAACAGCGGCTCCGCCTCGGCGTCGGAGATCGTCGCCGGCGCCCTGCAGGACCACAGCCGGGCGCTGCTGTTCGGGGCGCGCAGCTACGGCAAGGGGTCGGTGCAGACCATATCGTCGCTGTCCGGCGACGTCGGCATCCGGCTGACCACGGCACGCTACTTCCGCCCGTCGGGGGCGCTGGTGGACTGCTTCGGCGTCACGCCGAACCTGGAGATCAAGCCGGCCATGCCGGTCACCAACGGCGGCCCGCCGCCGGAGGAGATGCACGCCGATCCCGCCGCCTGCGACCCGCATGCGCCGCCGCCGCCCAACCCGCGGGCCTGGAAGATGGACGAACTGTGCCCCGACGTCGCCGGAGTGCCCGCCAAGCCGGAGGCCGACCGCCCGCTGGAATGCGCCGTTGCCGCCATCCGCACCCGCCTGATGGGAACGCTGATCGGCCGCCAGTAGGCCGGGAAACCTTCGCCGGGAAACCTTCGGCGGGAAACCTTCGGCGGGTCTGCCGCGTTGAGGTTGGGAACGCGCCGGATCCCGCGGAGGACGCCATGTGCCGCCTGCCCATCCTCGTCGCACTCGCCGCCCTGCTGGCCGGCTGCTCCGGCGCCGCGCCACCGCCCCAGGTCGCCGACGCCGATTGCCGCACCCGCGCCGAACGCGCCGCGGCCGAGGATTTCCGCGCCTACACCCGCGACCGTGTCGCGGAGGGCTTGGCCATCGTCGACAGCCCGCTGGTGTACGAGGACATCCACGAACGCGCCTGCGACTGATCAGGGCGGGGAGCGCCCCGAGCAGGCCGGCGCCTCGGCCCGCCCTGCCCGGGTGCGTCCATCGTCAGGCCGCGGCGCGGCGGGCGGCCACCTTCTTGGCGATACGCCGCAGGTCCTGCGCCGCGCGGTCGGCCACGCGTTGCGCGTCGACAAGGGAGTCGGTGAGGTCGCCGATGTCCGGCGCGATCTCTCCCGCCGCGTCGGACATGTCGTCCAGCGCCTTCGCCGCCGTCTCGATCAGGCTGATGACAAGCCCTTCCGGGCCTTGAGCGTTGTCGTAACCGGCCATCCGAACCTTCCTTTGGGATGCGTGGGTCAACGCCGGGATGCGGCGCCGATCTTCCGTCCGATCGGCGCCGCACGCAATGCCCATGTTGCAGCGCACGCAAACCCGAGACCCCGGAAACGGCCCCCGGCCCTAACGGCCGCCGCTCCCGCCACCGGCCCCACCGGATCCGGCGCCGCCGGAGCCCGCACCACCAGGACCACCGCCGCGACCGCCCATGCCGCTCTCGCTGCCGGCCCCGCCCGACACCCCGGCGCCGCTGCTGCTGGCGGCCGGGCCCGTGGCCCCGCCGCTGCTGGCGCCCGACATGCCGCTGTTGCTTCCGCCTCCCATCTGACCGCAGGCGGCAACGCTCAAGCCAAGCGCCAGCACGAAAAACAATCGGCCCATATCACTCTCTCCCACGTGTTGCACCTGCATCGACCGTGGCCCAGGGATCGTATGGGTCAAGGCGCATAGCCCTTCTGTGTCGCCACTCCTGCCACTTGCGGGTGGCCCCGGTGCCGGAGAACATTCGCGCGGAGAGTGTTCGGGTTGATGCCGCGTCCGCCCCTCAGCCGCCCGGAGCGAGGACCAGCACGTCCACGCTGCTCAGCGTCCGCACGTTCAGCGTGGCGACGGCCACGCCCGCCCCTGCCCCGCTGCCGTCGGCGTCGAAGGACAGCACGCCGGTGCGCGTGTCGAACACGAACTGCGCATCGGCCGAGGTCGGATGGTCGAGCGCGAAGTGCCGCGCCGACAGCGTGCCGACCGGAATGGCACCGAAATTCGGCCCGACGACCGCGATCCTGTCCACCCCGGCGTCGAAATCACCGATGACGTCGCCGGCCGCCGATGGGCTGCCGACCTCGAACACGTCGGCGCCCAGCCCGCCGTACAGCGTGTCGGCGCCCAGGTTGCCGACGAGCACGTCGTTGCCCTGGCCGCCGAACAGGATATCCCCGCCCTGGCCGCCATACAGCGTATCGGCCCCCTGGTTGCCGTACAGCGCGTCCACGCCGGTGTTGCCGTACAGCACGTCACCGCCGGCACCGCCGAACGCCGTGTCGTTCCCGGCGCCCAGGGCCATGCTCTGGACCATCGCGTCGCCGCTCCAGACGTTGTCGCCAGCCCCGCCGGTCAGCGTGGCGGCACCGGCTACGGCCACGAAGTCGACGCCGTCGATCTGCAGAACCGGTGCCGACGCCTGCGTGCGGACGTCGACGACCAGGGCCCGGGCCGAAGCGCCGCTGCCTGCAAAGGCGAGCACCGGCCCGGACTCCCCGCCGGCAGTAACCGACACCGTTCGGACCGTCAGGCCGGTGGCGCCAAGGCGATCGAGGAAGCCGTCGGCCGCCTGCCCCAGCGTGGTCGCGGTCGCGGCATCGCCGGCAATGGCCATGGCCTGCGCCAACAGGGCGGAACGGGCCCCGCCGCCGCTCTGCGGCCGCTCCGTGCCGGTTGCCGTGACGCGGTGGGCCGCCGGCACCGCTATGGTGAGGGTCCCGGAGTCGGTCACGCCCGGCAGCAGGGACACCAGCGTGGAGCCGGCACCCGCCCCGGCTTCCGGGGGCACGAGGACGGCGATCCTCGTGGCCTCGCCGCCGCCGGAGGTGGTCGTGACGGTGATGGTGCGCCCGCCGATGGTCTGCGTGGCGGTGCTGATCGTGACCGGATCGGAACCGTCGGTTCCGCCTCCCGATCCGCCCCCTGATCCGCCGGCATTGCGCGGCGTGTAGCGGATGGTGGCCGTCCCGTCCGCGCTGAACACGGGCGTGAAGGTCCCGTCGAAGTCGCCGACCAGGAAGACGCCGTCCACCCACTCATCACCGTTGAAGAAGCTCAGCGCGGTGACGCCGTCGAAGCTGTCCACCTCAACCCGGCTCACGGTCACGGTGGTCTTGATGGTGTCGTTCGGCTTGTAGTCGACGATCATGTCCTCGATGCTGACGTTGCAGAAGCAGTCCTCGTCATCATCGTCGCCGCCGACCAGCGTGTCGGCCCCCAGACCACCGGACAGGATGTCGGCGCCATCGCCGCCAATCAGCAGGTCGCCGCCGAGGCCGCCGAACAGGGTGTCGTCACCCGAAGCGCCGCTCAGCGCGTCGTTGCCCGCGTCGCCATCCTCGATGTCGTTTCCGTCACCGCCGTTCACGACGTCATCGCCGCCGCCGCCACTCAACGTCTCATCCCCGGTACCGCCGATCACCGGCGTTCCCACCGCGTCTGCCGCCATGGCTTTATCCCTTCACCCTATCAAAGCGCGAATTGTCATTTTATGCGCAATGAAGGGTTGCCGTCGCAATCCGGCCATGTCCAGCCCGACATTCGGCCAGCTATGGGGCGGCCAGAGATGGGGCGGCCAGAGATGGGCGGGCCAGAGATGGGGCGGCCAGAGATGGACGGGCCAGAGGTGCGGGTGCAGAAACGCCAGCGACCTCCGCCTCCACCTCGGAGGAGGAGAGAACCCTTCCGGGCACGCGGGATCGGGAGGTTGCGGCTTTGATGATCGAGGGTTGCACAAACACGGCAACCGCCGCCCGCCTGGAAAGCGGCGCACGCGAAAACGCGCCTGTTCCCAGCGCCCTTGATTTGGGGGGACCGGCAAGGCGTTTGCGTGTTGGGGGGGAGGTCTGTGAGGAGGGTTTGTTTTCTCGATCGGGGGCATGCGCGGCTGGAAGACCTGGCGGCGACCTACTCTCCCACGTCTTAAGACGCAGTACCATGGGCGCTGAAGGATTTCACGGCCGAGTTCGGGATGGGATCGGGTGTTGGGGCCTTCGCCATGACCACCAGGTCATCCAGGCGCGCACGCGGCCGATCGAGATGTGAAAGCGACGAGGTTCTTGCGGCGGTTGGTTTTGAGCGGGCTTGCTGCTGCGCGCGGCCCATGCACGCACAGATCAAGCCGATCGAGTGATTAGTACCGGTAAGCTTCAGGCGTTGCCGCCCGTCCACACCCGGCCTATCGACGTGGTGGTCTACCACGGCTCTCGGGGAGGTCTGGTTTAGAGGTGGGTTTCCCGCTTAGATGCTTTCAG